>JAUWMT010000007.1 GCA_030613025.1 Candidatus Cloacimonadota bacterium
TCTAATAATAGACACCATTCAAAATCTTGAGACTGCATTTCGTACGAAATGCCGTCTCAAGATTATTTTGGCGATGAGAAAAGAAAAATGTTGTTACCTATGCGCCCGGTTTAAAATGTAACCTATGCGTGAGTTGTACAGCTTAGTAAGCCCCCAGAAGAGGGGGTAGGGAATTTGTAGCCAGGTGGCGGGTGTTTGGAGTTTAGTTTGCTCGTACCCAAGTTGAACTTGGGTACGAGGTTAACTAAAAGCAAACAAACGAAATAACTACAAAACCTACTCGCAGAAGCAATGTTAAACGACGAATATTAAATCTTAACAATCATTCTATTGTATAATTGATTAGAGTTGTTTCTTCTATACAATCCATATATCCTAAAAAAATGCCACCTGCATCGTAACATTCTATACCATTAAATCCAATTGAACGCTTTATTAGGCCTTCTTCAGAAATATAGTCAAACATAAGTATATCTTCAAAAACTTCATTAAACCATTGAATTTTCCAGCAATTAAATTTACCTGCATAAACTTCAATTTCTACCCACTCTAATATTTTTTTATCTATTCTCCAAGGTTCACCATCATAAGTTTCAGTTCTATAAATCCATTGCTTTCCTTCTTCTAAAGGATAATCTAAAGATTTCACTGGATCAAAAATGATACTGTCTTCTTTAGAATACTCGTTACCATAATATCCCTTTTCAATCCAATTAATAATTTCTGTTACATTAATGAATTTCTTATTTTTAAACATAATGTATGCATATTCTTGTTCAACTTTTGGAGTCATCATTTGTGGATGTATATAACCGTAAGAAATTAATGAATTATCTTCTGTATTGTAATATTCATTTCCTGTAAAAATATTACCATCCTCGTCAATAGTTGTCTCGAAATTATAGGCATCCAGAGTATCAAAAATTACTTCATTATCAATAATTTCTACTAAACCAGATGAGTAATATGTCGTATCAGATAAACCATTATAAGTTGCTAATGAGTCAAAATCTAATGTAAAGAGTTTTTCGTATTGCCAACTGTTTCCAATGGAAAGGGGGTATTTAAAATCACTATTCTGTTGGTTGTTGTTATCAGAATGGAAAATATTACATCCCACGAAAAAAAGAATAACAATTATAATTATAATCCAACTCAAATTCTTCTTCATGTTTACTCCTTTGTTTTGTATTACGAACAAGTAGTTCGTAAGATTAAATTAATTTCAACGAATGTGTGTATCCCCGAACAAGTTCGCGGATCCGCCAGATTGTAGGACAAGTGCTCTCGGTTCAAGAATGTATACGAACTTTTTCCTAATTTAGGATATTATTCATATTTTAAATTTAACTCATCTATTTGTATTTCCTGTCAAGAAATTTGCTCCATTTTTCCTACTTGTACCAAGTTCAACTTTGGAACAGAATAAATAATATAACCACAGAGAACACAGAGAGAGAAATAATCATGACTTAGCCAGCCAGAAAAGTGAGAATGGCTTAGCAGCCCAAGAAGTAAAGGGAGTTGAATGTAATTTGTGTCTTAGTGACTTAGTGGCAAAGGTCGAAATTTTTCCATTAACACCATTGTTCTATTTATCATTCATCAAAATTCATTTCTGAATATTCTATTTTCTCGATCCAATCAGGAATACTGAATCTTAAAATCCAGCAAAATATATAAAACATAAGTAATGGGATAAATGAAAGGATCGTTTTAAAGATGCTTTTATATGAAATTACATACACCAGGATCATCGGGACAACAACCATAATTCCGAAAGTTACGATCCATTTCCACTTTTTTAATTCAATAAGTGTTTTGATCAGATAAGGAGTATAAATAATTGCGGTAACCGTTAGAATTATTGATACAATGAAGTAGCCGATTATTGGATAACCTACATAAAGGACAACAGACGAACCGGCATACGTCAAAGTATGATGGAGTCTTCTCATTATCAGTTTTTGTCTCTGCTTTTTTGCGTTGTTATGATTTTCCATTTATTTTACTTTGGTGATTATTTTCCTCTTTAAATAGTTCATTGGCGTGGGACTAACAGCAAAAATGTTGCGGGGAAATAATACACGACTCGTCTTTGTTGCACTTTCAATGATCCCCATGTTGAATTTGAGAACAAAGTGCGGAAAAAGTCTGTTTCGGTGTGGTCAATCTATTTATCTCTATCAAATACCACACCCCACTCAGCAACAACAAAACCTGCTCGTTCGAAGGGCAGAATTTCAGGTTCTTCTAACTTAATTTTATTTGAACTCAGTTTCTCGATCACATAGGTCAATCGTAAGATGCTGTCGGGTTGTTTTGAAAAATTGAGCTGGATGAGAGGATCGAGCTGCTCGTTGTATTGAGGATATATCGCGAAATATTTTGAATCCTTTAAGATTGGGATCCAGTACTCAATAAAATCATCGATCTCAGTTTGTATAAAACCGGACTTCTGCAAATTATTCCTGAAAAAAGCTTCGAGATTTTCACCTTCCACGATCCATCCCTTTGTCCTTTGGAAAAAATTTGGCTGTATGCTCTCATAAAACAAAAATTTATATTGCCCATCGATCGTGCCATTGGGTTCGATCTTTATATTTTTCCACTGATCGGGATATTCAGGTATGGAAGTGACGACCTCACCGGTTCGGGGAAATGAAATACTCACATCAAATTCGATTTCGGTTTCAGGATAAAGATAGATATTTGGTTTCTCGGCATATATATAATAATAAACATAATAATCTGCATATCCTTCTATTAGAAGAAATTCAATCTCAGGGACTCCAATTGCTGTAGTTCTCAAAATGTAGTTATCCGGTTCCAGATCGGTTTCGAATCTTCCGAGACTGTCGGTAAAAAGCGAATCGACAAAAACCGAATCCAGCCATACAGAAAACCGGGCATCTCGAACATATCCAAAATCAAGCTG
The DNA here is from genome assembly GCA_030613025.1 of Candidatus Cloacimonadota bacterium. GTDB lineage: Bacteria > Cloacimonadota > Cloacimonadia > JGIOTU-2 > JGIOTU-2 > Celaenobacter. The sequence continues at coordinate 2,939 of JAUWMT010000007.1, forward strand.
GTACATTGTGCCGCAAATTAAACTATCATTAATTGCATCAAAATCGAGTTGATAATCGATCCTTAATGTATCAAAGAGTTCTATAGAATTAAATAGTGAGTATGACAGGTTTTTTCGTGCAACGGAAAAAAAATATATGTGTGGATCTACGCCTGGTTGAATTGAATGTTCAACATAATCGATTTCGACTTCTCCGATTTGTAGTTTGCTATCATATATTGGATAAATATCTCCATCATTTTCTTCAGTCACGATAAAGGTTTCCCGGATCGACCCATTTTGTAAAATTTCAATTGTGCTCATTGGCTTTTCATCAGGCGAGGTTGATTTACAACAACCGTAACACATTAATAGTACAATTAAGACAAAAATTATATTTGCCGGTGATGTTATTTGGCAAAATGCTGCGGAAAAACCAGTTGTGATACTAACTGCCTTATTTCTTAGTTTAGTTTTCATAATAATTCTGTATACTTTTTTTCAGGGTAATCGCTTATTTTCTGTCAAGAAGTTTGCCTTTCCCTATTCCTCTCGTATCCATTCACCAGCTGGCGGACTTGATACGCACGTGGGAGGTAGGGGCTACAAGCAGTTCTTAGTATCCAACTACCAATACTCTCGTTACCAAGCCCTGCTTGGTAACGCAAAAACAAACATATGGGCTACCAAGCATGGGCTTGGTAGCCAGAAGAGGGGGTTGGGGCTTAGTGACAGAAGGTGGGATTGGTTTTGTAACCAGAAAATTAATTTTACCCGACATTGGAGGTAATAAAATCTACTATGTATTACAAAATGTAAATTAAACTTGACATAATATAAATCCCACTTATCTTTTAGAAAAAATGGAGATAAAGATGAAAATAGGAAATCATCTGAAGGTATGGAGAGCAAAACTTGATATCACTCAAGATGAGCTCGGAAAATCGGTTGAATTGAGCAGGCAGACTATTCATTCCATCGAAAGAGGGAAATTTGTTCCCTCAGTTCATTCAGCATTAAAAATTGCTGAGTTTTTTAACACAACAGTTGAAGAAATTTTTTATTTAAACAAGGAGAATAAAAATGAAAATTAAAGGAAATAATATGCTTATGTTTATAGTCCAGTTTTTTTCCGGGATCCTTACATATTTTGCATGTTTGAAGTTTGATATTTATGGAGTTATTATTGGCTTCATACCATTTTTGATCGTCATGATAATGGTGTCGTTAAATCATACTCCGGACGAACGAGAATTGTCACTATTGCATAAATCCAATAGCTATGAAGGTATTATAGTGGCAGTGGTCATGGGTTTGACTTATGTGCTTTTGCCTGACGCGAATTGGTTTTACATCTTTGCATCATCAATAGGCGTGGCTCGTGGAATAGTTGGAGTTATTCTGTTTATGGTTCGTTAAATATAAAATATGACTCGTTCGTAAAAAAAAGACCTTTGGGCAAAGCTCAAAGGTCTTTTAATATTTTAGAATCTTTCTATTATTGTGTTTTCTGATAATCCAAATATTTCTTCTTGAATCTTTCTACAAGATACGTTGAGACAATATACACCTGGTCGGAATCGTCCTGCTTTGCATAGACCTGCTTGTCATCTTTTGTGATGAATCTGCATACATATTCAGAACCGCTTAACGAATGAATATCCAGAATAATATCAGGATTTTTCCAATCAATTTCTACTGGTTCATCCTGAAATCCGGAAGCACGCAAATGTCTGTAATCCTTTGTAAGATTTTGAACTTTGATCATAACGAATGAGCTCTCCTTATAATTGATTTTATATATAATAGTGATGGATTTTTAAAATGTCAAATTGCCCGTCAAGGATTTAAGAAAATGGGTTTGAAAGTTTAAAAGCTTGAAGGTTGTAAGGTTAAGAGCTCAACACCTCTAATTAGCTTTTGGGCAGCGACAGGTTCATCCCGTCGGGGATGGAGACACGAATTTCTTGTCATAAGTCTGCTTTGGTAAATCATTATTTATCTGATGAAGACTGGATTAAGAGCTTGTGACAAGTAATTTGATTAGTAGCAGTCACTTAAGACATGCTCTCCGACTCGCCTTCATCCACGGAACTACGGCGCAGCGGACATGTCTCAAGTGCCCTGAAAACCATTGCGAAGGTCATTCCGCCGGTGGGCGGATAAATCGATCATTCGCCCTTGTCTGGGCGTATCCGTCCCGACTAGTCGTGAAGAAGACTGAAGGTTCTCAATCAAATTTGTATGTAATAAATTATCTCAACAAAACCAGCTTCCGGACGCTTTCGTCATTTCCTGCTCTCATCTTGAGGAAATAAATACCCGTGGGAATATTTTGGCAATCCCATTCAACAGCGTGATCTCCTGCCTGAATGTTTCCTTTGAGTAATGTCTCTACCAATTGCCCTTTGAGATTATAAATTTCTAAACGAACCTCATTTTCTTTTTTAAGAGTATAACTAATGACTGTATTTGTATTGAAGGGATTTGGATAATTTGAAAGCTCCATTTTTATTGGAATTATTTCGTTTTCAACTGAAGTCTCATTTCCCAGCTTGGCTACAAAAATATCAGGACCTCCACTACCGGAAAGAGAATCGGAACCAAAGGTCGCTGTATCCATAAAACATCCTGTCACATAACTGTTCCCAGCATCATCTATTGCGATTGCATAGCCAATATCATAACTACTTCCACCAGCTTTAGTTGCCCATAACCAATTACCATATGCATCCGTTTTTGCAATAAAAATATCTGAATTGCCACTGCTATTAATAGAATTGGAACCAAATGTTGCGGAATCCTTGAAATGTCCAGTAACATAACAGCACCCGGTATTGTCTATTGTTATCCCGAGTCCTACATCCCAACTATCACCACCGGCTTTATTTGCCCACTGCCAATTACCATTTTCATCAATTTTCGCAACAAAAATGTCGTGATCACCATTACCCGTAAGACAATAGGAACCAAATGTTGCTAAAAATATAAAGCATCCAGTCAAATAGCAGTTTTCATTATCATCAATTGTGATGCTAAATCCCCTGTCGTATGAAGTTCCACCAGCCGTTTTTGCCCAACACCAATTTCCATCTGCATTTATCTTTGCTACAAAAATATCAGTGTTTCCGTTGCTGATAATGAAATGGGAACCAAAGGTTGCAGTACTAGAAAAATTACCGGTTACATAACAGTTACCAAATATATCGTTTGTTATTCCATATCCAACATCATCTTCAAATAAAACCACTTCTGCCCCAGCTTTTGTTGCCCATTGCCAGTTCCCATCCATATCCGTCTTTGCTACAAATATATCCTGATATCCGTTACTGATGAGAGTATTTGATCCAAAAGATGCATTTCCTTTAAAATATCCAATCACATAGCTATTCCTTGCACTATCTATTGTGATATCATAACCACAATCATTCCCGGAACCACCAGCACTCGTTGTCCATAACCAATTTCCTGTCGAATCCATCTTAGCAACAAAAATATCTGTACCGCCATAACTAGTAATTGAATAAGAACCAAATAATACTGTATCTTTAAAATATCCTGTAACATATATATTGCCCAAATCATCAATTTTTATGCCATTACCTCCATCCCTAGCAGTCCCGCCTGCTTTTGTTGCCCATTGCCAGGTTCCATCAACATTCATCTTTGCAACAAAAATATCAGCTGACCCACTACTAGTAAGAGAAAATGTACCAAAGGATACCGTATCTTCAAAACATCCTGTCACATAAGTGTTCCCTGCATTATCTATTGTGATCGAGCATCCTTCATCCCAACCAATTCCCCCTGCTTGTGTTGCCCATTCCCATTCAGGCGCTTGTGCATAAGAACATACTGCAATAAGCAGTAATGCCGATAAAATAACAATACTTTTTACCGAAAATTTTCGGCATTTCACTTCTTTCAACATCTAAACTCCTAATTTAACTCTTCTCAAATAGTTCGCTTTGCTTCTTTATCTGTTTTCCTGTCGAATCGAGACCAAAATGCTTGTATGCTTTTTCTGTGACTTCTCTGCCGCGAAGGGTTCGTTTCAGAAATCCTTTTTGCAGTAAATATGGTTCGTATATTTCCTCTATCGTGCCCGGATCTTCACCAATTGCCATGGAAATTGTTTTCAGCCCAACCGGTCCGCCCTGGTAAAACTCAATGATCGTTTGGATAAGTTTCTTGTCCATCTCATCCAATCCTAACTCATCGACTTCAAGCATTTTCAGTGCAGCATCAGCAATCTCTTTTGTGATTACGCCATCCCCTCTTATCTGTGCGTAATCACGAACACGTCGAAGAAGACGGTTTGCAATTCTTGGAGTGCCGCGGGAACGGCATGCAATTTCCTGTGCCCCATCCTTCTTGATTTCGACACCCAACAATTTTGCAGAACGCAGCACTATCTTAAAAATCTCTTTTGTGTCATAATAATCAAGCCGAAGCACAAGTCCAAACCTGCTGCGAAGCGGTGAAGTGATCAATCCGGCACGCGTGGTTGAACCTACAAGCGTAAATGGCTCGAGGATCAGACGCAGTGTTCTCGCACTCGGTCCCTGATCGATGATGATCTCAAGATTGAAATCTTCGATCGCAGGATAGAGGTATTCCTCCACAACATGATTGAGCCGATGTATCTCATCAATAAAAAAGACATCCTTTGCGCTGAGATTTGTCAGAATACCCGCCAGATCGGACGGCTTCTCTATTGCTGGACCTGATGTGGTTTTGAGTTCGGTATTCAGCTCATTTGCAATAATAATAGAAAGCGTGGTTTTTCCGAGACCCGGAGGACCGTAAAAAAGTATATGGTCAATCGGCTCATTGCGTTGCTTGCACGCCTGGATCGTGATAGATAAGATCTCTTTTATTTTTTCCTGTCCGACAAAATCCTTCAGTGTTTTCGGACGTAGTGTGGTATCATAAGTAACATCGTCATCCATCATTTCAGGATCTGTTATTCTTTCATCCATACAAACCTCATTACATTTCTTTCAGTTCGAGTATCCTGTCGCGGATCTCGGCAGCTTCTTCGAAGCGCAAATCCCTTGCCAGACGGTTCATTTCTCTTGTCAGCAATTCGATAGCGTCTTCTTTGTTATTTATTGTTAGATACTTTTTGAAATCAAGTTTTTTCTGTTCTTCAGCACCGAAACCTTTTTTCTGCTCTTTTTTGAATTCGGCAACAGAGGTGGACTGCATGATGCTTTCGATGGTTTTGATGATCGATTCGGGTGTGATATTGTGCTTTTTATTATACTCTTTCTGGATCTTTCTGCGGCGGTTCGTTTCACTGATCGCATACTTCATTGCTTCAGATACTTTATCAGCATAAAAAATAACCTTGCCGTCAATATGGCGCGCAGCACGTCCTGCGGTTTGAATGAGCGAGCGAGATGAGCGTAGAAATCCAGCTTTATCAGCATCAAGAATTGCAACTAGTGCAACTTCGGGCAGATCGAGCCCTTCCCGCAGCAGGTTTACGCCAATAAGCACATCGAACTCTCCCAACCGTAAATCCCTGATGATCTCAATTCTATCCAGCGTATGCACTCCGCTGTGCAGATACTTTGCCCTCACCCCGATTTGTGACACATAGTTCGTAAGATCTTCTGCCATTTTTTTTGTAAGGGTTGTCACGAGCACGCGCTGCTTTTTCTCTACGAGCTTTTGGATTTGTTCGAGCAGATCATCAACCTGGAATTCTGATTTTTTAAGCTCGATCTCAGGATCGATAAGACCAGTGGGACGCACTATCTGCTCAACGATCACTCCCTGTGATTTATCAAGCTCATAGGCAGCAGGAGTGGCAGACATAAACACAACCTGGCTCATCATTTTCTCAAATTCAGGGAATTTCAAAGGACGATTATCATAAGCAGAGGGCAGGCGAAATCCATTATCTACCAACGCTTTTTTTCGTGAGAAGTCTCCTCCAAACATGGCATGAACTTGTGGGATCGAAGCATGAGATTCATCAATTATCATAAGATAATCATCCGGAAAATAATCCAGCAGGCAGGCAGGACGCTCTCCTTGTTTTCTTCCTGAAAGATGCCGTGAATAATTCTCAATGCCGGATACATATCCTACTTCTCGTAGCATTTCGAGGTCAAAACTTGTTCTCTGCTGGATTCGCTGTGCTTCGATCCACATATTTTTATCTTTGAAAAACTTCACCCGCTCTTCCATCTCATTTTTGATATTGCCAAGTGCTTTTTCAAGATTTTCCGGAGAGGTAATGAAATGCCTTGCAGGATACACTGCATACTCGTCAAGCTCTTCCAGAATTTCACCGGTTAGAGGATTGATGCGATATAATTTCGTGATCTCATTGAAATCAAACTCAACTCTGATAGAATTTTCGAGATATGCAGGATAAATTTCCACGACATCGCCACGCACACGAAATGTTCCTCGCTGAAATTCAAAATCATTTCGTGCATAATAAATATCCACCAGCTTTCGAAGAAGCTCATCCCTTTCCAGCTCCTGTCCGACTTTCAGATCGATGAGCGATTCCCGATATTGCTCGGGCATACCCAATCCATAAATACACGATACACTCGCAACAATAATGACATCCCGACGCTCCATCAAAGACATTGTTGCACGCAGGCGGAGTTTATCTATCTGCTCGTTGATATCCGCATCTTTTTCAATATAGGTGTCGCTCACAGGCAGGTATGCTTCCGGCTGATAGTAATCATAATAACTCACAAAATATTCGACTGCATTCTTTGGGAAAAGCTGTTTCATCTCACCAAAGAGCTGTGCTGCGAGGGTTTTATTATGGGAAATGATAAGCACTGGTTTTTCTACATTTTTGATTACATTTGCGATGGTGAAAGTTTTACCCGAACCAGTCACGCCGAGAAGTGTCTGGAAGGGAATGTTCCTTTTGATATTTTTTGTAAGTTCCTCAATTGCTTGAGGTTGGTCGCCTCGAGGAGCATAATCTGATACTAATTCAAAGTGTTTCATGATTTTGTGTAAAACTTGACAGGTTATCCCTTACATGATGAACAAATACCTTACCATTCTATCAGGGCCCATAGCTCAGTTGGTAGAGCTCCCGGCTCATAACCGGGCGGTGAGAGGTTCGATCCCTCTTGGGCCCACCATTTTTTATAAACCACTTTTCGAATCTTTCCATTATTCATTTTTTTCTAAACTACTGAGAACATCCGTCTTCATTACATTTTTCCGAGACAAGCAGAGATCACAGAGAGAACCAGACTGTTTCAGTTAACAGCAGGTTCATCTTTGTAGGCAGAGGTTTGTAATAAAAATTTATCAATTCCATCTTCAATTTCTTTCACTAATCGGAAATCAAAACCTAATAATTTGGAATGAAACATCTAATAATTTTTCCAGCAAAAAAATCTTTTTCTAATTTCTCTGTGTTCTCTGTGCTCTCTGTGGTTATATATAAATTTTGTTTCGGTTTTCTCGAACTGAGATAGCACAATTTTATAATTTAACCAACCTGTAATTTGAGAAGATCGAGAATCGTTTTATTGTCAGGAGCTTGTACAATTTTTTCTTTGAGATGATCGTCTCTGAAAAGTTGGCTTAAATAGGAAAGTGCGAAAAGGTGCTGCTGCTCAGTCTTCAATAGTAGTAGAAAGAACAGATTGACCGGTGTTCTGTCCAGAGAGCGGAAATCAAGACCGTCTCTTGAAATGCCGAGAAGAACTGCGGAAAAATTGATTTTATCAGTGTGAACGCTTCGTGGATGCAGAAAAGCAACGCCGCTTCCAATACCTGTGGAAAGCAAACGTTCACGCTTGCTAAGCATATCAAAGAGCCAGCTTTGCTTGGAGCATACGCTGTTTTCCTTAGCAAATTGTGACATTGATGCGAGCACTTCAAAGCGGTGTTTTGCATTCAGGTCTCTAAGAATAAAATCTGAGTTTATGAACGAGAAAAATCTGCTAACCACGTTTTCCAGAGCGATCTTCTCAACATTTGGTTTATCCTGAGTGTCTTTCCACGCTTCAATATCATCTTTGATAAAACGCCACTGATTACCGACTTTGATCCCTTTGAGTTGTTTCAAAGAAACTAAGTTCACCAGTGTTTCCGGTGACATATCTAAAAATTTTGCAGCTTCACCCAAGGTTAATATTTCATCTTTTGCCATTTGGTTTGCCTCCAATAAATAAAGTACAATTGAAGAAATTGTAGTCAAACTTTTTATTATAAAATTTCCATTTTCAAATTAATAGCTCAAGGATTTTCACGAATAAACGCGGATCAAAAATGTTATTTCATAATTTTCGCATTCCCATTTTCTTAATTTCTTTTCGTGTTAATTCGTGGTTAAATTTCTTTTTATTTGACACAGAAAATGGCGACAGCACTTTCTTATTCAAGAAGGTTCCTATGATGAAAAAATATTTTTTGATCTCAATAATTTTTCTATGCATCCTTGGTTGCGGACATTACTCTTTTTACACACGCTCAAATCCGCATCTGAAGACGGTTATGATAGCAGAATTTGATAATGATACCGAGCAATACGAGTTGCCCGGGCTTGTCACAGAATATCTGACCGAAGCTTTCATAGAAGACAACCGCCTCGACGTGCAGGGTGATGATGCTGATATGGATATTCGTGGGACTGTCCGCTCCTATCATAGGATAGTTAATGCCTATGACATGCAGGAGAATCCTCTTGAATGGAAGGTTACGATCGTTTTTCAGATCGAAGCAAAGGATATGGTGCGGGATGAGGTGATCTGGCAGAATAATAATATGAGTCTCTCTGCACTTTATGGGACAGGTACGGCAGCAGAAGAGGAAGACGGACAGGGGATCGAGCTTTTTTCTGAAGAGGATGCCCAGAAATCCATCATCTACAAACTCTGTGATGCAATCCTTTCAAACACGATCGAGAAATGGTAGGAAATGAGGATCAATAAATTTCTTGCACAGGCAGGACTTGGCTCCAGGCGCTCCTGCGAACAGCTTGTGCTGGACAGTAAAATACGTGTGAATGGGAAAATTATTAGAGACCTCGCAACTGATATCGATCTGCAGAATGATATAGTGGAATACAAAAATAAAAAACTTCGTTATTCCTCAAATAAAATATACCTGATCATGAACAAACCCGCAGGCTATCTCGTAACGAGTGGCGATCCTTTTGATCGCCAGACCGTATTTGATCTGCTTCCGGATTTTAAGGAACATGTCTTCCCAATCGGTCGTCTTGATAAAAATTCTGAGGGATTATTACTTCTCACTAATGACGGAGATTTCGCTCAAAAGATCACACATCCGAGCAAGAAACTTCCCAAAACCTATCTTGTGAAAGCTAAGGGACGGATTTACTTCCGGCAACTAAGAGATCTTCGGGAAGGAGTTCAGCTTGATGACGGAAAAACTCTTCCCGCAAAAGTCTTCATAAAAAGTTATAACAAATCTCAAAATATTACAAAACTCCGAATGGTGATCTATGAAGGAAGAAATCAGCAGATACGACGAATGCTCAAAGCAGTTGGGAGTTCTGTGCTTGAACTAAAACGTGTGCAGATCGGCGAGGTCAACATTGGAAAACTGCCAAAAGGCGAGTGGCGTCATCTTAAAAATAAAGAAGTCGGGAGCATTCTGAAAACTTCAAAATAACCATCTATGGATAACCAGAGAAAAGCATATTCTTTTGCGATCCTTGCAGTAATACTCTGGTCAACTGTTGCATCCGCCTTCAAGATCAGTCTGCGTCATGTTCATTACCTCGAACTGCTTCTGTACGCCTCATTTTTCTCAACACTTATTATTTTTGTTGTGTTACTTGTTAGAAAAAAACTGCATCTCCTTAGAACCTATTCATCCAAGGATTTTGTTTTTGCTGCACTTCTCGGATTTCTTAATCCTTTTCTTTATTATGTTGTACTTTTCAAGGCATATTCGATTCTACCAGCCCAGGAAGCAATTACGCTCAATTATACATGGCCCCTGATGCTGGTGCTTCTGTCCATTCCTCTGCTTAAGCAAAAGATAAATCTCCTTAGTATTATTGCGATCATTATAAGTTTTTTCGGAGTTATTATCATTGCTACTCGAGGAAATTTTGAGAGTTTGAGTTTTTCGAATATCAAAGGTGACATGCTTCCTCTTAGTAGCGCTGTGATCTGGGCATTGTTCTGGATTTTTAATCTCAAAGATAGGCATGATGTCGTAGTTAAGCTTTTTATGAGTTTCTGCTTCGGGCTGGTTTTTAGTATTATTCTTATCATTGTCCGTTCAACTTTCGTTGGATTTTCTCTGCCAAACATCAAAGGCATTCTCGGTTCTGCTTATGTAGGTTTTTTTGAAATGGGTTTGACTTTTATTGTGTGGCTCAGTGCGCTCAAGTATGCAAAAACAACTGCCCAAGTAAGTAATTTCATATATATCACACCGTTTCTTTCTCTCTTGGTGGTGAGCGTTGTTGTAGGAGAAAAAATTCTTTTTTCAACCATTATTGGGCTGGTCTTCATCATCGCGGGTATTATTCTGCAGCGATATACAAATCCCTTTAAACGAAACCTTGCGAAGGATGCCTTCGGAAACCATTCGCAAGGTTCTTTTTGAAAGCTCAAAATATGAAAAGGAATAGCACACTGATCTGCACAGATCGAACCGATTTTTTCCGTTGTCGTTGCGAGTAAAACCATCTACAGCATCGACCGATTTGTCCAGCCGAAGCTTTAGCATGACATTGTTTTTATTGACATGCAATTACAGATGAAATTCAAAGAAATGTATATAATTACTGCAAAAGAAAGCTATAAGTGAAATGTTATTAGGCGAAGATAAAAGGATATTATACTTCGAACTGCGCAATTGATTTCGATATTAGCCCTTAAAAGGAAAAATATACAGTGAGTGATAGAAATAATCGTGTATGCCCGGTTGAAAAAGCAGATAGTCTTGATAGTAGAATTCGAAGATGGTTGCAAAACCCTAAGAAAATACTGAGTCCATATATCGAAGTAGGGATGACAGTTTTGGATTTGGGCTGTGGTCCAGGTTTTTTCTCTATTGACATGGCTCAAATGGTTGGCAACTCAGGTAGGGTTATTGCTTCTGATCTGCAGGAAGGGATGCTTCAGAAACTAAAAGACAAGATTAAGGGAACTGAACTTGAGAAACGCATCATACTACATAGGTGCGAAGAGAATAAAATAGGCGTGTCGGAGAATGTTGATTTTGTGCTATTGTTCTACATGGTTCATGAAATTCCGAATATAGAAACATTTTTTAATGAGATAAGAACGATACTAAAACCCAACGGACAAGTTCTCATAGTAGAACCACCATTTCATGTTTCAAAAGCAGCGTTTGAAGATACTGCCAAAAAAGCCCAGGATGCTGGCCTTACAGCTATTGAGAGACCAAAGGTATTTCTTAACAAGACAGTGCTATTAAAGAAGTGCTAATAAAAAATAGGGGGGCAGTAACAGAACCTTCTCCCAGTCGTATCAAATCAATCTGATAATACCTTATTTGGGTTCGTTGATGATCAGTTCCGCATAAAAGCTGTCTTCAACCTTTATCATGTTGAATCCGCGCTCTCTAAACATGTGCAGCATTATATGATTATTAGCTAATATGTTTGCATAGATCTTCTGAATTCCTCTTGCCTTGGCGATCTTACAAATATAATCGGTGAACTTATTTCCAAGTCCCTGATTTTGCCATGGATCGGCAATAACAATAGCGAACTCAGCGGTCTCATTGTACTGGTCAGCGATCAATCTGACCACTCCAGCCATCATTTGTTTCCCGTTTTCTGTAACCTCTGCAATAATAGCAATTTCGCGGTCATAATCTATTTGTGTATATCGGATAAGTTGCTCGTGTGAGATGTCCTTAATAAGCTGAAAGAATCGGTATCTCTGAGTTCTCTCGGAAAAATTGGAAAACATCTCTTTCTCCATAAGTTCATCTTCGGGTTTAATCGGTCTCAAAATGGCTTTCTCACCGTTTTTCATTGTGAATTCAGTAATATATTCCGAAGGATAGGGGGAGATAACGAGATGCTTGTTCGGATATTTTTCTGTAAATTGTATGGAATCATCCAGTATAACTTTGGCATCGAGCACAACTCCTCCGCGTTCATCGACCCCAAAGGGATTGATATCTATTTCAGCAATTTGCGGGAAATCCATGATCAGGTATGCGAATTTATAAAGCAGGAACTGAATGGAAGTTATGTCTGCACCCGGCATGCCCCTGTATCCTTTTATCAGCTTGTATATTTTTGTATCTTCAATGATCCTCAAGGCAAGTGCCATATTTAAAGGAGGTAGCCCAACGGTTGTATCCTTGAATACTTCAACTGCCACGCCGCCCATGCCAAAAACAATGGTGGGACCGAAGATAGGATCTTTCTTACACCCGATGATCAGCTCATATTTTCTCTTGAGCATCTGCTCGACAAAAACACCACTAATATCGGCATCGGGCACCTTTGCTATGGAAGATTTCATGATCTTGGTATATGCCTTTCGTGCTTCTTCTATATTCAGAATATTGAGAATAACACCACCTACATCGGTTTTATGTAAAATGTCGGGTGATGCGATCTTCATAACAAGGGGATAACCAATTTTATTAGCTAATGTTAATGCTTCTTCCTCTGTTTTTGCCAGTCCATTCTTTATTACCGGAATGTCATAATACTTCATCAACTGCTTTGCTTCAAATTCCGTCATAACAGTTCTGTTATCAGCGAGGACTTCATCAATAAGTTTTTTGCTTTTTGCTTTTTTCGGCTTGAACTCATGTGGTATTTGTGATGGAGTTTCATGAAGGATTTCCAGATTTCGAGAGTAGTCATACATATACATAAAGCATTTTACTGCATCTTCCGGAATCTGATATACTGGAATTTTGTTTCTTTCCAAAATTTCCTGACCTGATTCGATATCTTCTGCACCCATCCAGGATGCAAGCAAAGTTTTTCGGTATTTTTTGGCAACGCTTGCAACTTTCTCTGCCACGCGGGTTGGATCTGTCATTGATTGGGGAGTGAGGATCACAAGTATGGCATCGACATTTTTATCTTTTGCACATAGTTCGACCGCTTTTTCATATTGTTCGGGTCCAGCGTCTCCAAGTATATCGACAGGATTACTTTTGCTCCAGTTTGGCGAAAGGTGCTTGTTCAATCCATCTATAGTTTCATCTGATAATTTAGCGATCTTACCACCCTTTGCGATGAGAGTATCTGTTGCAATAACACCGGGACCGCCTGCATTGGTTATGATAGCGAGCTTATTACCCGCAGGTTTTTCCTGCATAGACAGTGATAGGGCTATATGGAACAGCTCATCAATTGTATTCACTCTTATGATACCTGCTCTTTTGAAAGCAGCATCAAACACAAAATCATTACCAGCAAGACTTCCGGTGTGTGACATTGCTGCCTGTGCGCCCTCAGAGCTTTTTCCTGCTTTTAGGACAATGATCGGTTTGTTGCGTGCAAATGCTCTTGCTGCGCTCATGAAACTTCTGGCATCAGTCAGCGATTCCATATAAATGACAATACTTGTTGTGAACGGGTCGGCGCCAAAGTAATCGATCAGATCATGAAAGCTGACGTCTATCATCGAGCCGATAGAAACGAAATGGCTGAATCCCACATTCTGATCAACTGACCAGTCTAGAATTGCAGTACAGAGTGCGCCACTTTGAGAGATGAGTGCAATCTTACCCGGCAAAGCCATCTTATTAGCGAAGCTCGCATTGAGATGTATCGAAGGTTTGATGAATCCAAGGCAATTCGGTCCGATCAATCTCATGCCGTATTTTCTCAAAGTTGCAGAAATTTGTTTTGTGAGCATTTTGCCTTCTTTGCCGATTTCTGAAAAACCCGCAGAGATAAGAAGAATGCCCGAAACACCCGAATATCCGCATGCCTCAACAATTGCAGGGACAGTTTTTGCGGGAGTGGCAATTATTGCAAGATCAACTTTATCAGGAACTTCATGTATATTTGCATATGCTTTTACCCCTAAAACATTCGTACGCTTTGGGTTGATAGGATAGACGATGCCGTCAAATTCTGATCCAATTACATTTTTCATCAGAGAATGACCCACAGTTCCCTTACGAGCAGTCGCACCGATGATAGCGATTACTTTTGGATTAAAAAGTTTGTCTAATTTCTTAGTACCCATTGCTATTTCCTTTATTTATTATATTGATTTCCAATGTTTTGAGAGCGCCTGCAGCGCCAGTGCTTTCCTACCTTCGTATTCATAATGAATTTGTATCATTGAGTCTGTTTCACGCTCATGGAACTGCATTTCATCATGATTGATGCCATCCAGAAAACTATAAAGACACTTGGGGAACACCTCTATATTATAGCCGCCCTCAAGTGTGGCAAATACATTATCGAAGTTGTCAGAAAGTAATTTTCCAATCTTATAATAAGAATTCAAGGTAAAGCGCAAGTCTAGAAGAAGATCGTACTGATGGGAATCAAAACCTGCTGAGACAGCTACGATATCAGGATTAAATTCCTTGGCGATCGGCAGGAAAGTCTCAACTGCGTCCATAAAAATTTCATCTCCACTACCCGGAGGTAAGGGAACATTTATTGTGAATCCTTCACCCTTTCCAGCACCGATCTCATTTGCATTTCCGCCACCCGGGAACGCAGGATATTGATGGAGAGACCAGTATAATACACGATCTGAAGTGTTGAAGAATTTCACAGTTCCATCTCCAAGGTGTCCGTCAAAGTCAAATATCAGCACGCGCTTACCTTTATTTGCATGATACTGTGCAGCGATTGCGATATTATTGAACAGGCAGAATCCGCTTGATTTATCTATATGGGCATGATGTCCGGGAGGACGGGTCAAAGAAAAATTGCCTGTTTCGGATGCCATTATCGTAGCGCCAACAGCATAGATCGCAGCTTTATAACTGCCCGGTGATACGATTGTGTCGTTATCAATATGTCCACCGATCATACATGCCTTTTCGACGTGTTGAATGTATTCGGGAGTATGTACCAGTGTGAGATATTTTTCACCACTCTCGAGTTCTGTCACCGGCAGGTCGCCTAGCGAAGTCAGCCGCTTTTTATTTTCCGGGTGCATACCCGTATCATGTTCAAGAAATACCGGATTATAGATTAATTGCATTCTGAACCTTTCTTGTAGCAAGATAAAATATGTATTTTATTATTACTTTCATAATAAGCCGACTAAAATATGCTTCTTTGTTATGGGGTGAAGGCTGTCAAGTAGTTTGCGCTATACAACATGCATACCCACAAATTTTTTCAGCCACTTAACATTTTGAATGTTAAATCATAGAAGGTTGATAATGTGAATTTAAGAGATAAGCAATATTATCCCATATAACAATTCTATAAAATTTGGTTCTTTTCAGAATTGAGTGGGCAAATAAAAATAATATCCAATATCCAACCAGCCGTCGCTTAGGCTATGGCTCGGCAGGCACGGAATATCCATTGAAGAAGGAAAAAGATAGATGAGTGAGTAAGAAAAGAGTGGAGAAAGTAATCAAAAGAAGTTCAATTTGCGGGAACGTCTTATTGATTTTGCGGTTAGAATTATTCGTGTTTCTGAACAACTACCAGAAATAAAAAATCGGTAAACATATTTCTTCTCAAATACTAAAAAGCGGTATATCACCCGCTCCCGATTGCGGAGAGGGGCAAAGTGCTGAAACAATCTGAAACCTTGCGAATGGTCTTGACCTTCGCAATGGTTGTGAACGGATTACCATTGCGGAGGTTTTCAACCATCCGCAAGGCAATCTAATTGTGGCTGAAAATAATAGTTGGGGTAAAATTAATTCAACCTATAACAAAATTATTCCCTTTATTACAGGAGACAGACGAGTTGATTTCAATACTTTTGGCGGATATGCCCAGACAAGACGCCTCGATAAATGGATATTGGATATTCCGTGCCTGCCCCGTGTAATCTTCTTTTTCTTTTATTACACTGTGGTTGGATATTGGATATTTATATGCATTGGCGTATTCAAATTATAAGTATATCAACCCACTTAAAACTCAAAAGAGCCTAAAAGAACTAACTTAAGACATGGTCTTCGACTCGCCTTTCGGCGCAGCAGGCATGTCTCAAGGTTCGAAGCTTTCATTAGCGAGCAGAAGGACACTATTGAACCTTGCGAATGGTCAGATGACCTTCGCAATGGTTCAAATTACAAAAGCATACCATTGTGAAGGTTTACTAAAGTCAACCATTCGCAAGGCATCTCAAGTATTTTATATTTTGGGTTAATACCTTTTTTGTGTTGCTAAATTTTTTATAACGAATTGTATATCAGTTAGTTAATAGCGATTTACATTTTACATTTTGCAAATTTGCACCTCGACTCCTCTTCATTGCAATCCGCCAGCTGGCGGAGTCGAAAAGTGGATATAGATGTAAAATAAATCTTGCCAGAAAACACTTCGATTTTCTTCGTGACTTCACATAAAAAGCATTGGTTGAAAATTAAAATTTGTGCAGGATGAACCTGCACCTACCCGTTAGCTGGGGGTAGAGACGGGTTTATCCCGTCAATGGTTAAATTATAAAGAAATATGGAATACACTTTTCTCAAATTATGGTTTCAGGAAAACAAAAAACACCTGACCGGCAGGACTGTTAGGGATGTGTATTTTAATAATTCTACCTATATTTTTGATCTTTCTTCAATACAATTTGTTGTTTCTATCAATGGGCAAAACCCGTTATGCTTTATTTCAAAGGAAGTAAAACAGGTCGAAAATAAGGATAATCCTCTTTCGCTTTTGCTCAAGCAGCATCTTATAAAGAGTTCGATCACAAATGCAGAGATAAGAGAAAACGACAGGGTGCTCATCATCACTTTTGAGAAAGAATCTTTTTATGGCGAAACATCATACTACAAACTTATCATCGAGCTGATCCCGAGATATGAGAACCTGATCCTCACCCGGCTGGAAAAGGATAGGGATATCATTCTGGACTGCCATAGAAGGATACATATTTCAGATAGTGCGTTTCGGCAATTGTATCCGGGAATTCCATACAATTTTCCACCGGCAGTTGTAAAACCTTACATATTTTCTGTGGACAGATCCCAATTCAAAGCTTTATTTCCTGGGGTGCTTCCTGATTCGTGGAAGGAATTTATCAAAAATTTCAGCAATGCACCGAAATTCTTGAAATATATTTTCAAATCCGGCATGAAAACCAGTGAAATGATGGAATTCATAAACATAATCCGTACCACCTGCGAACTTTGGTCAGATAAAAATAATGTATTTTACGATACGAAGAAAAAATATCTTAGCATTTTTAATGCTGATGACTGCCTTGAAATGAAAACCGTGAATGATGCCTTTGCCTATATGTATGAGCATGAGATCGTGCAGAATAGGTTCCAGCAAATAAAGGATAGAACTATACATTCTCATATGCGCAAAAAGAAGAAACTGCTTCGAACTCTCACGCAGCAGAAAAAAGATCTCGATGAATTGAAGGACGCCGAATACTGGCAGAAGATGGGCGAACTCCTGAAAATCAATCTTCATAAGATCAAGTGTAGGATGAAAGAAATAGTGGTTACGGATTATTTTGAGGATGGAAATCCTGAAATTTTGATACCTTTAAAAACAGACTGGACTCCACAGCAAAACATGGCGCACTATTTCAAAAAGTATAAAAAAACACAATCCGGCAAAGAGAAGCTCATCAAGAATATTGCTGCTAATGAAAAGAAGCTGGAGAAACTTGAAAATCAAATTGCGGAAATCGATGCATGCGAGAATGCAAAAGCCCTTGAGCCAATGCTAAAGGAAAAAGAAACGGGTTCGGGAAAGCAGAAGAAAGCTGTTCCTTTTAGAAAATTTACCTGCTTCGTTGAAGGCAGGCAATGGGATATTTATGTGGGACGTTCCGGCAAAGAAAATGATGAACTAAGGCTTCATTTTGCCAAACCCAATGACTGGTTTTTTCATACACGAATATATCACGGATCACATATAATTATAAAAAACCCAACCAAACTCGAACACCTTCCTGAACGGCTAAGAGAAATCGCAGCGGGTATTGCGGCTTATTACAGCAAAGCAAAGCACTCCACAAAAGTGCCTGTGGATTTTACATTGGTGCGGTATGTAACAAAACCCAGGAAAAGTGCTCCCGGGTTTGTTGTGTATAAAATTCACAAGACAGTGTTCGTGGACCCGATCGATCCAAGAACTTTGCAGTTATGATCTAATTTTCTATTTCGTCATCCGCCAGCTGGCGGATGTCATGAAAGGTGAGGAGGGGTGATGAGGTGTGATAGAAGACTTTTTTCGTAATACTCGGATGGAATAATTTGGCGAGCAATCCGCGCTTGTGATGAAGCAGTGCAACCAGATTTATCTCTTTATCTTTGATATATTCCTCGACTGCTTTGAGTACATCCTTATCCTGAACGATTTCAAAGAACATTGCACCTTTTTTGAATTCTTCTTCAAAATGTTCCTTCAGGTAATTCATAAGCATATTATCAATAAGGTCTTTGTTTGAATGCTCCACATGCAGGCAGTGGATCTTCACCTTGAAGGGATCGAGCATGTGTACAAGATTTTCAACAGCAGATATATCCGACTCGTCAAAATCAGTGATATAGAGCACATTTCGGATCTTTGCATATTCTATATTTTCGGGTATTGTGAGCACAGGTATCGGTGCATGTTCCATAATTTTGAGTGCAATACTTCCCAGTATTTTGTCTGATTTATGTCCCCGCCCCGAAGAACTCATGATGACCATGTCGGGGTGATAGGTATCACAAATATCCAGGATCTCATATTCTGCCATGCCATTCATGACTTTTGTTTTGAGGTGTATGTTTTTTATTCCATCATCCTCGAGTATTTTATCAAGTTTATTTTTCAGGCGTTTCATGCCAGCTTTTGCTGCTTTTTCAATATTGTCCATTATCTCGGGAGTAATAAGCGTCGAGCTGTCCACCACATCATCGGTCATATCTGCTGATGCAATGGGATACATATATGCATGGAACAGCATGATCTCTGTTTCTTCCTTTTCGGCAAAATGAATGGCATAATTACATGCGCATTCTGTGTTTTCTGAAAAATCTACGGGCACAACTAATTTTTTCATAAGTACCTCTCTGATAGTTTATTTCTTAAGGTTTTTAAATGGCAAATAGGTCATAAAATCAGCATGATGAATGATGAGCCCTTCTGTTGTCCGTGTGAAGGAATCTCCTTCTTTGGAATGAACTGCGATCACATGGCATACTTCGTCCGGCACATCACATGCCTGGGCAAGAGATACGCCGGTAAAGGCATGACGAAGAAGCTGACCGGATTTGCTGAACTTGATCGAATCGCCATCTTTTTCATATTCAAGGAGTTTGCCAACGTCAGCAAGTATCGCACCTGCAACAACGACATCGAGGTTAATAGGAAGCTCATCACCAAAGAATTTCTGCATGATCTTAGCTGATTCATAGGCAACATGAACCACTGCGCGTTTATGTGCCATGAAGCTTACTTTGCAGTCTTCAACAAGAAGGGTGAAAGGAATTCTTTGAAGGTCTTCGGGTGTTAGCACACTTTTATTAAATGCCAATTCCCAGGTTGCTGCGATCTTTTCACGAAGATCTTCATTCTCAATCCAATCCAGCTCTGGCCAGAGTACTTTAATTTCTTTTTCCATGTTTTTTTACCTTTAGTTTGGTTTCTATTAATGTTTTATGTGGTAATCGAAGAAGGTTTGCGATCTTGTGGGCAAGATAATCCTCATAAGTGTCGAGTATTTCATCTGCATAGATGATTCTCCAGAGATTTTCAAGAACCTTTATTTTCTCTTCATCGGAAAAATTTTGATTTATCAGATTGGTGAACTGCCATAGATCAATGCTTTCGTCGAGGGTGTGTTCGGATTTTTCTATAAGTGCATGAACTTCTTCTTCAGATAAAGAGAATTCTTTTTTCAGGATATCGATAATGGTTTTTCGTTCCTGATCTGAAAAGTGCTCATCACTATTTGCGATTTCCAGAAAAAGAGCGCAGGTAGCGATCTGGATTTTCTTTTCCAGAGATTCAGTATCAGTAAGTTCATCATCATACTGTGCCTGAAATAAATTCTTCAAATTAAACATGTCAGTTCTTTAGAGACGCCATTCGTTCTGTAAAGATTTTGTTCGTCGGATCGATCTTACCGGCATTTTCATAAGCTTCTCTTGCCTTCTCAATATTGTCCTGCTCTTTATTAATATCACCGAGAAGAATGTATTGATCGAAGTTAAATCCATTCAACTTGATCGCCTTATCCAGGGCATCACCAGCTTCAGCATATTTTTCAAGATGATAGAGCGCTTTTGCTTTGAGAAAATAAAAAAACCAGATAGGATTTGATTCAAGTGCTATATTCGCTTGATCAAGAGCTTGTACATAATTACTATCCGCAATATGAAAATCAATAGTATATTTCATCGGAGAAATGTAAGCAGGTGAAATTGCTAATGCTCTATCAAAATAGATTTCTGCTGAATATTTTTCGTTTTTTTGATGATAGATACGCCCAAGATAGAATTGCGGCGGTGCGTAGTTGCTTGCAAGCATGGAAGCTTTTGTATATTGTTGTTCCGCTTCTGCGAGGTTTCCTTCTTTTTCGTACATGAGACCCTTGTTGATGGCTTCTATAACGGTATCTGAGATTTCGTCATTTGTAGCAAGACAGGAGAGATATTGGAGTTCAAGAAGATCGAGCAACTGCTCATCAGTGCATTTTATGAAGGAGTCTGAAATTTTCTGTGAAAAACCCTCTATATCCTTTGAACCAAGTGCATTGAAAGCGCTGATTATCTCGTAAAAGGGTTGTTTTTCGGCTATGAGCTGGTTTTCAAGATTGATCATTGCACTGTCACCCAGCACGTATTGATCTCTTTCTATTATAATGTTGAGCAGGTTGATTGCTGCTAGGAAATCATCGAGCCATTCGAGAAGTGCAAGCCGGTCTCTTTGCTCCGGAAAGAAGTCAATGATGCTGGCATCTATCTGGTGAAGACTATCAATAGTGTGAATGCTATCAGTGTAACACAGCATTCTGCTTAGCAGGTCTATATAAAAAGCAAAGCGGTTGTCAGAGTAGTGTCCTGTTTCAAAAATTGATAGCTTTTGAAGTTTGAATTCATCAGTATATTTTTGCAGAAGATCACCGGATTCGCTCACGATCTGTGATAGTTTTTCTTTGAGAGTATTGCTTTCGCTGGTCTGTGTATAATTAAAATATATAAGAAAAGTATCCTGCGCAGCGGCTGTCTCTGCATGGAGATCTTCCAGTTGGACAAGATTCTCCTCACTGAGAGATCTCATGAGTTCGAGTTTCAGCATATTAAATTCGGGTTGCTTTTTATCAATAGTGGTTTTTACATCCTTCTTAAGTATTTGCATAACCAACCGATGAAAGGAAAGCCCTTCAACTTCCGGCTTATTGCTCAAGAAATACTTGAGCACGGTAAAGGACTCAATATACTTTTTTTCATCTGCAAGTTCAGCGCCCAGAGTATAACATTGGCTGTAAACATCATAATTAGGCCAGAATATTTCGGGAAGGGTGAGAGATTGAGAGTTTCCAAATTCATTAAAGAACGAAAAAGTCGTTGCGAGCACAAATTCACTTTTTGGATAAGCTGCAATAACCTCAAAGAGCTTGTTATTCGTATTATATTTCGGGATAATATTCTGCTGATGAATAATGTTGCCGTTCTGTTTTATGTGTATGAAGGCAATGTCATCATCAAGGTCTTTTTCTTTGAATACCCAAGTGCCCATCGGTTGATAGCAGAAGTAAAGTGTATCGACCTTATGAAATTCCTCCACATTAAGTGATTCCAAACCTTCTATATTACACAGATGAATTGATATTATCTTTTCTTTGGAAGGCGGAAAGGTTTTCTTCTCTTTATACAAGAGATTTGTTTCCTGTGCAAAAAGAGCACATACACAAAAAACGAAAATGAAAAACAAAACTAATATTTTTTTCATAGAACTCCCATGTTGGATGTGTATGAAAGCTTTATTTTGCTAAATAAGATGTCAATTTTTATTTTTCCTGATCGATTAAATTATCGACATATTCGGCAATTGCCAGGCAGCAGGTAAGCCCGGGTGATTCAATACCGATCAAATTTATGAAGTTTGGAAATCCTTTATCCTTCTCATTTGCGATTATAAAATCTCTGAAGCCATCACCTTTTTTCTGAAGTTTAGGACGAATTCCCGAATCATCCTGCCACATTTCATCAAAATCGATATCGAGATACTCGGATACAGATTCGTGGAATTCCTTATGATAGGTTTCGTCCATTCCATAGTCCAGCTCATCCACATAATAGGCATTCGGACCAAAGGAGAGTTCGCCATTAAGGTTGATGCGGATATGTATTCCCAAAGAAATACCAGTCGGATCCGGGACAGGATAAACAAGATGCTCGATGTTCTTATATTTTGTTGTTTTATAATATTCGCCTTTGCAGAGATGGATCGTATAATCATGTTCTTCGGCAGGGATTCCAGCCATTTCGGATACTTTATCAGACCATAATCCGGCAGCATTTATGACAATAGGGGATTTCACTTTGAAACCATCACTAAAGGTAATGATATATCCGTTATCAGTTTTTTCAATGCCAGTAACTTCAGTATTGTAGGATATCATTGCCCCATTTTCTTCAGCCATGAAATCGAGCTTTTTCATCACACTGTGTGTATCCATAATGCCTGTTGACGGAACCCAGAGCGCACCCTTTGTTTTAAAAAGCGGTTCAAGTTCTTTAACTTTTTCTTCAGAGAGTATTTCCAAACCACTTACGCCATTTTTTGTGCCATTCAAAAGAAGTTCTTCCAGTATTGGGATTTCTTCATCTTTGGTTGCGATAACGAGTTTTCCGCAATTTCTGTGATCGATCTCATGTTCTTTCAAAAAAGTGTAGAGCATGTCTATGCCCTTAACGCAGAGTTTGGCTTTCAGAGAATCCTGCGGATAGTAAATTCCTGAGTGCATGACTTCACTGTTCCTGCTTGAAGTATGTCTTCCAAAGGATGGTTCTTTTTCTGCTACAATAATGCAGTCATATTTCTTAGATAAACGCTCTGCAATTGCCAGTCCTACAATACCTGCTCCAATAATGAGTACTTCAACTTCTTCCATCTTGCTCCTCAGTCACTTAATTTTACATTCTTTTCATTTTTTTGTAAATTTCAAACGCTTTCGGGATGAATATCAAATAAACACACCTCCCCCGATAAATCGGGGACTCCTCTCAAGAGGAGATTTTCTCAGTGTTCTCTGCCTGCCGAGTCGCAGTGAAACGAAGACTGGTGCTCTCTGCATGCCACGGCGTAATGAAATGAAGACGGGTGGTGAATTTCTTTTTTGTTTCTGTCTATCAGAGTTTAGTATGGTGAATTTGTTTTCCTTTGAGTGTCCAACCAGATGCGTCAATAATTTCAATATCGACAAAGGTACCTATAAATTTCCTGTCGCCGGGGAATACTGCTATCTTGTTATCTCTCGTTCTGCCTGAAAGTTCTTTATCACTTTTTTTGCTGGTGTGCTCGACATAGACCTGTACGGTTCTACCGATTTGTTCCTGATATTTCTCAAAAGTGATTTGCTCTTGCAGCTCTATAAGTTTTTGCAATCTTTCCAGTCTCGTTTTTTCAGGAATTTGTTCTGCATAGGAATCTGCTGCTGTGCCTTCACGAGGTGAGTACTTGAATGTAAAAGCATAGTCAAATCGGATTTGTTTCATAAGGTTATAGGTTTGGAGGAAATCTTCCTCGGTTTCTTCGGGGAAGCCGACCATCACATCGGTCGTGATAGCAATATCGGGCATTTCATTTCGTAATTTATGTATGATGCCGAGATATCTTTCTGAGGTATATTTCCGATTCATTTTTTTTAGGATATTGTTCGAACCGGACTGCATGGGCAGATGAAGATGTTCACAAAGTTTGGGTTCTGCTGCCATAACTTCAATAACCTTATCAGAAATATCTTTTGGGTGAGAAGTTACAAATCGCAGGCGTTCAATTGATCGAATGTGTGCAGCTTTCTCCAAAAGCTCAGGGAATGTGTATTCGCCGTCATTATAGGAGTTTACATTCTGTCCGAGCAACGTCACATCTTTGAATCCATCATTACCTGCTTTTTCAATCTCCCGGAGAATTTCTTTTTGATCTCGTGAGCGTTCTCTTCCTCGCACATAAGGGACAATACAATACGAGCAAAAGTTGTTGCAACCCCGCATGATCGTCACAAAGGCATTTACACCCTTATTTCTCACAGGATAAATATTTTCGTAATTTTCGATATTATTTTGAACATCAGCAAATAAGTGTTCTTTCCTTTTCATGCAGGAAGAGATTATCTCGGGAAGCTGTCTGTACTGGTCGGTTCCGACGACGAGATCCAGACTCTTTATCTCATCAAGAAGTTCATCCCCCCTTCGCTGAGCAACACAGCCGATCAAGCCGATGAGCATATTCGGGTTTTGTTTTTTTCTTTTTGCTTCCGAAGTGATCCTTCCCAGCACTCTATCCTCAGCATGCTGGCGTACAGTGCAGCTATTGAAGATGATAATGTCAGCTTCGTCTATCGTATCTGCTTTCTGGAATCCGGCATCAGAGAGAATGCCTGCAACAAGCTCGCTGTCTGCCACATTCATCTGGCAGCCGTAGGTTCGGATGTAGAATTTATTCATTTTGGTTCAATTATTTCCCAGTGACCATATGTTTTTCCACCTTTTCTTCTGATGAAACCTTCCTTTTTCAGCTTATCAATTTGATATTTTACACCATCTTGTGATATATTAAGAAGTTCAGCTAATTTTGTTCTTGTTAGTGATGGGTTCTCTTTGATAAGATCAAGAATTCTTTGGGTAGTTCTTTGGGTAGTTCTTTGGGTAGTCTTAAGGGGTAAACTTGTATCTCTCTGGAAGATAACCTTGAATCCAGACTTTAAATTTTTAAAATTGACCTCTACTCCTTTAGAATTGCATTCATCATACATTCTTTTTAGACCTGATCCCCATTTTTCGATGTCCCGCGAGTAATATAATATCCTGGCAATAAGGGGATTTCGAAGAACAGATTCTTCCTCACCTTTGATGTAATCTTCCGGAGTCATTCCTTCGGGGAAATTGCCGGGATTCCATATTTCAACCCGATTCCGGAATATTGAGATCTTGTTTGCTTCCGGTTTGAAATAATCACGATGGCATAGAGAATTTACCAGTGCTTCTCTTATTGCATCGATTGGTATTTCCGGAATTTCAACTCTTTTAAAATTCTGGAATTCAACACGCCAATGAATGTTTTTCGAAATATAGGTTTCTGCTTGTGCTAAAATATCAAAAACTGTACCATGATACTCTTTAATGTCTAAAAAAGTTGTTTTGTCTTTTCCTGCAAAGATAGCAGCTTGAAGCTCGAGAAGATTGTTATCACAGAATAACACCTCAACTGCTTTGAGTGGTTTCTCCTCTTTATACAATTTGAGTTTTTTCAATGCCGTTTTGATGTTTGTAAAAGGAAAGTTGATCCTTTTTGCATCTGCACCCTTTTTGATGTATTCTTTTAATTTGGCAGTATTAATTTCAGACAGACTTTCTCCAGAGAATTGGGTGTCCCAATATATATGTCTTTTCTTTGAGAAAAATCGTTCCAATTCCGCAACGGTCAATTTCTTGTTTTCATCAGCAACTCTAATATATGCTCGTCCGTATGCAAAGTAAGGCGCTTCATAACCTGAAAATTCTACTTTGATGCATTGCCTTTGATCCAAGATAATTTCACTGATCTTTGGGTATATTTTGGGTTCTACATTGTCTGATATTACCCGGGAAATTTTTCGTAATGTGTTTTCAGAAACATCTTGTCCCACGATCTCACCGTTATTTTTAATACCAAAATAGAGTGTTCCCTTTTGGTGTTTGTTTAAGATGCTTACTGTAGAAATTATGGCTTCTTTAAGTTCAGAGGTCGATTTTTTTAGTTCTAGTGTTTCCGATTCTTTGAATATCATTTTTTTACACTTTCTGTTTATCCAGCCCCAGCCGACATACCACAAGCTCGCTGTCTGCCACATTCATCTGGCAGCCGTAGGTTCGGATGTAGAATTTAAGGAGTTTCATATGGGTGATTTAATCTACCTTTATCTTCATTTATCTATATTCTTGAACATCTTGTTAAGCTCTTTATTTTGTGTGTATTATTTTTCACTTTATTTCCTATAAGTGGAAATATTTTAATTCTTATATAACATAATTTCTTGTTCACAATTTCAACTTGCAACCGAGCAAATATTCTTATTACATAGAGGATAATTAATTACTTTTTTGAGAGATATTATTTTTTTTGATAATATCTCTGATATTTGTGATATCCTGCTCAGTAATACGATGTATTATTGATTTGCATTTTACAAAAAATTTTGGTATCTGATTAATAACCTTCAAATAAAATTCATTATTAATTTGCGGATTAGTATAATATTGATTTTCAATTCGTTGTTCCATTGCTTGTTCTAAAAATGTTAACTCTTCATCCGTAAAATAATCGGTGAGATATGACTGTGCAAATAGTATTGTACATTTATGAATTTCAGATTTAACACCAATTTTTTGTAAAATTGAATATAGAGAAAAATACATCGCATAATAAGCAGTGGATATTTTCCAACCCTTATTACTGATTTCACTCATTGTTTCAATAGCTTCTTCAGATTTTTTTAGATATGCCTCCGCAAGATTTGTATTTGGCTCAATAAGTTTTAATCCTCTTTTTTGATTAAAACACCAATTTAATATACTCATAAAATTCTCATAATGAATTGATCCGGTTGTGTAATTATGATATGATTTTGAATAACTTCCTTTAATAAATGATCTTTCAATTTATCCTTTTCAAAAAGCTCATATGAATAATGAAATATGTTTGTTGAAATATTATATATGCTCGAAATTTTTTCTATTTCGGATTTATTGCATTCACCAATCACGCAGATGTCTAAATCTGAATCTTCATTTGCATTTCCCTTGGCATAACTTCCAAACAGTAAACTTATACCATCTACTAAAGGTGTGATTTTTTCAACTATTTGCGAAATAAGAGAGTAATTTTGTAAAAACGCAATTTTTTTATATTGCTCAGTTAAAATCAAATAATCTTTTGAATTTTGGTTATCTTGAAGTGAAAATACTCTTATTTTTCCTTTAATTTTTGAAGTTAAGATTCCTTTTTTCTCAAGATCATCGAGAATTCTTTGAACGGTTTGAAGCCCAATGTCAATTTTTTTATATACCTCACGAATATAATATTCTGCTTTATAACCATTGGTAAAGAGGGTTAAAACCTTTAAATGATTTTCTGTAATATGTAGTTTCATACTATTGTCTCCAATTTGAGACATATGTATTATATATGAGACAACCTGTCAATTATTTTTATATTCAATCTTCTTCAGTCCTATCCCCGTGAAATAATGTTTCAAGATCTGATCATAGGAGTAGCCCTGCTTTGCCATGTTTATGGCTCCGATCTGGCACATTCCAACGCCATGTCCGCTTCCTCTGCCAATAATCCTGATATACTCCGAATCCTTTGTAATATAAAAAAGTGATGAGCGCAATCCACCAAGAGTCTGCCTTATGAGAAGTTCGTTATCGAGCAGCAATTCTCCCTGAGTGCTGAGAAGTTTCATTTTGATGATGCGCCCGGACTCACCCCGTTCGAGCACCTCGTAGCCGGTATAGAAGCCGAAATTTGCCTTATCGTCCATCATACGTTGGAAATCGCCTGGAGTATATTTCTTTTCCCATGTATAAGTGTTTCTGACCCATCCTTTATCTTTTTCTGTGTTGCAGAAAACGGGTTGAGGATCCTTGATCCATTTCTCGGCAGAATGATTTTTTGTCAAATCTGAAGAATTTGAGCCCTTTCCATCATAAATGCTTGTGAGGTATGGTACTTCTATTCCGTTCCAGGCATTAGAACTTGTCTCGGTTTTGCCGCCGCAGCTTGTAGAATACACTGCATTGATAATATTTTCTTTATATACCCCGACGATGCCACGTGTGTTCTCGACAGCACTTTCGGTCACTGCATTTATATCTGTAATTCCCGAGAATACCTGGCAATGCACACTGGCGCAAAGGTCGAAGCCGTCATCTTTATGAGTTCCATTTAGTACTTTATAAAGCGCCTCAGATCTTGCTGCAATTGCCTGTGCTTTCATTGCTTCCATTGGTGAATCAGTGCCAATTTCATTGGGGATGACACCTGCAACATAATTTTCAAAATCAGATTGGACGATCAGGTTCATCTTGCCAATTTGATTGATCATAACACGCAGGTCTGATTCATATTCTCGTGTAACGAATTCCGAAGGATTCCAGAAATTCGATCTTGGCACGTTTTCCACAGTGATAGGTGCAGAGCTTTCGATCCGGATCGGCGCGTGAAGATAGTAGTCCTTCTGCTGCTCAATATCATAGATCAGGAAGTCGTAGTATGAATATTCATAATCTTCTTCTATCCAGGAATCGATTTCTGTATTTAATTTTGCTTCTTCATAGGATGAGAAGGTGTTGTTCAGATATACTGCAAATTCATTTTGAATTGTAAGGTGTTTCCCATCAAAGGATAATGCAGTAATTTCTCTGCTGAAACATTCGGGGAATGTCAGAACAAATGAGTCTGCATCTTTTTGAGAGGAAAATTTCTTTACGCCGACTCTCCAGAAAGGGACTATTTCTATCCCATCGGGGATTTGTATGGAGAGGGATGTATTTAAGAATTCAAGCTGAAAAGGAGATTCCTCTTCGGTTAAGATAAGTGTGCCTGTTGAGGATAGCTCGATCATGTGGGCATTCGGCACTATCTCGACATCAACGTACAGCATATCATTTCTGAATTCTGCGGCATGAAGCACCGAGATGAGAAAAATAATGCTAATGATGACTAACCAGAGCTTTTTCACAGAACTTCGCTTCCTTCGGGAACGTCTTTTTCGGGCACTATAACCGCGATGCCATCTTTGGAATTTGCAGCAAGGATCATACCCTGAGATTCCAAGCCCATGAGCTTTCTGGGTTTCAGGTTCATGAGCAGAACGACCTGTTTTCCGATCAGGTCTTCCGGCTTATAATATTGAGATATACCTGCGATAACCTGACGGATCTCGCCTGCACAATCAATTTTTAGTTTAAGGAGTTTTTTGGCTTTTGGTATTGTCTCTGCTGCGATAACCTTCACGACCCGCAGCTCAATTTTGGTAAAATCATCGTACTCGATTTCAGGTTTATGTTCGAATGCAGGAGCAAAACAGGATTGTTTATCCAAAAGGTCATTCTGTTCTTTCACTTCCTTATCTGTGATCTTCCTGAAAAGCGGCTCAATTGTACCAAGCGCGGTTTTTTGTAATGGATTATTAAGCTCATTCCAGGCAAGAGGAGTAGTCAGATTCATCATAGCACGAAGTTTTTTCATTGCTTTCGGAAGCACTGGAGAGAACACAATTGATATTATCCGAAGCAATTTTGCACATACATACAGAGTTTCCGAAGCTGCTGCTTTGTCGGTCTTTACAGCAAACCACGGTTTTGTTTCATCAAAATATTTATTACCCGAACGAGCAATATCCATAATGAGTTTCACTGCTTTACGAACCCGATAGTTTTCATAACATTCTTTGACTTCATTCACCAGTTTATGGGCTTCATCAAGAGTATTTTCCGAGAGTTGAGAGAGTTTTTGAGGTTTTTCAATCACTCCATCGAAATATTTATTCACAAAAGTAAAAACGCGGTTTGCGAGATTTCCAAGGATATTCGCCAGTTCATTATTTATTTTGCTCTGAAAATCCTCCCATGAGAAGTCGCTGTCCTTTGTCTCGGGTGCAATTGCTGCGAGGTAGTAGCGCAAAAATTCCGGTTTAAAGTACTTCACAAAATCTCGCACCCAGATTGCATAGTTTCTGCTTGTTGAGGTTTGCTTTCCTTTAATATTGAGATATTCATTTGCAGGCACATCATGGGGAAGCACGTATTCTTCATCCTGTTCCATGAGCATTGACGGCCAGATTATCGTGTGGAAAGGAATGTTGTCCTTACCAAGAAAATGGATGAGTTTTGTGTTCGGATCGAGCCAGTAATCCTTCCAGCGGTCGGGAGTTCCAAGATCTTTTGCCCATTCTACAGTTGAAGAAAGATATCCGATCGGGGCATCGAACCACACATAGAGAACTTTTCCTTCCGCATCATCGAGTGGCACGGGTATTCCCCAATTGAGGTCTCGCGTTATGGAGCGTTCGATAAGCCCTTCATTCAGCCAACTCATAATGAAATTGAGCACATTCTCTTTCCAGTAAATTTTGGTTTTCAGCCATTCACGCAGTGGTTTTTCAAATTTCGGCAATTCGATATACCAGTTAGTTGTTTCTTTCACAATAGGTGTATTACCGCAAATTTTACATTTTGGATCGATCAATTTCATTGCATCGATGAGTTTCCCGCAGGCATCGCACTGATCGCCACGGGCTCCTTCTGCGCCGCAGTAGGGACAAGTTCCTTCAATATATCTATCTGCGAGAAAACGTTTGTCATGCTCACAATAGAGCTGCTGAGTTGTTTTTTGAATTATGTAACCTGCCTTGAGAAGATTCAGGAAAAATTTCTGTGAAATTTTTGTATGCTCAGGACGTGCGGTGCCGGAGAAATTATCAAAATCTATTTCCAGCTCCTGAAAACTTTTTACTATACTGTCATGATAATGATCAACGATCTCGCGGGGAGTTTTGCCCTCAGCTTCTGCTTTGATAGATATGGGAGCTCCATTCTCGTCTGTTCCGCAGATGTATATCACATCATTACCGAGCAGCTTTTGAAAGCGTACAAAGATGTCTGCCGGAAGATATGCTCCGGCTACGTGTCCGATATGGAGATGTCCGTTCGCATAGGGTAATGCACTGGTTACAAGGTATTTTTCTCGTTTCATTTCTATTTCCTAATTTGATTTTTTACAGAGTCAATTGCCTGCTGCACTTTTTCCTGATCACCAAGATAATAATGTGTAATGGCTTTCAGATTTTTATCCAATTCATAAATAAGCGGAATGCCGGTTGGAATATTGAGACCAACGATTTTTTCATCGGAAATATTGTCCAAATATTTTACAAGGGCGCGCAAACTATTTCCATGAGCAACAATAATGACCTTTTTATTCCGTTTGATCGCAGGAATGATGGATTCCTTCCAATAGGGGATGAATCGGGCAACAGTATCTTTCAGGCATTCAGTCAAGGGCAGGTATTTTTCGGGCACATTTGCATACATTGGATCATTTCCCGGGTAGCGTGGATCATCTTTTGTGAGCGCTGGAGGACGGGTATCATAACTTCTGCGCCAGACAAGGACTTGTTTTTCACCAAATTCATCAGCTGTCTCTTTTTTATTCAATCCCTGAAGTGCCCCGTAATGCCTCTCGTTCAGTCGCCATGACCGTTCCACAGGCAGCCACATCATATCCATATCATCCATCACGATCCACAATGTTCTGATCGCCCGTTTGAGCACAGAAGTGAAAGCAATGTCAAAAGTGAATCCTTCTTTCTGAAGTAATTCTGCGGACTCTTTTGCTTCCCGAATTCCTTTTTCGGAAAGGTCGACATCTGTCCATCCGGTGAATATATTTTCTTTATTCCAGATGCTCTCTCCATGTCGGAACAGTACGAGTTTATACATAACTGAATTTTCGTGGGAGTGGAAATTACTTAAATAAATCATATTTTAACCTTTATATATATTCTTCAAATTACAAGTTAGACTTAAATTAAGTTCTAAACCCTAATTTCTAATGACAAATAAAATGTCAAAATTTAAATGTCAAAGTAATTTTTTCTTCCTTGATTTAATTACAATTGATGAGAAAATTAGATTTACCTCGTTAGATAATTTCATATATATCAGAAAGAATATCTAATAGCATAAATATCTAACAGGGTTAAGTTCATTAGCTTCTTTCCAATAAATTTTTGCTTCATCTTTTAACTTTGGAACTGCTTTTGAAATCATCCTCAACCAATGTTTTGATTCTTTAGACTCCTTTTTACAAATACCTATTTTATGTTCGAAATCTCTTTTTGATTCTGCACAATCTGTTTTTTACCCCGTTAGATAATTTTTTACAGATATATAACCGATATAATACTTTCTATCGTTAAACCTTTTCCACACTTAAATAAAGCATACATATCTAACGGGGCAGGTAATTAGCACCAACACTTGTACCCGCTTTAACTAATTGAGTAATTAGAGGTAGAGTTATCGGATTTGGAGGGATTTTTTTTGCAAATTCGATAATATCCTCACCAAATTTTGCAGTTCTCTCCTCTAAATCGAATCTCTTTTTATTTGCCATTTGTCATTTGAAATTTCATTAGAAATTAAATATTTGGAATTAGTAATTTAAATTTCTCAGGATGGAAATTACTTAAATAAATCATATTTAACCTTTTATAATATCTACTGCAAAACTTGAGATACATAATTATTTCTTTTGTAGATACTGAGAGTTTCTTCGGGCGGTCTGCCTTCTACAGTTATCGCATATATTGCTTTGCACAGGCGAACAGCATCCTGAAGGGTTTTCTGATGAATATTTCTTCCAGTTGCATTTCCTGCAGCGCCTGCCTGGATCTGGTCATAAATTCGTTTGAGGAATTCGTCCACATCTACCGAAGATCCGCCTGCACAGATCACGCCTGTTCTCCCTGCTGCTTTTATCGCTTCTTTGAAATCTTCTTTGGCATGATAAGTATCCGGGTAATTTACTTTTACAAAATCAGCACCGAGACATGAGGCAACACCTGTGGCACCAGCAATAAGATGAGGATCTTTCTCATTGGTTACCGCCTTTCCGCGCGGATAGATCCAGAGAATTGCGATAAGCCCGTTCTGATGTGCCTGCCTGACGAGATGTGCTGCCTGGCGCAGCATTTTGTGTTCATATTCACTGCCAAGATATAATGTGTAGCCAACACCTAAAATTTTCAGGTCACTGATATTTTTAAAGTGGATTACTTCCTGAACTGAAGTAAGCAGCGCACTATAAGGGTCCTGCTGCGAGGTTTTGATCAGATTGGTTTTTGAGTTGAGCTTCACCACATAGGGAATATTCCTATAGTTATCCCCATATCTGGCGATCAAACCAAGCTGAGCAGCGAATGCGCCGATAGGTGATTGGGCAGCAATTTTGAACAGATGTTCCGGATTGGCATCCTCATCGGAAATTCCCTCACCATAGAAATCATCATTTAGATGTTCGATCTTCTGGTCTCCTGCAAAAAGCATTAATCTTCCGCTTTTACGGGTGATCTCCTGATAATTAAAGATATATGTACCCTTAACATCCTGAGGAACATCTAAAGGGACGCTAGTTCTGTCTTTCATAGATTATTTCCTAAATGATTTTTGTACAAAGGAGTGCCCCGACAAGTCAAGAACACTCCTTAAAAGAATGTGTTATTTGGTTACTTTTTCAAGGAAACCTTTAATAAGGTCGATTGGTAATGGGAATACAATAGTTGAGTTCTTTTCCGCAGCGATATCGTTCAGTGTTTGCAGGTATCTGAGCTGGATTGAAGCTGGATTTTGGGATAGTATTTTTGCTGCTTCTGCGAGCTTCTCGGAAGCTTGAAGTTCACCTTCCGCATGGATGATCTTGGCACGGCGTTCACGTTCTGCTTCTGCCTGACGAGCCATTGCCCTCTGCATTGTGGAAGGAAGCTCCACATCTTTGACCTCGACAACGCTCACTTTGATCCCCCAGGGATCCGTTTGTTTATCGATCACTCGCTGGAGTTCCATGCTGATCTTATCTCTTTCGGAAAGGAGTTCATCGAGTTCTGATTTCCCGAGAATATTTCGCAGTGTGGTTTGAGCGATCTGCGATGTTGCCTGTACATAGTTCTCAATTTTGACCACTGCATCTTCCGGGTTAACAACTCGGAAGTACACCACAGCATTAACTTTTACAGGCACATTATCACGTGTGATGATATCCTGCGGCGGGACGTCCATGGTTACGGTACGAAGTTCGACCTTTACCATATTATCAATAAATGGAATGAGCAGAAATATTCCAGGACCCTTTGCACGAAGAAGTCTTCCCAAACGGAAAACGACACCACGTTCATATTCGCGAACGACACGTATCGCTTTGAACAATATAATAAGCCCGAGAACAACTATTATTACAATAGTTTGCATGTAAACCTCCTGTTTTGAGTTTTAAAATGAAATACTTATTTGTAGAATGTGCTGTCAATTTATTTGAGAAAAATTGTGATGTTATGCCGCGAAGAATGTAGATAAAATGGTTATGTTTTACTTTCTCAACGACTAGTTAGACCAGTATGATATAAAACAAATGTGAATACTGAATTTGTGATGAGCATTACTTCTTCCAATCGTAGGTCAACTTGCCGCACCCGCACCTGATTTTGCTTTCCACATTGTCAAAATATTTGATAGAAATAAACTTCCTACACCCGTCGCAGTAAAAGATATGAATGGTCTTTTCAATATCTTCCCATATTGCTGCTAAGTCCTCAATACTTTCTGTAAACTCATTGTCATGAGACGTGACATTACCAATGAACATTGGCATTCCTTTCAGTTTTTGAATGTTGGCCTTATCCTTTAATCCATTTCCCTTCTTTGAAATTCGACCATGCACAACATCCAATAGTTCAGCAGCCATTCTCTTTTCATTTATTTCATTATATCTAAAAGCAACTTGGGCCTCTATGTTGTAGGCTATTTCCTTCATTACCTTTTCAGTATAAATCCTTATATAATTACCTAGTCCTTCTTTGTCTTTGGCCTCAAATTTCTTGAGAATACGTTCCTTGATGTCAGTTATGCCTTCTACAATTCCTACCCCGTTCTCTTTTGACCACTTAAAATCTTGAAGTAGCCAACCTTTACTTTTCACATCACTGGCCACTAATTCAAAGAATCCCTGCTCATGTGTAAGTAACAGAATTTGGTAGTTGCTGAACTTATCAGTTAGCAGTTTTGCGAACCTTGATCTGTGTGGCCTGTCAAAACTTGAAATAACATCGTCAAGGATAAAAAACTCGTTCTGCTTATTGAATGCTTTAACAGAAGCTAAAAAGAAAGATAGGCCAAGACAGTTAATGTGACTTTCACTCAAATAGGCGATTGGTGGCGTTTTGGTCTCATCAAAGAAGCTATACTCGATTGTTATTCCGACTAGGTCATCGTTTTTGTCCTTGATTGGCACTAACTTAATATCCTCAATTTTCTCATTGGGGTTCATAGTAGTGTAATATTCATCAATGTTTGCGGAGAACATTTCAAGAAATACATTTAAAGCTTCTTCTTGCCTTTTAATAAAATCGGCAAAAAGCAGTTGGAATGTAACTTGTTGTTTTGTTAGTATTTCTTGTTGTCTTTTAATGCTTTGATATTGATTGTAAGCGGTGACCGCGTGAAATAGCTTGGTGTATATTTGGAATTTTATATTTGATCTCTTACTTTCTGTGAGCGTCTTTGCCGTGCCTTGTGCTTGCTTGGCAAGCTCAGATATATCTTTCTTATCAATCTGTATTTTGCTCGGCTCCTGAATTAGGTCTTTAGCTATCAATTCCTTTTTAAGTTCATCAGAAAAGGCATTCAAGGAGGTTTTAATTTGCTGAACCTTCTCAAGAAGTTTGGCTTGCGTTTCCTCTTTGAAAAGCCTCTCTTTGAGTAACCCATCAATCGTATTGATATTGACTCGCAAAATATCTTTTAATTTTTGTCCCTGTTCTCCTAACTTATCCTTCTCTATTTCTAGTTCCTCTAATTCTTTAATCCTTTCATTTAATTCTATAATCAATTCTATTCTGCTCTTTTCTTGTAGGCAGAGTGGACAGTAATCATCCAGCACAACATCGTTTTTCAAAACACTCTGCCCTTCTTTCAGTAAAGCGAGAAGTTGTAGTTTTTGAATATTCTCAGGGTCTTTTTGCAGTTCGTTGTAGGTTGTGTGATAAATATTATATCTTGAGTGTATGCTATCAATGTTCCCGATAATTTCCGTTAAGTTTTCTCCAACCTTCGTATAGAAACTAATTTGCTCTAAAAGAGCTGTTTCTTCTTTGGTTTCAATTGCTTTTAGAACATCTTGAATATCTTTATGCAGTTTAATATCCTTTTCAATTTGTAATGGTTTTATCAACTGATTTGCTCCCGCAAAAAGTTGGTCATCAGTATAGGCATTTTGTCCGAGATTTTCGAGAACAACAGCTTGTTGGGCATTTTTCTGATTATCATAGTTGGCTGCTCTGATATTGCGAGCAATTCTTCCAGCTGACTTCTTGAGAAGACCGCGGATATCAGTAACAGCAGAAAAGCCAATAATGTTTTGAAGTTTCTCTAGCTTCTCGCCCGGGCGGGCGACAATGAAGCCTACCAGATCTCTGTAGCGTAGAATTAAATTCTCAGATTGAGAAGCATGCAAATAATCTTTGAAATAATCTGTTGTATTGGATGTAGTTACCTCTAATGAACTGTCAATAGTTTTTGTTGCATTCAATTTGTTATTGGAATACTGAATGTTAACGAATGCATCTTCATTATTAGGGATAAACAGACTGCGCAATGACCCTCTTCCTTTGGTCACCCCAGTTTCTTTACTAATCAAATGCTCAACACCATCTGAATAGTACCACTCAACGGCATCAGTCAAAGAGCTTTTCCCCGATCCATTCTCACCAAATATCAGAATTGAATTTTTATTTAAGTTTAGTGATAAAGGGATTTTAATGCCCCGTATTCCACTAATTTCGATTGATTTAATCTTTGCCATATTATTCCTCTTTTGTTACGAGGTCTTGTTGAAATAGTTGCCCCATTGCATTCTGGATGTTAGTATCAGTTAATTTTCCTTCACGGTATAAGGAAGTAAGTATTTCAACAGTTTTTTTGTCTGCCCCTTCTATTTTCTTAATCTCAGCGAAGAACTCTTCAATTATTTGTTTTCCACTTTTAATCTTGTTACTCATGATATAATACTCCTATCATATGCTTTATTCAAAATATGGCCAGTCAATTATAAATTTGGCTTTTAATTTTTTATCTAATATCTCATAACTGGATTTATTGTTGCATATAGGATACACTCCATATTTTTTAACAAAGTCTAGGATGAAATAACTTTCTAGGTCTTCAATCCTGTTATTCCAGAATTTGCGAAGCATTTCGAAGTTAATATAAGTAAAATAAAGTTGTCCTACCTTGCTGTAGTTGATAAGTCCCCAGTTCTTACTTTTCCCTTCTAGGTGTTCTGCCAGTCGACTACCAATGCTGTTTGTTTTTTTTTCGCTCATTCCAATGTAGAGCAATCGAGATTGTTTGAAAGGGTATTGAATTTTTGTCTTATTATTAAATATGAAATATAGTCCCGTTAATCCTATGAGTGGCTTTATGTTAAGTATTTCAAATGTCTTTGGACTGTCAAAAAATATTTTTAGCTCTGTTATTTCATTAATCATACTCATGTATCTCCACTTGTATATTGACCAAGTTGATTCCTTCGTGTTGATTCTAAAATTATAACGCTATCTAAGCTAGGAGCGAAGGTTTGATTATTACAATTCTATTTCTTGAAATATATTTTATATGAGTTTTGATTCGTAACCTTTTCTAACTTTTGTGTTGATAAAACTATTTAATCCTTTCCCTGCAAAAGCAAGCAATTTCATTTTTTCAATGTTTGTATTACCGGCACTTCTGTAAGTATAAATATAAACTGCGCCAGTACTGAATTGAACAGTTATTGAGTCATCACCAATCTCGTAGGCTGCGACTCCCGAATTTTTCCCTAAGTTCTTATAACGTTCCATAATGAATCTCCTTTATGGTTTATGGTTAAATTACTTAAACAAATAACATATGTTTTCTACTAATTATTTATCAATCATTACTCACACCAGCCATATAATCTATTTAGTCATTAATTGATTATTGGTTCCTAAGGTATTTATGACAAATTTCCCGTGTGCTCCATTTAGATTTTTCATAATTGCTAACAATATTCCGGCTCTTTAAAATAAATACAAATTTTCATTATTTTTTTCACCTCAGTTTTCA
Organism: Candidatus Cloacimonadota bacterium; assembly: GCA_030613025.1. Taxonomy (GTDB): domain Bacteria; phylum Cloacimonadota; class Cloacimonadia; order JGIOTU-2; family JGIOTU-2; genus Celaenobacter. The sequence goes on from JAUWMT010000007.1 coordinate 41,147, forward strand.
TAATCATAACATTTGTTGGCTTTTTTATTAAATCAAATCGCATACGTCAAGAAAATATTTATATAGGAAATATTATTGGGCTGAGCAGGGAGAAAATGAAAATTTGAAATTCGAAATTGGAAAGTAGATAAATGTGTGAATATTACCAGTTCATTCTTATTTCAATAGGTCATCCAATTCAAAAGAAAGGGGGGCTGATTTTTCTGTATTTCATAATTATGACGATTTTGTATCAAAAGTGAAATGACCTGCCAATAAAAAAAACAGGAAAAGCACATTGTGATTAAAGCAAAATTTCCCGGGAGCTTCATTTAGATCTTTCATAATTATTAACAAATTTTCACCCAAACTAATACAAAAAATTTATAAACCTTGCCTATATTTTAAGCATTTTATAAACCTATTCATCATTATACGAGATGAGGTTTTCATGAAATATACTGTTTTAGGATCCAGTTCCTGCGTTCCTGATTCGCAGAAAAATTCATCCGGTGGATTGTTAGAGATTAACGGCATTTTGATGCTTGTGGACTGCGGAACAGGTGCGCTTCATCCAAAAGAATGTACCACTTCCCGCTATTGTCGTAATTTCTAAAATCAACGATCTTTTCTTTATGTTCATCAGAAATTAAGTCCGAGCGGTAATAAAAAACAGTTATCTCATTTTTAGCAAACGGCAGGGCATTTTCCCGTTTCAAACTCTTAATCTTTTTATACTGGCTCGGCGTTACGCCAAAAGTCGCCTTGGAAATTTCTGCGGTTAAGATTTCGTAGTCTTTTTGTTCCCGAGCGCCTCGTTCTTTCCATTCGTCGGTCAATTCCTCGCGGATGGCAATGCCCCGCATTCGCTTTTCTATCCAATCGTCACTATAACCCTTGAGTTTATAAAGTGTTCTTGTCCGCTTTGTCGCCAATTCCGGATTTTCTATTTCCTGTACTCGTTCATACCCGACTTTTGCCAGCCAACGCTTAAATGGTTCGACTTTGGGAGAAGGGATAGTTTGAATAATGCGAAAAATTGTCTCTGTATTAGCACAATCGGTTTCACGCATTTTTCCGTCTGATGCTTCTAATTTCAACTGTCCGATTTTTTCGGACAGTTCAGAATACCCCTCGTTTATAAGTTTCTTTTTTAGGTCATTCCAATATTTTCTCGGTCTTTCGGTGCCTGTTAGCACCTCAATAATATCAATAACCGAAAACCACCATTCGTTATCATGGATGGTTTTTCTGACTTTTTTGCCCTTAAAAATGGCGATTTTAGTTGTGGTAATTTCTTTTTTCATAATTTGTCTCCGGGGTCAGTCCCACCAGATTAATGGCTTAATAAGTTTATAATCCAATTCTTTGGTGTTTATTTTGGTCCCGTCGCTGAATTCCACCTCATCTTTTCGGATAGCTTTTATCCATTTACCGGTCAGGTTTGATAATGTTTCGGCAATATCAATGCTTGTCCCGAGCGGAGCCGAGGGATCGGGGTAAAGTTTTGCCATATCTACAGTTACCCTATTATTCTCATAATCAATTTCCAATGCCTTTAGCATTTTCTCGTCTTTCATAAAGACATATTCTTGATACGGAGACCTGCCGGGGACATTAAATAAATCACCATCCTTATATTTGCAGTTTGCCAGTGCTTCTTCATATTGTTCAAGTTCGTAATATTTGATAAAACCGCCCTCGCCTTCAATTTTTGCGCCAATAAAAATATCCTGAAGCGCTTTGAAAAATTTTTGTTCTTTAGTCATATTATCCTCTATTAGATAATTTAATAGTTAATTCCATTATAAATATTTTTATTTTCAAAACCATATTAGAATCAGCGCCTTTTTTGTTTTTCGCAATTGTATCTAACTATTATATAAATTCATTGTTATTATTATCCCAATATTGGCAGATTAAATATGCAAATTTCCATTATTTTTTCACCTCAGTTTTTCTAATCTTCGCATATGGCTATTTTCTATAAAATCATATATTATCCGTCAATAAATTTTTAAATATATCGAATGGGTAGTTAAGGATTTATAATTTATATATTCTGCAAGACATATGCAAACTTCCAACTGATCCAATACAAAAAATTTATAAATCTTGCCTATGTTTTACACATTTTATAAAGCTATGCATCAGTAAGCACGAAGAGGTTTTCATGAAATATACTGTTTTAGGATCCGGCTCCTGCGTTCCTGATCCGCAGAAAAATTCATCAGGTGGATTGTTAGAGATTAACGGCATTTTGATGCTTGTGGACTGCGGAACAGGTGTGCTTCATGCAATTCCAAGATCGGGCTATGACTATAAAAATATAGATGTAGTATGCCTGACACACCTTCATCTCGACCATGTAAATGATTTCGGAGCACTGCTTTTTGCATTGAGTCATGATCCTGAATGCAAGAGAAAAAAAGAACTGCTAATTATTGCATCAAAGGGATTTTCGCAATTCTATGACAACCTGAAACGATTATATGGTGATACGCTCGAGAACTCTTTTGATGTCGTGGTCAGGGAAATGGGAAATGAAGATTTCGATTATGGAGATATAAACATACAGACGCTTCAGACGTTTCATACAGAAAACAGTATTGGATTCCGGTTTACGTATAAAGAGAAAGTGGTATGTATCTCCGGTGATACGGGTTATAATGATAATATAATCACTTTATGCAAGGATGCTGACCTTGCTGTGCTGGAGTGTTCATTTCCGCAAAAGGTGCATGAGGGAATCCATCTGAACCCCCTGCTTATTTCGAAGATCTTGGCAAAAGCTGATGTAAAAAAAGTGCTGCTTACCCACCTTTATCCTCATACTGAGGACTATCCCATTATTGAGTATATTACCCGAGAATACGATGGCGATATTACGATCGCTCAGGTTGGGAAATCTTATACTATATAAAACAATTTTCGTTTTTCGTTAATAGCATCAAAAAAATATGGAGTCGGCGAGTCTGTCGCTGTATTATTGGGAGTCGTTTGGACTTGACTTCATCCGCAAGCTGGCGGAGAGTTCAGAACAAAGAGCGGAAGTTCGAGTTAAAAATACGTTAGATTCGGGTTTTTCTGCATTCTGAACTCCATCCAACTGCTGATGTATGAAGTCCAGTCTGCTACTCCCCCAAATCGGTAAAATATATTTGCGGATGGATAGTGGTATCCGTCCCTACAAATTAAATTTCATATGTATAGATATTTCCCTTTCCCCCAATGACCGGATTTTGATGATGTGCCAAACAGGAATGTTAAGTTACAAGTGAAAATATTGACAGAGGAAAATAAATATTTAATAAATCAACTGAAAATAAATAAAATTTAAAGTGTTAGTATGAAATCGAAAGACCTTGATATCGAAAAGATCGTTAATTATTGGATTGGATCGTCAGAGAGTAATTATTCGACGATGCACAATCTGTATAGATCAAAGGATTATGATTGGGCGCTTTTTGTTGGGCATCTGGTTTTAGAAAAATTGATGAAAGCGCTGTATGTAAAATTGTTGAAAATGCATCCTCCATATATACATGACCTTTTAAGATTGGCTGATAAGATGAGTTTGGAAGTAACTCCCGAGCAAGAAGAATGGCTGGACACGATCACAACTTTTAATATTAATGCAAGATATGATAATTATAAACTCAATTTTACCAAACTATGCACAAAGGAATTTGCAGATATTTGGATGCCAAGGATTGAGAGTGTACGAGAATGGATAAAAAAGCAGCTATAAATATTACAAAAAGGTTCATAAGAGAGCTGCCCAAAGACCTGTCAGTAAAAAAAGTTTATCTTTTTGGATCATATATAAAAGGTGTCTACAACGAAGATAGCGATATCGATATCGCAGTTGTTTTTGAAGATATCAAAGATTATTTTTCCGTTCAATTACTATTAATGAGAATTAGAAGAAACATTGATCTGCGCATTGAACCGCATCCTTTTACCGAACGAGATTTCAATGAAAGTGATTCTCTGGCGCATGAAATTTTACAAACGGGTGTTGAATTCAATGTGTAGTCTTGATGGCTCTACATCAACCGGTATAAAGTCCAGCCTGCTAAGTCGGTTACTTAATAAAATTGGTAAACATATTTGCGGACGGATAGTGGTATCCGTCCTTACAAATTAAATTTCTATGAAGTATGGGCATTTCTCCGAAATGACCTTTTGTTATGATTCCAAATTTTTCCATCCTTTTAGTTACTTTTAAAAAATAAAAAAAGGGACTCTTCACTTTTCGTGAAGAATCCCTGAAAATCAACAAATATTTTTACGCTTATTCTAATTCTTTCAGCGCATTTTCCTTTGTATCAACAATTTTGAAGATAGGTGTAAATCCGGATATCTCAAAGATCTCTTTGATGAAATCTTTCATACTGCAGAGAACGATTTTTCCTTTATTGTTGCGTAATTTTTTTGCAGCAAGGAGAAGCAGTCGCAATCCGGCACTGCTGATATATTCCAGTGCAGAAAAATCAAGAACGATCTTTTTCTCTCCCCCGTCGATCAAAGGGATAAGGATGCTTTCAAGTTCGCCCGAAGTATTCGCATCAAGACGTCCTATAAGATTGAGAACAGCGACATCTCCATGTTTATCTTGCTTTATTTCCATGTAATCCTCCGATAATGGATAAGAAATTATTCAATTTCCTTTAGTTCGATTTTTTCAAGAATTTTGTCAATGTTAAGATATTTTTATCTTCAACTCTTTGATATTTTATGATATCCATAAGCTTCTTCACGAGATAGATACCAAGCCCTCCTATGGGTCTTTCTTCCACCGAATGTTTCAGGTGAAACGGGTCCTCTTTTTGCTCGGGATCAAATTCAATCCCGTAATCGATAAAAACAAGTTTGATCTCTTTTTCAGTGAGGTGAAATTGTATTTCTATGATATATTCAGCTTCATCATCAAAGCCATAGGTTACAATATTGGTTATGATCTCATCGAGACATAGAGAAATATCATAGATAATTCGTTGTGACAGTTTGTTTTCTTGGGCAAAAATTTCGAATTTCCCTGTCACGCGTGCAATTTCTGGAAGCGAATTTTTTATGTGAACTATTAATGATTTCATGAGAACCTCACGCTCTATAATGAAGGACGAGAATGGCTATATCGTCAAATTGGACAGCGTCGCCCTGAAATTCATAGACTTCATCGATGATGCGCATACTTGTCGCCTTTGGAGTAAACTTACTGCATTCGGACAAGATATTTTCCAGACGCGGAAGTGTGAATATCTCATCTCTTACATTTGTCGCTTCATTCACACCATCAGTGAAGATGAACATTTGTTCATCCTTTACCAGGAATAAAGATTTTGTTTCAAACTGAAAATCCTCAAGAACGCCAAGTGCAATTCCCTTTGTGTTTGGAATTTTAGTAATCGAGCCATCGTTATGGATGATATATGGAATATTATGTCCGGCATTTGAATAGATAACCTCACCTGTTTCGATATCCAAAATGCCCAGAAAAACCGTTACGAACATACTCGATTCATTTTCTTCGCAGAGCATGTTATTTACTTGATAAAGAATATCTGAAGAAGACATACCGGATTGTGCATGGGCTTTTATAAGGGTTTTGCTGACAGCCATAAAAAGAGAAGCAGGCACTCCTTTGCCTGATACATCTCCCACGCCAAAACACATGTGGTTGTCATCAAGAAAGAAGAAATCATAAAGGTCACCACCAACTTCCTTTGCAGGTTCGATGACAGCAAAGAGATCGAATTCAGAACGGTCGGGGAAGGGAGGAAATATTTTTGGTATGATCCCCATCTGAATATCATGTGCAATGCGCAATTCATGCTCGATCTTTGCTTTCTCAGTTTCGGTACTGCGCTCTTTTACGAGGTTTCGGGCTATAAAAATAAAGATAGCAATGCCTACACCGTTTGCAATTATCATAGGAATTATTGCTTTCTTTATTATTTCGAAGGTCTGGCTTATTTTTCCTGTGTGAAGACTCCAGAAATATGCTAGTTCCATGTGAAAGAGTTCGAGGAGAATTGCAAAGATGATCGCGCCTGGAATTGTTATGATTTTTTTCTTTCTTATAAGAAATATAATGCCGCCAAATAGACCGGCAAAGAGCGTTGCCACAGAACAAGGAATGCAGGTTACTCCACCCTGAAAGAAACGATGAACAGCGCCGATGAGACCCGCACCAATACCAACAAGAGGACCTGCGATCAGTCCTGCAATTGCCGGACCAAGATCCCGGATGTTCGCAGTCGCATCAAAGATCCTGATGCCGCTCATGGTTCCATAAATTGAGAAAAGTCCAAATATAAGCGAGAGAACTATCCCATTTTTCAGCGTGATTTTCTTCTCAATAATAACTTCGGAATAGAGCTTCGTCCGCGTGAGCACGTAGGCAACAACTATAAGTACTGCCATGTGGTTGATAAGTGAAATGCCCATGTTAATCCTTTATTTTTGGACTGTAATGCAGCGCCAGCCACACTGTTTTTGTATTCGGATCTGTCCACTCTACTCTGTGATACGTACCTGCTGGAATAGTAAGATAATCACCAGCTTGGAGTTCAACAGTAGAATTATCATTTTTAAAAGATAATTTTGCAGAACCGCTCAATAAAATCACCCACTCATCAGTATTCTCACAAAGCCATATGCCAAAAGGAGTTATATTACCTTCCGAGACAATTCTCTCAAGAAATAAATGCTCATTCTTGAGAAGCTTCTCGAAATATTCTTTCTCAAGATTTTCCGGAATAAGTGTGAAAAGATTATTTACCGCAGGGATGCTGGCAGGGTTTTCCGCACCCCGGCTCTTCTTTTTGTTCATGTTTTCCGAACCATTTTTTATGGATCTCATTATAAGTGCCGTTATCTTTCAGATGCTGCATTCCTTCATTAATGAATTCCAGCAGCTCGCCATCACCTTTGTCCACAGCGAAATACATATAGCTGGTTTGTAGCGGTTCATCTGCTGAGATAATATCATCATAGCTGTTTTTCTTGATGATGTATTTGGCAACACTTGTCGGTCCGACAAAGGCATCCACAATATTATTGTCAAGTGCATCGAGGGCATCGATCTCGGATTCCGTAGGTAGAATGGTGATCTGCTCATTCTCTTTGAGAATCTCTTCGTAATAACTTCCCTTTTGCACTGCGACTTTTTTCATAACAAGGTCATCAATCGTACTGATGGTACTATCTTTTGAAAAAATTCTGATCTCATCAATTAAATATGGCTCATTCGAGAAATCATAGATATCTTCTCTTTCGGGAGTTTTGTCCATCTGGGACATAATATCTACTTTTACGCCTTTACGCAATGATACCAATGCATCGCTCCATTTGAATTCAGTGGGTACAAAACCAAATTTTGATCCTTCAAATATTGGATTGAGCAGGTCAATATCAAAACCAGCCGGGTCGCCATTTTCAATGAAGGAAAAGGGTGCATGGTCTTTGTCAAATGCAAAAACGATGCCTCTTGCTTTGGCTGATGCAGTTGATGTAATTGTTAAAAGAACAACGATCAGTATTAACAGAAATGATGTCCTCTTCATTATGAATCTCCTATATTATTTTTCTCTTTTTAAAAGAAGGATAGTAATATCGTCAAATTGATTATCCTTCTGGAATCCTTCGAGGTTTTCTGTAACGACATCGAGAATTTCGACTAAAGTTTTACCGGCATTTTTGCTGAGTATTTTTATGAATCGCTCTTCTCCATATAATTCTTTTTCCGGCGATGTAGCTTCTATCACACCATCAGTATAGAGAACCATCACTTCGCCGACTTCCAATTGTGCTTCCCCTTCATGATATTCGCGGGTTTCATCGATGCCAAGCGCTATGTCTTTGAAAGTTTTCAATATCCTGTGAGAGCCGTCCTTAGAGAGGATGATGGGTTCGTCATGACCGGCGTTCGTCCATTTCATTTTTCCGGTTCTAATATTGTAAATCGCAAGGAAAAGCGTGGTGAACATGCAGGCATCATTATCCTGACAAAGCACAATATTCGCCTTTTCCATAGCTTCTACGGGTGGAACATCCTTCACACAAACTGTTTTCATGAGTGTTCTTGTAACAGCCATGAACAGTCCGGCAGAAATACCTTTGCCAGAGACGTCAGCAATTATCACAGCAATATTTTCATTATCTAGCATAAAGAAATCAAAGAAGTCACCGGCAACTTCTTTTGCAGGAATATTCCTTGCATAGAGGTCGAATTCTTCAGCGTCAGGAAATGGAGGGAAAATTCGGGGAAGAAGGGATTCCTGGATTTGCCGTGCGATACGAAACTCGCTTTCCACAGACTCTTTTGCTTTTGTTGCAGCGGTCAGGTCAGAGATGTAATGTTTCAGATCATAGGTCATTTTGTTGAATGCTTTAACAAGCTCATGAATTTCATCATGCCCCCGAATGCCTGTGATCTTCTCATCAAGATTACCTTTGGAGATTCTATTGGCAAAGCCGAGCAATCTTTTTATCGGTTTTGTGATGCCAATTGCAGCCCAAAGAATAACAAGCAGGATTATAAGCAGCCCGATGACCATAATAGTGATCTGTCTGATCACCATCGAATTGACGGTTTTCATGATCTCTTTGTCGGGGATCACTGCTGCAAAACTCCAATGACAGTCTGGAATCGGTGAATAGACCAACCAACTTTTTTCACCTGTATTCACATCCCTGAAAGTTGTGATGCCCTGCTCACCCGCGATCATTTTTTTGCCGATCTCACGCAATTCAGGTTGCCCGTCTTCCTCGGCAAGACTGAAGATGCTCTCGTTCATCATATATTCTTTGGTCGGATGATAGATGAATGTTCCGGTACGGGTAATGATATAAGTATATCCAGCCATAATGCGGATATTACTCATTTCCAGCTCGAGATCGTCGAGTGAAATATCCGCAGTAGAGACGCCAATAAATTTTCCGTTTTTGTGCATCGGTTGTGAATAGGTTGCCATCAGGATGTTGCCGCCGCCTTCATCAAAATATGGCTCTCCCCAGTAAGAAGTTCCCAGCAGTTTAGGTATCATGAACCAATCTTGAAGTGTATAATCATAACTTTTTGCAAGATCAATATCTGCAATATCCTTATCGGTACGATATACATAAGGAGAGAAAAGCTTGAGCTTATTATTATAATCAAAGGGGTCAAAAGCAATTGCCATGCCGTAAATATCACTGTTCTCACTTAATTTCTTCTTCATTAGAGAGTAGAGCTCATTCTTTGTTGGAGTTGAGAATTCATCGATCGCATCGGCAATGCCAATCGATGCCCCGGAAACTTTCATAAATTTTCCGTCAAGCATACTGGCATGGTGAGAGGTGAGTTCAAAAAGATATTCTTTCATCTGTTTTAGAGCATTATCTCCGCTCCAGAAATAGGTGAAAAGGATTACAATAATATAGACCAGCAGCAGCGGAAGACCGATCCAGAGAAGCAGTTTGCGAGCCAAAGGATGTTTAACTTTTACTTTTTCATCTTTCATGAACAACATCCTTGTAGAAATCCTTGTAAGAAGGAATGGTTATGATCAATTTCTGATTGAGCAGTTCCTCGGCAACAGTATAATAGTCCTCTTTTTTAAGCGTGCCCCATTTGTTAGGATCATCTCCAACCTGGTAGGTCATGGCAGTTTCGATGGCACCGAGCATCCATCTCTGGTGGGAGCGGTTGGTCTGCATGTGATATTCCCTGCAGTATTTCATGACAAGATCGAGGGCTTCTTCTTTATTTTGAAATGCATAATTCCAGCCCTTTATTGTTGCATCAATGAAATTTCTGCAAATTTCTGGATCCCTTTGGAGGGTTTCTTCTCTGCAGTATATGCCATCTTCCGGGAAATTGAGATCATAATCTGTGAAGAAGAATGTTACAAGCTCATCTTCGTCAATACCTGCCTGAAGTATCTTATGATATTCATTATAATACATCGCAGATGTTACATCGATAGCCCCGACAAGGAAGCCGTCAATTCTGAAAGATTGAGGTATCACATCCGGCTGAATGTTCTGTTTCTGGAAAAATGCAATGGGCTGGATCGAGAAATCTCCTCCCCAGTTGCTGACTACCTTATCTTCGAAATCCTGTGCAGTCTCAATACCACTTTCTTTTTTCGCCACGAGCATCAAAGATGATTTTTGTAATAGCTGGCAGATGTTGAGGATCGGCTCATTCTCCGAACGTAGCATGATCGCCTGGGAAAGCCAGCCCGTACAGAATTCAATCCGGTTATCCAGCACTTCCTGAAAGGGACTGTCCGTTCCGTCGGAAAAAAGTATAGTTGCGTCAATACCAGCTTCATTATAGAATCCCTTTTCGTGAGCAACGATATATCCGGCAAATTGTGCTTGCGGAAACCACTGCACCATCAGGGAAATCTCTTGCCTTTCTTCTCCCAAGAGGAAGTTGGGAAAGAGAAGCACAAGACAAAACAATAATATTACAGGTATTTTTCTTTTCATATAATCCATAACCTGGACAAGCCAGAACCAAACAGGAAATATTAATCAATAATAAAGCTAATAATTTCTAAATCCAAATTCCTAATGTCAAATAAAATGACAAAACCTTCACCCCGTTAGATAAAAGATTTATATTTTCTAATTTAGGCACTAACACCTTTCTACTCCAATAAAGTTACAATTCCTACCATCTTTACTATCTAACAGGGCAAGAATGTCAAATCATGCTACAACAAAATCTCCGAAGACTAATCCTGTTATATTTGGTATTTGATATTTGTAATTAGTCATTTAACCTCTTCTATAAAAGGATTTCCAAGCATAATAATCCCTATATATCGGGATGCCAAAAATCACATAAATTTTATTGATAAGATACTAATATTTTTTGTTTATTTATTAACAAGTGTTATTTATTTTTTGTCTGAATCGTCAGCGGTTGTATCTTCTGCCACTTCTTCCAGACGGGATTTCTGTCGATTGGTATATTGCTTGAGCGCTTTGGAAATATCGAGTACATTGAAAATTTCAGTCTGATTTGCAAGTTCCTGAAGTTCCTCTGAAAGTTTTGCAACAGCATCACGTTGGAAGCGGAGAGCTTTTGTGAAATCGTCTTTACTTTCCATACGCTTGTCATCACGGATACGGAATTTGTGAACCTCGTCAATGGCTTCACGTTTTATGGAAACATCGAGGAATTTCTGCGCATTTTCCATGAATGGATCTACGCGGTACATATAAAATGAAACATTTGCTTTATCGCGCATCTCGTGAATAAGCTCGGGGCGGGGTCCGATTAATTCGCCTTTGAATTTCAGCCACCAGTCGTCAGTCTTCTCATCAGTCAACATGATCACCAGCTTGTATGTTGCTTTTGCATGTTCAATTGTCTGAAGCCAGATTATAAGATCACGATATTTGTCGATATCTTTTTTGGCTTTTTCATCATGAAATCCCGGAGGTGTCTCATCTTCATAGCGCACCTTGCCTTCTTTAAAAATCTCTTCAAGGCGTTCCTTTGAGAAATTATTACCGACTTTTCTTTCCAGAAGATTTGAAATTGCATCCTGAAGTTTGTCATTTTCAAAGAGAGAAAGATACTCTTCTTTTCTTTCGTGCAGCTTTACTTCGAGGTCTTTAAAAATTTTAACAACTTTGTCTATAAGCTGGTCCGCAAGAAAGGAATGATCATCAGATAGCAATCTATTTTTCAGCTCATCCTGTATCTCTTTTAAAAATTTCTGCAGGTCAAGATAGGAATCTTCCTGATGCTCGATAACCTGTAAACGGCGCTTATGATATTCCAGTGCGGCTTGATAGGGGATCCAGATGCGGTCTCCCAACTGTTGAAAGGTGTTAAGGACTTCTGTGTTGGTCTCTGCGGAGTAACGATATAAATTGAGCAGTACATTTGCATCAAGAACAAATACACTGTTTTCCCACATCCGGGTAAGTTCGGTTTCTGTGGGCTTATAATAACCAACAAATGCATTTCTCATGAATATGCTCCAGCAAAATATTGCTTACTTAAAAAAGTTTATTGCTACAAATCCTAAAGGAGTGTTTTTTCTCGTCAATGTTATTCGTGTGGTACAAGAAAATTAGCAAATAGGTTTCATTATTCATTTTCAGTATCTTTGAAACTAAATCCTCTTTTTTCAAGTTGTTCTAATAATCTTTTTGTTGATGGTTCCCATTGCCCCAATTTTCTACTAATGTGCTCTGTCCAACTATAGGAATCATAATCAAAAGTTTCTTCCCTGTCTCCGATAAGACCGAGCTTGGCGTTCAGATTTCTATAATAGTTTTGTGATAAGTATCCATCATCCATTTCTTTCTTTGCACGATTGACCGCATTTTTATCGAGTTCTGGATATTCATTTTCAAAGAGCACAAATTCCAAGGGATAACGCGGTCGCGTGGGAGGATTTTCTGCGGGATAGCCAACTGTCAAACCAACTAATGGAAATACTTTTTGAGGTAGTTTTAGCCGTTCTGCAATCTTGTCTGCATAATATGGAACTGAGCCAATGTAGCAGGTTCCCAAGCCGAGACTTTCAGCAGCTATGACCATATTTTGAGCCATGTAAGCCGCATCCTGCATACCCAGCAGCATGCAGGACAGGTCATTCATAATGACTTTCCAATTTTTTGTTTCCATGATCTTACCGATCTTATGGAAATCAATACAAATGACAAAGTATAGAGGGGCATGAAAGGGGTGTTTCTCTTTTTCCCTTGAAAGAAGAACGCTATATGCCTGGTATGCAAATGCTGCTTGCTGCCCTGACTGAACAATGTTCTCGATTATTTCATCAGGCACGGTTTTGTCTTGATATTTGCGGATCGATCTATGCTGCAAAAGCAGATTGATCGCTGAATTATAGGTTTTATCTTGCATAATTTTTTTCTACCATACTTCTTGAATTATTGGGTCAACAAAATATACGTTATTTTCATCAGTTATGATGGCGGGGACAGGAAATACAGCCCAATGAAATAAGCAGTAAATCGATTTTCTTGCAGTTTCTCCGGTTCGGTTTACAACCAACTCCTCAGCTTCCCCCAAATTTATATAAGGAAATTTTTTAATATGAAGCGTCCTTTTTTCTTCGAAGATAAGACTTGTTATACTTGGACAGGAACTCAAACGTGCTCCAAAGTATGGTTTAAAATCAAGAAAGGCAACAACCTCATCGTCATACAAAAGAGGTATAACTACCTGTGTTCCAAGTGGGAGTCCATTATAACTCCATAATACTAAGGGAAACATAATTACTGGAGGACCATAACTCCAATGTTCCAAAATTTCATCTACAGGGACTATCAGATCATCTCTCATCCTGCCACCCGAATAGACATTAATAAATTTAACCCATTCTTCACCGTCTTTTTCAATTATTATACTTGGATATGTTTGTCTAAATTCATCATACGCTCTTTCCTTGGCTTCCTCGGAATCAATATCTAACCAGCGGAAAGGCTCGACAGTTAACGAATCGATATAATGTTCTACAGGCACTATGGGTAATAAAGTTGCCTGTCGATTTTTGACATCATCGCTTTCATTTTGTATAGAATTTCTAATCCCTTCAGCAGTAAAAAATTGCCTTGCAATAGTTTTTAAAACTGCCATTTGTTCTTCGAATGCCGGAATATCGAATTGGTCATCAAAATAATGCTTAAATCTTTCAGGAAAAGTGGGAACTCTATAATATCCATGTGAGTAATTTAATACATCTCCCATCTGCACATTTATTGCTTGAGCAATTAGTTGGCATGTTTGGGATTTTCTGGGATTAGAATATTCCATGATAAGTGAATCCCGTCCTTCATAATTTGTTGTTTCAAGATCATTAGGATGTATGCCCGGGAAATCATCAGGTATTATAATTTTTATATCTTTCTCGTCTGCTTCCATAATAGCACAAAGAAGAAGTATTGCGATGAATATTACCGATATTTTTCTCACTATAATTCCTATTTTGTAGAATCTTATACTAACATTAAGTATTCTTGTAGTTTACTCCTGCCACAAACCGCAATCTTTATAATACTGTTCAGCGCCGGGGTGGAGAGGAAATCCGGTTTCTTCAAACGCATTCTTTGCCTCTATCTGCTCGATTGCTTTTTCGTTGGTTGAAAGAGATTTTGTGTTTGAGAAAAGTGTTTTTGTGAGTGCGGTCACAGCTTCTGTAGAAAGTGAGTTACGCACAAGGAGAACGGTATAGTCACCTATTACATGAGTATCATGGAAAAGAGATTTGTAAGTATTTTTTTTCAGTTCATGACTGGTTGTGCCCAATATGTGACGCATATTATCTCGAAGCTCTTTTGAACACGGAAGGATGGATATCCGGATTTGATTTTCAAGATCGCCCACAATATCGGCAGGTGAAGAAGCCATGAAAATAAAAACGTCAATGGCGTTTTCTACGAGATGAATAGCACCTGTTGTATAGTTGTCGAATTCGACTTTTCCACCTAAGGTGGCAATGTCCTCGTAGGAAGTGCCAAGCTGCATCAGAATATTTCTTGTAATATATTCGCTGACAGTGCCCTGCTTCAGAACACCGAGTCTGACCGGCAATTTATTTGTGAAGATGTCATCCAGCGAAAGTAGTTCATGATTTTGCGCAAACCCGGTACGAACGATGCAATAGAGATACTGCTTATACAGATTACCGATGCAAGACAGATTGGTTTGTGCAACTTCAAAAGGAGGGTTTCCATCTATAGCCGCTTTACCCAATACTGCTGCAGAAAATCCCAGATCAATATTATTTTCATTCAGATCAATGACATTTTTTACTCCTCCGCCGGGAACAGACACTGTTTTTGTGAGTTTTTCTGAGTATAATTTTTCGAGCAGCTTTCCAAATGTAAACCAAGTTCCTCCGGAAGGACCGGAACCGATTACCAATTCTTTCGGGAAATCAATTTTGGATTGCGTACAACTGATAATGAGAACAATAACGGAAAGTGCTAAGATAATTCTTTTCATTTTTCTCGCTGTAATTTTATGGATTCTATAACCCTTATTTAAAGCTAATGCAACACTTTGTACAATTTCATCAATTCATTTTAAATGAATCCATAACTGCATTGAAGGTCACACTTGGTCGCATTGCTTTTGTCGCTTTTACATCATTAAGTTTGTAGTATCCACCCAGATTAATTGGTTTTCCTTGTGCTTCAATAAATTCTTCTACAATTTCAGATTCATTTTCTTTAAGTTCTTTAGCAAGTTTAGTAAATCTTCTTCGAAGTTCAGTATCTTTGGTTTGATTTGCTAATGCTTCTGCCCAATACATTGTTAGGTAGAAATGACTTCCCCTATTGTCCAATTCTTTTACTTTTCTGGAAGGAGATCTTCTGTTTGTAAGGAATGTTTCAGTTGCCCGATCAAGTGTTTCTGATAGGATATGGGCTTTATTATTTTTTGTTTTAATGCTTAGGTGTTCTAGTGATGCTGCAAGTGCAAGAAACTCTCCAAGAGAATCCCATCTTAGATGATTTTCTTTAGTGAACTGTTGAACGTGTTTTGGTGCAGAACCACCAGCTCCTGTTTCAAATAAACCGCCACCACCCATAAGAGGTACAATTGATAACATTTTAGCGCTTGTGCCAACCTCCAGGATCGGGAATAGATCTGTAAGATAATCTCGTAAAACATTTCCTGTAACAGAAATTGTATCTTTTCCTTCTTTCATACGTTCAATAGAGAATCGGGTTGCCTCAATAGGTGTCATTGTATGAATTTCTAGTCCTTCAGTATCCTGATCTTTGAGATATTTATCCACTTTCTTAATAAGTTCTCTATCATGAGCTCTGAATCTATTTAACCAGAAAACTGCAGGTGCACCTGTTTTTCTGGCTCTATCTACAGCAAGTTTTACCCAATCCCGAATAGGAAGATCTTTTACCTGGCACATACGCCAGATGTCACCTTCTTCAACTTCATGCACTAAAAGCGTTTGTCCTGAAGCAGAAGTAACTATTACCTTTCCATCAGCAGGACATATAAAGGTCTTATCATGTGATCCGTATTCTTCTGCCTTTTGCGCCATAAGTCCAACATTTGGAATATCCCCCATTGTTGCTGGATCAAAAGCACCATTTGTTTTACAGAATTCCATTACCTCTTTGTAGACTTCTGCATAATTGCTATCTGGGATAAAAAACTCTGTATCATGAAGTTTCCCATCCGGTCCCCACATTTTACCTGAATTACGAATTGCAGTAGGCATTGATGCATCGATTATTACATCACTCGGTACATGAAGATTTGTTATTCCTTTTTCTGAATCGACCATCGCAAGTTTTGGTCTAACCTTATAATTTGCCTGAATATCTGCTTCGATTTCAGATCTTTTTTCATCAGGAAGTATCTTGATTTTTTCATAAAGATCACCCAACCCATTGTCAGGGCTTATACCAAGTTCTGCAAAAATAGCTGCATGCTTTTCAAAGACATCTTTGAAAAATACAGAAACTACATGACCAAAAATTATTGGATCAGATACTTTCATCATAGTAGCTTTCAAATGTACTGAAAACAATACATCTTCCTTTTTTGCATCTTCGATCAATCCTTCCAGGAACTTTCTGAGAGCATGTTTACTCATGACGGTTCCATCGATTATCTCACCTTTAATCAGAGTTAATTTATCTTTGAGAACAGTAATTTTACCTTGAGGATCTACAAATTCGATTTTACAGTCACCTGCGTTTCCCCTGGAAACGGTTCTGGATTTTTCATTCGATGCCAGATCACCACTGGTCATAAAATTAACATGAGATTTAGATTCAGGCGACCATTTTCCCATTGGCTGAGGATTCTTTTTTGCATAGTTTTTAACAGGGGTAGGTACTCTACGATCAGAATTACCCTCCCTCAAAACAGGATTAACAGCGCTTCCCTTGATCTTATCAAATCTTGCTTTGATCTTTTTTTCCTCATCATTTTTTGGCTCTTCAGGATAACTTGGAATATTGTAACCCTTTTCCTGCAATTCCTTGATAGCAGCTTTTAATTGTGGAATTGAAGCACTGATACAAGGCAGTTTGATTACATTTGCTTCCGGTTTTTTTACAAGCTCACCTAGTTCCACCAGATCATCAGAAATTCTTTGATCATCTACCAATCTTTCCGGGAAGTTTGCAATAATTCTACCGGCAAGTGAGATATCTCTTGTTTCGACGGTAACTCCAGCTTCATCTGTAAATGCCTTAATTATTGGCAACAAAGAGTATGTTGCCAAAGCAGGAGCTTCATCAATTTTTGTATAAATTATCTTTTCTTTGCTTTTTTTAATAGTCATTTTACTTCTCCTTATTTAACCACTTCTGGTTTTTCTGGAACATCGTAAAGTATGTCATCCCATGGATGTCTATACAGAGGAGTTTTCAAACGTTTTTGATCGAAATAGTGACCCATAAATCCCATCGTTCTTCCAATAATGAAGAATGCATTAAAGAATCCCATGTCTATCATCTCTTTGATCTCTTCGTCTTTATAATTCAAGCTTTTTAATAGATCTACAAATAATACACCAATTGTACCATCAACATTCAGGATAAGAGTATTCTTCTTCATAGTAGTCACATCTTGAACTGCCAGCGCATAATCCAACAGAGGATGTTTGGGGAAGTGTTCTTTGGCAAAGTTCATCATAATTTCGCAGCGTTCATCAGGATTATCTACGCTGTGAATTCTGTGTCCGATACCTTGAACACGCACATTTTTCTTTTTCATTTGATCGATAAATTCACGCGGTTTCAGGTTGTTTTCCAGTCCCCAAGAGAAGTGATTTGCAGCACCATTTACTGCTCCGCCAAATCTTGGACCAATCGTCAAAATACCACTCACAATTGACTCAATCAAATTTTTTCCAGCTCTTGCAGTCACTATCGTATTATGAGCTCCGGAAACTGCCGGTCCGTGATCTGCAACGATCTGAATTACAAGTTCGATAAAATCTCTGGCATATTGTGGTAATACTTTTTTGAACCACAAAAGACCAATAACTCCGCCAATTCCATATTTTTCTTTGATCACTTTATCAATTGGTACACCGCAATAATTGTGAATTTCACCAGTTTCATCACAAATAGTTGAAACAAAGTTTGTTGATTTTCTAACCAAGCCCTCTGCAACTGCTTGCGCATAATCCATAGGGATGTTGGGCGGTGTCTGCTCTATAATTTCTTTAATTTTTCCTTCAGCTTTGAGTTTATCAAAGGTCATTTTTATCTTTTCACCGTAATCTTCAAATGAATCAGGGACGATTACACCAGCTTTTCTAAGAGCTGCATTTTTTGCTTTTGCTGTATCAGCTTTAGAATCTGCTTTTGCTCCGGCATGGCCAAATTGAACACCACTGGGAAGCATTTCTGCACAGGTTCCTGTAACCCACATTACCAGAGGTTTTGTAAGTTTTTTCTCTTCGATTGCCTGAATGATTTGATATTCGTCTTTTCCACCAACTTCACCCAATGCAACCATCATCGTGATGTTTGGATTCTGCTCGTATCTAAGCAGATGATCGATCAATGTAGTAGCAGGATAAACATCTCCGCCAACTGCATAACCTTCATATATTCCATCAGTGTTCCTGGCTACAATGTTGTATCCTTCATTAGAAAGCCCACCGGAAACAGAAACGAATCCTACTGAACCCGGACGATATAATTTTGTATCTCTAATATTTTCAACCGTTCCTGCTGCATTTCCAATTTTAAAGCAGCCTGGTTTTATTCCACCGACAGTTGCCGGACCGATGATCCATTTTCCTTTTTCTTTTGCAAGTTTCGCAATTTTTCTCACATCTCTTTGAGGAACACCTTCTGCGATCATAATAATGGTTCTGATATTCTCGGTTTCAAGTGCTTCCATTGTTGATTCTGCACATGATCTTTCAGAAGCAAAATTAACCAATACATCAGCATCAGGATTTTCTTTAATTGCATCTTCTATAGTTAAATATCTTGGAACTGTAATTTCTTTTGTTCCCCAGAATAACTTATAATAACCTTCACCTGTTGGTGTGATAAAACCTGCCACACTTGGCTTTTCTCTTTTACATAAATAGTCGAAATCCAGCATTCTTTGAGCCGCTTTTTGCTGGGAACCATAAATAAATGCTGTCGTATTTTCGTCGAAAAGTTCATAATTTTTCATTATTCACCTCCCTTAGTTCCAAGTGCCATTGAAACAATTTTTGTCATATGTGTTTCAGGACCATAAACTTCAATTGGAATACCAATTCTTTTACCCACATCTTTCATATTTTTCAGACCTTCTTTATAATTTGGTCCACCTCTTCGCACATAGATTTTTACATTTGTATTTTTGAGTTTTTCTTCATATTCTTCAATTGCTTGAATAATTCCCGTGAATGTTTTTGCAATGTCGGTAAAGTTTGCAATTCCTCCACCAATAAGTAAAAACTTAGGACGTCCCTGCGGATCTTTCTTTCGAGTCATCAGATCGAGTACTGTTTTTGTATATCCATAAGTTAGTTCTGTTGATGGATTTCCACTATATTCCCCATAATTTGCAAGTTCCTTTGTGAATCCAAGATCTACAACAGTATCAGCATAAATTACGGAGGCTCCGCCGCCGGCAACGAGATTCCAAATTCTTCCTTCAGGATTTAAAACTGTGAGTTTGAGTGATGCTCCTGTTCTTTCGTCGAGTTCATCTATTTTTTCTTCTTCGATCGTTTTTTCAAGACCAAATGGACTTGGGAATTTCAAATCTCCCCACATTTCTGCACATTGAAATGATGCATAATCATCTACTTTCGCTACAGCATCAAGCGCAACTGGAGCTCCATCAACAAATGTAAATGGATTCAATTCCAGATATACAAAATGGTATTTCACTAACATTTTATAAAGTGCCTTTATGAATTCAGCAATGATTTCTCTTTTGTCACCAAGTTCTTTTGGTAGGAATCCCTTCACATCGAGGTCATCAATTTCTGTTGATAATGGGACATCAAGCGTTACCACTGAATCCCAAACTTCTTCGATATTAACGCCGCCTTTTGTAGAAAAATGAATAGTATCATTATCTCTGTGAGTCGTGATAGCTATATAATATTCATCATCATGCGGAACGAATTTTTCCACGAGGAAATAGGTAAGTTCTCCGGTTGTTTCACCTGTGGTTTGTTTGATGGTAACGGTTTTGTTCATGCGTTCATTAATCCAGGCTTGTACTTCTTTCCAGGATTTATTTACGTATAAAAGATTATTCAATCCTCTTTTACCGAAAAGTTGATCCGGTTTTGCTACAAGCTTTTCTGTTTTCAGCCATGGATTTTCCTGCTCAAGTTTTGTTAGATCTGTGTTAGCTCCGATCAAAACCTGGTTGGCTTCAAATTTGACCTTTCCATTGGAAAAATCAGGTAGCGCTTTTGACATCATTCTTTTGGCGTCAAATTCCCTGATACCTTTTTGTGCCATTTTATTATTCTCCCTTATTATTTTTTTTCTTTATAAAGGAAAGCGTTCCGCCTGCAAGCAGAATTTCCTTTTGTCTATCAGATAGATCGTAAGTGGCTTCAAATTCGGTTCCTTTTGTTATGTTCTTAACAATTAAGTTCTTACCTGTTTTTAAAGTTTCTTTAATTTCAGTTATTTCCAGTTCATCTGCTTGATCTATTCCATCATAGTCTAATTCATTTTTAAAATTAAGCGGAAGTATTCCGAAGTTGATGAGATTGGCATTATGAATTCTTTCCATAGATTTTGCCAGAACTGCTTTCACTCCCATATACATCGGGCAAAGTGCAGCATGTTCACGGCTGCTTCCCTGACCATAAGAAAGTCCTGCAACGATGATGTTGTACTTTCCGCTTTCTTTGATCTCTTTTGCCCGGTCATGGAATGTCGGATCAACTATTTCAAATAAGAATTCAGAATATTTTGGAACATTGGATCTATATTTCATTTTTGACCCGGCAGGGATTATGTGATCTGTTGTGATCTGATCTTCTACTTTTAGTGTTACGCAACCGGATATTTTGTCTTTAAGTGGTTCTGCCGCTGGAGGATCACCAATATTTGGGCCACGATAGATCTCGCCATTTCCTTTTGCGTCTTCAGGGAAGATAAACATTGAATCGTCAATATAGAATTTGGCAGGCATTTTTACATTTGGATATTCGATACCCATTTTTTCAAGATCTCTTGGATCGGTAAATTTACCTGTAATTACTGCTGCGGCTGCTGTTTCCGGGCTTACGAGATATGCATTGGCAGATTTTGTTCCAGACCTTCCATAAAAGTTTCTATTGCTGGTTCTTAGAGATACAGCTTCTGTTTTGGGAGATTGACTGTTTCCAATACAAAATCCACAAGCAGATTCTGCAATTCGGGCTCCGGCAGAAACGATGCTTTCAAATCCGCCATCTTTGATGATGTTTTCAATTACTTGTTTTGATCCTGGAGCAACTACAAAGCTGGTATTGGGATGAAGTTTTTGCCCTTTCAGAATATGAGCTACGCTCATCATATCTTTGTAAGATGAATTTGTGCAACTGCCGATGCAAACCTGGTCAACATTGATTTC
Source organism: Candidatus Cloacimonadota bacterium (assembly GCA_030613025.1). Classification (GTDB taxonomy): domain Bacteria; phylum Cloacimonadota; class Cloacimonadia; order JGIOTU-2; family JGIOTU-2; genus Celaenobacter. Next base: position 62,694 of record JAUWMT010000007.1, read on the forward strand.
ACCCAGATCTTTTACTGCGCTTATATTTCCCGGGCTGTGTGGTGTTGCTGCCATTGGAACAAGTTCGGATAGATTAATATCTACTACTTGGTCATATTCTGCATCAACATCAGCAATCAGTTCCACCCAGTCACTTTCACGATCTTGAGCTTTCAAGAATTCTTTTGTAATTTTATCGCTTGGGAAAATTGAAGTTGTTACACCACATTCTGCTCCCATGTTAGTAATTGTTGCTCTTTCGGGGACAGATAATGTATCAATTCCAGAACCGCCGTATTCAAAGACGCATCCCACATTTCCTTTCGTTGTAAATATTTCAAGAACTTTAAGTATCACATCTTTTGCTGCAACCCATGGTTTTAGTTTTCCTGTTAAGTTGATTTTAATTACTTTTGGATATGTTAAGTAAAATGCTCCGCCAGCCATTGCAACCGCTACATCAAGACCTCCGGCACCAATTGCCATCATTCCAATCCCCCCTCCTGTTGGAGTGTGAGAATCCGATCCGAGAAGTGTTTTTCCGGGTTTCCCAAATCTTTCAAGTTGTACCTGATGACAAATTCCGTTGCCAGCTCTTGAATACACAATTCCATACTTTGCTGCAACCGATTGTAAATATTTGTGGTCATCAGCATTTTCAAAACCGATTTGAACAGTATTGTGATCAACGTAACTTACTGAGAGTTCCGTTTTTACCTTTGGAACACCCATTGCCTCAAATTGTAAATATGCCATTGTCCCTGTTGCATCTTGAGTAAGCGTTTGATCAATTTTAATTCCTACTTCTGTACCTTTTCCAGACTTCCCTTTAATAATATGATCTGAAAGAATCTTTTCAACAATGTTTTTTTTCATATATAAAATCCTTTTTTGGATATTATTTTATTTGTTGTTTTCTAAAAGCTCCCTTTATTGTAATAGTTAAATTGAATGTAGTTTAGTTTATCGTCCAATATCTTGAAGGTCATAAATAGTCGGTTTTCAATATTTCCCATAGCTTTGCCAGTTGATGTTGAATCAACAACTATAGTTAATAATTCGGTTTCTTTCATTTACATCTCCTCAATATTAATTGAGGACTAAAACTTACCCCCAAAATTTAGTGTCAATAATTATTCAATTTATATTTTTTAGGGGGCAATATTCTTATATTTAAATTTCAAATATTGGACATAAAACAGCTCATAATGAGGACAATTATAGAAAGAGCTATGATAATTTCTTTTCAGATTGATTTCCTTTATTGTTCTTTTTTTACAACATTTCGTAGAATATACACAAATATAAAAATCCCGATCGCATTACCCAGAACCATTGGGAGCATGATCTCTTTTACCAGTTCGATGGATTGTGAATAGGGTTTGGAAAGCAAAAGGATCAGTATCATGTGGAAGAGCTCGAGGCAAACAGCAACTGTTATTGCCAGCCAGTAGGACTGTGATTTTTTGAATGAACGAGAAGCAATACCTGCGATCACACCTGCGAGAAGGGTAGCAAGAGAGCAGGGAAACTGAGTAAATCCGCCCAAGAGAAAACGGTGCAATCCAGCCAGCAATCCTGTAATGATACCGACGACGGGTCCACCGATAAAACCTGCTACAAAGGGAGCTGTGTCACGAATGTTGGATATTGCTCCGACCACAGGGATTCCAAGAGTAGTACCATAGATCCCAATAATTGTGAATAGGATTATTGTTTTTACATAGTCCAATGGCGTTGCGTTATCTCCAAACACGTTTTGAAAAGTTTTACTTTTACTGAACAGGAAGAAAACGAACATCATTAGCAGACTTTCCTGGAGAAGACTGAACACGGATTTTAGAATTACAACGCTTTTCACGGGTGCTGCATTAAGTGTTGCAGTGAACATAATAAGTAGGAGGATTAATAGAAATAGTGATTTTTTCATTGTTAGTTCCTTTCTATTGTTGATTGTTTTGTAGAATTCTTAATATTTATTTCATTTCAAATTTGATTTAATGCCTCATCAATTGTATTAAAGATCGGGAAATCAGAATGGAAGTCAACAAGTTCAAGAATATGAAGGATATTATCATTCGCAGAACAGAGTGCGATAATACCGTTGCTGTTGAGTTCCCGAAGAGCAAAATAAAAGGCACGAATGCCTGAACTGCTGATATAATCAAGTTTTGAGCAATCTATGAGGATTTTATCCTCTCCATCAAGGATGTATTTTATAAGATTGTCTTGAAAGTCCTTTGAGGTGAAGGAATCGATCTTCCCATCAACGCTGATAATACGTATGCCCTGTTCCATATTTGTCGTGATATGCATAATTATTCCTCTGCTTTTTTGCCGAAATACTGGATAGCAAGCATTGTGATATCATCGGACTGTGCTGTCCCATCGGCAAATTGGTGAACCTCTTTTATTATCATTTTTATAACTGTAAATGGACTTGAACTTGATATCGTTCGTAAAGTTTTTTCTAATTTTTTTTCTCCGAGAAGTTTATCCTTTTCATTTGTGGCTTCAGTAATGCCGTCTGTGTAGAGGAATATACTTTGGTAGTCTGCTAATATTAGTTCTTCTGAGGTGTATTGGACATTCTCCCGCAGTCCGAGTGGAGTCTTATAAGGAAGTTGGATCAGTTCTATTTGATCTTCTTTGAGAAGATAGGGTGGATTGTGTCCAGCATTCGTGAGAGAAATGTGTCCAGTCCTAACATTAAGAATTCCTAGCATGAGCGTCAGGAACATGCAGTGCTCATTATCCTGATAGAGTTCGGTATTTACTTCAGAAATGATTTCAGATGGGGAGGGAATACCGGGATGTTCCTTTCTAAGCAGCATGCTGGTAGCGCGTATCAAACTTTTACTTCGAGCCATGAACAGAGCAGCTGGAACCCCCTCATAAAACAGAGATGGTCATCATCGATAAAGAAGAAATCATAGAGATCACCGCCAACTTCTTTTGCAGGTTCGAGCAGTGCATAAATATCAATCTCTTTTCTGTCCGGGAAAGCGGGAAATGTTTGAGGTAGCATACTTATCTGTATATCGTGCGCAATTCGGAGCTCACTTCTTATTTTCTCATTAGCAGCGGTAGTCAGCTTGAGATCTTGAATATATTTTTGCAGTGTTTTTTCCATGTTTATGAAAGTCTGGGCAAGATTACCCATTTCATCACGGGAGCTTTTAGTAAGGTTTGTTAACTCAGTTGAATCTGTAAATCCAAAATTGTTTTCTGTAAGCTGCCGGGCATGAACAGTAAGTATTTTTACAGGTTTTGTGAAACGGTGGATGAGAAAAAAGGTGACCACACAGGCAATAAGCAATGCAGCGAGTGCAATGAGAAATTCTCTATGAAAGATACGCTTCGCAGGTTCTTTCATTTCATCAACGTAAAATGCTGATACTATATACCATTCAAGTGGTTCAAAGAAATCTACATATGCAATTTTTTTGTATTGGAAGTTTCCCTCTTGCCCGGGTTTATCCCAGAAATAGGTGTATGGTTCATCGGGATTTTTGATGCTTCGACAAGATGCATCCAATGATTCATTCCCATTTCAGGAATATCCACTTCGGCAAAATCAACCCCCTCCATTGTGGGGTGTACAAGCAAGATGTGATTGGTATTAAAAATAAAAAAATAGCCGTTTTTGCCGATGCGGATCTTTGAAAAGGTTTCGCGAAATTCGCTGAGAATCTCTTCAAGCTTGCTTTCGATATCTTTATCAATATCGTCTATATATACGCCTGTTCCGACTATCCAATCCCATTGCTTGAAATAGTAATTGTATGTGAGCTTCTCAACCGGTTTTGTTTCGTCGAGATGGATATGCCAGAATGACTCAAATCCACTTCCGTTTTCAAACACTTTTCTTTTAATCATTTTCAGTGGATAATTGCCTTTTACATCCTGATAATCTGACATATTTATGCCTTTGATGTTTGGGTCAGGGTGTGAGATCGCTACAAGATCCGTATCATAGATGTAGAAATAATCATTATTACCATATCGGAAATCTTCAACACCTCCGAGGGCAAATGCCCTTGCATCCGGCTCAGAAAGAATGCCTTTTTCATAAAGTGAGTGATAATACTCTATGTTTGAAATAACGATTCCTGTAACATTCTTGAGCTGCTGTTTGTACCTGTTCAGAGCATATTCTTTATGAAAGAGCAGGCTGCGATATTCGTTATCAACATATAACGAGATAAGTTTCCTCATATCATGAACCGAAGCAGTTACAGTATCCCACATGATCTTCTCAACTTCATTCTGTGTGAGCAGCATAAATGACACAGTCGTACATATCAGTATAATAAGAATGAGAAGGAGTATCCGGGTGGTGAAAGATAGTGAACGTAATGTTATTTTCATCGTATTCTGCAATCCTCAAACTTTGGTTGGATTAATTGCTTACATTTATAACTTTCTTGTCTTCAGGATGTTATGGTGTCAAGAATATTATTTGTTGACCTTGCTTGCATACCCCCAAAAATTTTTAGAGACACGACACTTCCGGATTAAATCACAGAATATTACTTATGCGAATAGTAAGAAATAGGATGTAGACATAATAGCTAAAAGTACTGTCACACTGAGGTTCTCGAAGTGTGACAACCCATTCAATAGACCCTTCGACAAGCTCAGGGTGACAATAGGGTAGTTGGATAAAATTCAACAATTTTCCAAAGGTAATTTTCTGCGACTGATTCTCCGCAAATTCTTTATTCATGCACTATCCAGAGAATCTTCATCGAATTTTTGAGGGTATGCCTGAAAATTATTTCAGGAGAATGCGAAATTCAAAAAATTCATAGACATTGCGATTCCAGCTAATGGAAGAATGAGCATGGAAGCTAAAAACTTAATAATTTGTTTTAAATATCCTCCTCTTCAGGTATCTGTAAATTCTCGGCTTCACAAATTTCTTCTAAACGAGATAACGACCATTCAGCTTGATAGTTAAAGAAATAACCATAAGGTTTTTTGAGCATTTCGATCAATTCGATAGTATCGCTATCTGTATTTTTCGGATTGGACATTTTGATTTTTTCCAGATCTTTACCGGAGAGTTTCAGCGTGATAAAAGTCATTGCATTGCCCAATTTCAAGCTGATATGTCCTAAACCATCTTTGAGTATTTTTTTCCGAGCCCGGTTTACTTCTCGTTCACCAACTTTATTCAGAACATTCGTATATTTTTCGAAAAGTACATATTCGTTCAACATAGCAGAAATCAAATCTTCAGAAAACGCTTTCCAAAAAGCAACAGGATGCTGCTGGCAAAGAAACCTTCCGAGCATAAACGATCCGGCTGTGTAACCCTGCAAATTCTTCTTTTTGCAAACTGGAATGATCTTTGTGAATAGCGCTATCTTTCTCTCCAGTGAAAGAAGCTGGTAGAGCTTATGCTGATCCTGATGACTTCCCAGTTCGCTCTGTAATAATTGGTCAATGTAAATACTGGTATTGGAATCAAACCAGGAGTTCATGAAATTTTTTGCTTTTTCTGGATCTTTCTGCAGGTTATTTCGCACTAATTTTATTAATTCATCCAATCTCACAATTCGATCGACCTGCATATTTTCGATGAGTAGATCATACACCTTGAACGCCTTCGACATATTGACAAATACCCTTTTTTCCTTTGCCTTCATTTCCAGTTTTTCGCCGTTTAAATATCTCTGAAAGCGAGCCGGTTTATAGTCTGCACAACCACAGAAAATTTTCTGTCTTTTGCTGGAGATCGTGACCCAGTCCCCTTCTGAGATCGACATTCCATTTTCATTGATAAGGTGATTTTCTTTTAGAGTAACTCCAAACTTTTCCAGATTGAGAAAAGCCGGAACACCATAACTGCGGCAGGCGGTAACGACATGTATTGCAGCGGGTGTCAAACTTAATATTGCATCGACCTCTGCCATTACCAAAGTGTCGGATGGAACGAAACTCTCTCTGCATATGCATACTTTTTCACCTCGTTTTTTGGCTTCTAGGGCTGTTGATGAAGAGAAATATGCTTTTGCCGAGACTGCGGTTCTTGGTAAAATTGATACACCATCACAGAAGAACCTTAACGTTTTGAGAGACTTCTCGTCAATTCTATCTGAAAATATTTGCGTAAGATGGTATGGTTTGATCAATTCTATAACTCGTTTAGCATCGATGACCCCATGTTTGTAGAGATCTATTGCAGAAAGAAGAGTGGATCTTCCGGTCAATTCTGAAGCGTTTAGTTGCAGTACCGCCAAAAGGTATGCATCATCATAAGATTCCGCTGCAAATTCTACTGTCACAGGAGATTGCAGTTTTTTTTCGAGTTCCCACAAAAGTGGTTCAAAATGATAAACAGCCGGATATATGTCTTTTATTGATTCGCGATCGAAGAACTCATGATCATTGGTTTCGGTAAGTCCTGTCATTATCTCTTCTCCAAAAATATTGGGCAGACTTTCGACTTGAATCCCAAGACCGGTTCGGGCATGCCGGCTGTGTAAAACTCCCGGGTAAGACTCATCCCCACGCACTGTCCATACCATTTTTTGCAGGATTACGGAAGGGTATTTTTCTCCCTTGCGTACGAATGTGTGCAGCAAATCCTGATTTTTATCGAAGTATTCATACGCTCTTCCCAGGAAAAAACAGACTTGATAAAAGGCATCATGTAAAAGTCTTTCATCATGAATGGAAATATTATTGTAATGAAACTCTATCTGTTCATCTATGCGGGTCTCTTCGATACTTTGCTCCGTCTCGTATCCTCCCAATATATTTAAATCGAGTGTTCGCAAATTGCTCAAGTAGATTTTTTTTGCGACAGTTTCCCCCAAAATTTTACAGAGAGCCGGGAAGTTTTTCCTGGTTGCACCCACATTTAAAAAAGTAGGCATCAGACCGGGAATATAGGAAGGCATAGCGGAGCGCATGGCAACAATTAAAGGTTTGTCTTCTGATCCAAATTTTTGAGAGGACATTTGCTCCAGATTTTTTATTGCCTTAAAAATATTTGCCTTTCTCTCCTCTATAGAAAGGAAGTATGTGTTGGATGTAAGTACGCAAAAATCAGGGACAGGATAACCCTCCTGAATAAGATGCAACAAATTCGTCCCTTTGTGACTGATCATATCCGGATCGTATATATTTTTAGTACAAGATGGAACAATGGTGTCATTTTCCACGAAATTCAAATTTTTAAACTCTATTCTTTTATCTGCTAAGAAATCATGAATTTGGTTTGTTAATCTTTTGGCTGCTCCGGAATCCTGACGTGCCGAAAGAATATTTTCAAGAATGTGTGGCCTGCTGGAGCGAGAGTTCATACAAAGATAAACGCTTTCGCAATGCGATAAACGAAGCGAACCGGAATTGCCGTCCGTAAGCTGATAATCCATTTCAACCGGCAGAAAACCGGGGAGCAGGTTATTATCCTTTATCATATCTCCATTAATGAAATGCTGAACTACATTGAAATTCAGATAATTTCCTCTAAATTTGAATTTTTTTATCATCATACCCCTATATACATTTGTAATTCTGATCCCCAGTAGATGTTCCTGTAATATTGTTGAGAAAAAGAAGAAAGTTGTTATTCATAGGTTGTTAGAATATTATTGTATAGGATGATCCATTTTTCTGAACTAATTTAAGTGTGCCTCCTAATTGTGAAATAAGATCCTGGATGAGTTGCAAACCAAGAGATGACTGCCCGGCTGTTGCCAGATCTTCATCAAAGCCAACGTCATCATCTTTAATGGTCAGCTTGTTTTTGTCGTCCCTGGCTTTTTTCTTCATATACGAAAAATATTAATGTTCAAAATGAATTGTGAGAATGACTTTGTCTTTTTCTGTTTTGGAAGATGTTGCCATGAATGATGCCTGCATGTATGATGGACCGCAAACCGAGAAAAAGAGTAACTGTGAGTGGCGGCTTGTCATTTACTCCATAAATTAAATTTGCAGGTTTCTGTATCATAATTTTTACTTTATCATTTCACCAGATCCGTTTCGGATTTCACACAGTTTTTGCCAAGTTTTTTACCCATATAAAGAGCTTGATCTGCCAGGTTTATTGTTTCTTCAATCGTCTTACTTTCTTTATAGATACTTAGACCCATTGTTAACGAAATGTGTATTTTCACTCCATCGAAATTGAATTCAGTTAAATGCACTTTTTTTCTTATCTTTTCTGCAAGAATAATTCCACCTTCAAGGTCTGTCTGAGGAAGTAGTAGTAAAAATTCTTCTCCACCCCAACGGGTGACAGTGTCTTGCTTACGGACGGTCATACACATGATATTTGCAAGAGTTTTCAGCACCTCATCCCCAGCATCATGACCAAAGCGATCATTTACGGATTTGAAGTCGTCGATATCACAAATAGCAATTGCAAAAGGTTTTTCGCTCCTTTCGTAACGCTTTTCTTCGTATTCGATCTTTTCCAATGCATCACGGCGGTTTGAAAGCTGGGTGAGAGGGTCGGTTCTTGCAAGGAGTTTGAGCTTGATATTTGCTTCTTTTAATTCATCCTCTGCCAGTTTTCTTTCTGCAATTCTGCCTAACTGGTCTGCAATTGCACGAAGGAGGTTTGATTCCTCTTCGGAAAAAGGTCCGGTGAAATCTTCGGGGCGTTCTTCGAGATAACCAACTTGAATGGTACCCAGAACTTGATTATAAGCAATAATGTTCTGGCTCATATACCAGTCTGTTTCATCGTAATTTTCTGTTGTATATTCTTTATCACCCCAGATTATTTTCACATAGGTGATCTTGGGATATTTCCATGATTGAGCGATGATCTCCAAACTTTCTTGGAGTATCGAATCCATCGAAATTTCCGGATCTTCAACGATATCAGAAATTTTATAGAGACAGTTAAGTTCTTTCACACGCTGGTTAAGGTCTTCTGTTCTTTGCGTAAGAGCTTGCTCTGCAATTTTTCTGTCAGAGATATTGCGATATATACCATAGACCGCAAGCTGTCCACCCTCAAAAATAATTGGAGTTCCTAGAATGGATACATCGACCGGAGTTCCGTTTTTATGCCAGCGAATTGATTCCAGTGCGACCGTTTCACCCTTAGCGATTTTTGTTGTTGTGTTTTTTGCCTCTTTTTCATATTCACCATGTGTAAGAAGCTCATCGATTTTTTTGTTCCGAGCTTCTTCGATTGTATAACCGAAGGTTTTTGTAAATTCTTCATTCAACCTGAGAATACGGCTCTCATTATTAACGAGTACAATTGCTTCGGGTGAATTTTCAAAAAGCTGCTCAAAATATGCGCGTTCGATTCGTTGTGCATCCTCTGCCCATTTGTGTGAAATGGCTATTGCAAGCTGTCCGGAAACGAATTCTAAGATTTCCAGATCATCTTTTGTGTAAAGCTTTTCATCTTCATAACTCTGCACTGCCACAACACCAATCACTTCTTTCTCGACCTTCAGTGGAACGCCGAGCCACAATTTTGAAGGAGAACCGATGATTTCAATAAGTCCCTGAGCAACCATTTCATGAAGGAGTTTTTCATCAACGAGCATAGATTTTTTATGTTTGATAACGTAACCGGTGAGTGTTTTTCCTGCCGGAAAAGAGGTGAACTTGTCTTCTTCATCAACGATATAGGGGAGAGAAATAGTATCGGTTTTTTTGTCATACAGTGCAACATAAAAATTTTTCGTATCGATTATCTCATCCAGGTGCTTTTGTATCGATTGAAAGAGTTCCCGAATATTATCTGCTTTATTGACAGCATTTGAGATGTTATAGAGAGCATTCTGAACCTTGAGCGCCTTTTGGGCGGCTGTAATGTCTCTAAAAACCAACACAGATCTCGTTGTTTTTCCGGAGATTTCCAAAATCGGTGAGATGCTTCCGTCTATTATTTTTAATGAGCCATCTTTGGACACAATAGAAGAAGGAGGTATTTTCGTTAGTGTTTTGACCTTTGAAGGATTTTCAACAAACTTGCACAGGTCTTTGTTCGTATCATCATATATAAGTTTAAAAACAGAATTCAGGGATTTCCCATTTATGTCCTGATATGACCAGCCAATAATCTCTTCACCTATGTTATTTACATAAAGGATGTGTCCTTTTTTATCTGTAGTAATTATCCCGTCACTAATACTTTGTAGTGTAGTTTGGAGAAGCTGTTCATTCTCGCGTATTTTTTGTTCAAGAATGTGTCGCTCCAGCGCTATTTCAATAGCTACAAGAAGTTCTTTTTTCTGAAAGGGTTTGATGATATATCCATATGGAGCTGTTTCTTTTGCGCGTTTTAGGGTGTCGTCATCAGAATAGCAAGTGGCAAAGATTATTGGGATCGTAAATTCTTCCAGAATCTTCTCCGCAGCTTGAATGCCATCAATATCGCCGCCGAGAACAATATCCATCAAAACAAGATCGGGTTTTGTTTCTGCGACGGATTTGATAGCTTTTTCACCGGAAGTACAAATACCCACAACATCATAATCCAGTCCTTTGAGCATAGTTTCAATGTTCTTTGCTACGATTATCTCATCTTCGACTATAAGGACATTTGTTTTAGTCATGAGCGCTCTTTATAAATTATATTTTTTTATCATGAAAGCTTATCTCACTTCAGTATCATCACATAGATAATGCCGAAATAGGATTCATCTGAGGAAGCTGGTTCCAAAATGAATATTGCGCTGTCTCCGCCAGCTGGCGGAAGTATTTTTTCAAAAACAGTAGATTTTTTATTTTCTACTGCACTAATAAAATCTTGATACTGTTCGTTTATGCCATCACGCGTTTCTCTATAACTATAATTTGAAAGTGAATGCTCGGCAGGAAATCCAAAGCGGTTTGTTGCTGAGGTGTCTGTCCACTGTATGCTGTAGATGTATGGATATATATTGTAAAAATTTTCAAAGCATTTTTTGATATTCTCTTCATCATTTTCAGAAAGTGCTTCCTGAAGGTCAGTTTGCTGGATGAAATCCTTCAGATTCTTCTTTATGTACTCAATTGATTTTTTCGATCCTTTTGGTGCTTCTATGCCGGACAAAATCGAAGTAAGCACAAGTTTCCATTGCATATCATATAAGCCGACCGTTTCCCAGAAGCACAATTTCTCAATTGGCTCTATCATGGTATCGGATAAAAAAATATATGAGCCGTATCCGTTATCATTTGCAATGATCTCTTCTCCGAGAGCCAGTAAATTTCCATAGGGCTTGTACATCTCGTCAGTAAAAAGATTTTTTCCGATCTCTTCTTCGTTGCGATCATAGAGGATTATGCCATCTTTTTGCATGCCCCAGATGTTCACAGGAACGCCTTTGATAATTGGTTTAATAATGTCAACAAGCATGGAGTCAGGGCGTATCAGCATGCTGAGAGAGCCGATGAGTTCATTTACGCCAGAAAAGATAGGGTATTGAATGACAACTGCCTGAAATCCTTCGACAACAATAAAAGCGTTGCTCATTATGGGCTTGTGGGTTTGATGAATTTTTTTCACATGTGCCTGGTCGCTGATATCAGAGCCCTCAAATGATTTAAATTCTTCCGGCTCGACCACGATCATAATACCATTAGTATCAACAATGCAGCAATCCACGATAAAAGATTGGCGTGTAAGAAGACCTTGCAAGATATTCCGAACCGAATCACTTGTAAGTTCGTAATGGGCAATCTCTCGGGCTGCATCGGCAAAATCTTTATCTGCGTACTGCAATTCGGACTGTGCTTTTTCTGTAACTTTTCTCAGCACGATCGACCGGGCTTTTTCTGAGGGTGTCATCTTTTGCCGCGGGTGTAGAATTTTAGCAAGGATGACTATTGATACTACAATTATAGCAAGTACAATAATGAAAGGAAGGATTTTTTTCATAAGTATAAATTATTTTTGTGGATAGTACCCACAACCAACAACAAGGATTTCTCCATCCACAAGAACTTTTTTCACAAACACGCGCTTCAATGAAGCTTCTTTCTGTCCGGGCTTGGGCCACATATAATCATTCCAGCACCGATCCTTGTTTCTGAGAATTTCAAGTTCTTTTTTTACGAAAAGCTGTCCGTCAGCATCTTTGAGTTCCATGATGTTCGTTCCTTCAAGTTCGGGGAATGCTGCATTGAAAAGCTCATTTCCATTCATATCCTTGATGAAAATATAGCAATTCATGAATCTGTAGTGACCTGCAGCAGAGCGGAGCTCGTCAAAGGCGTCCTTGCCATTTTCTTCAAGAAGTTCCACTGCCTGGCTCACATTATATACAACAAATGCTTTATCGACAGGCATCTCATACAGACCGCTGCCCACGAGATAAGTTTTTCCTGAAGGTGCGATTGCTTTTTCAAGAAAAGTACTTTTCCAGATAGGAACTTCACTGTTCGGTTTGGGCCACTGGTAGTGTACCCATCCTTCGCCGGTTTCGCCGGAGACTGCTTCTACAAAAAGTTTTCCGATTGGTTTGCCATTGATGTCTTTAAGGTCCAGCATATTTTTTCCTTCGCCGGACACATCCGGCGGGTAAACATAACGCATTCCGTCCAGTCCCCAGACAAATATGTATAGATCATTATGATCCCATTCGCTGCCTTTTATTCTGAATTGCGGGAATGCTTCTTCGCCATAATTCTCTATAAGATCGACAGCTCTATTTACAAAGGAGACGAGTTCCTCTGTTTCTTTGTAATCATATTGAGAGGTGGTGCTTGTACAGGCAAATATAAATAGTAATGAAATGCTAAAAAAGAGGGAGACAATACACGTAAATTTTCTCATGCGTACTCCGTGATATGTAGTTTTTGCAGACAGACTTTTTGGGAAAATATGTCAAGAATCTTAGATTTTATACCAAATATTTTACCGGCGATGCCACCTTACGGGGAGCCCCAAATCATTTTCTTAAATATTATACAAGCAACCCCAAATATGGTTTTGTATGATGAAATGCTAAGATTTCTTCTGTTTCATATACGACATCGACCTTTGTTTTTTTCGAGATTATTTCCTCACAATAAAAATCTTTCATCTAGTGTCATGTCAAGCTTCAATTGGAAGTGATAATTGAATTTTTACATTCCTTAATATTGCCTTCTCCTCAATTAGGAGAAGGTTAGTTTACCCCGTGAAATCAGCTTGCTGAATATTTCACCTGGGGGATGAGGTTTTAAATTTTGTTAAAATTCAATTTACGTCATTTCACAATTGACTTATCACTAGCACCTTTTTTTCGGTTCTTGCATATATAATCCCGGATATCAGCGATTACGATTTTTTGACGTTTGTTTTTTGCTTTTCTTATCTGATTTTTTCTTGGCATGAGTGATCAGCGGCTTTTTATGCTTACCTTTAAAGCTCATAATGATCTTTTCTGCTTTATCAAAAGGAACAGTTATAAAAGAGAAATTGTCCATAACCTGCACATCTCTGATATCTTTGCCCTTGATGGGGACTTTACTAGTTACGAGCTCAACAAGTTTTCTAGCATCCATCTTGTCTTTCTTGCCCAATGCGACAAAAAGCCGTGCTTTACCCTGTCCGTCCAGCTGCCTTTCCTCTGCACTGATTTCTTTTATTTCATTGTAGGCATCAGGATTGAGTTCTTCCTCGAAACTATAGTTAAGTATGGCAGCTAATATTTCTGTCGGATTATTGTCCTCAAGTAATTTCTTAGCCCAGTTATAATATTCAGTGTCGATCTCATCCTCAAGAATAGAAGTCAGATCATCGTAAATCTTTTTCTTTTTGGCTTTGATAATATCTTCTACCTTCGGTACTTTTGACTTCTTAATATCAGTCTTGGCAACCCGCTGTATGAACATCAACCGTTGATATTCGCTGGGAGTAATAAACGTAATTGCAGTGCCCTCATTCCCGGCTCTTCCTGTGCGCCCTATTCGATGAACATACGCATCAGGATCTCCCGGCAGTGCATAATTTATAACATGGGTAAGGTTGCTGACATCGATTCCGCGTGCTGCAACATCTGTTGCTATAAGAATTCTGATCCTTTGTTTCCTGAATTTTTCCAGGGTTCTTTCTCTTTGCGCCTGAGTTAAATCTCCATGAATGGCTTCAGCGTCATATCCTCTATCCATTAGATGGTTTACAAGAGAATTAACATCACTTTTTGTTCTACAGAAAACCAAACCGTAAAAATTATCTTCGATATCAATTATCCTGCATAATACCTCAAATTTGTCAGATGCTTTAACCTCAAAATATATTTGCTCCGTCAGATGAGTTGTCAAACGCTCTTTCTTAACTCGGAGAAGCTCATAGCCGTCCATGTATTTGTGTGCAAGATCTTTTATTCTTTTTGGTATTGTGGCAGAAAACAACAGCGTTCTTTTGTCGGGATTCGTGTGCTTCATTATTTCTTCCATATCATCGATGAATCCCATATTAAGCATTTCATCTGCCTCATCAATGATCAGGTGCTCAATTTTTTCGATCTTCAATGTTTTTCTGTTAAGATGATCAATTATTCTGCCCGGAGTACCGACTACGATATGCACGCCTTTTTTCAGCCGCCGCAATTGCTGATCAATAGATTGACCGCCATATATTGGCATTATTTTGATATCCTTGTCTCCCTTGAGCGAATTGATCTCTTCCGATACCTGGATGGCAAGCTCCCGTGTAGGAGCAAGAATGAGTGCCTGAACTGTATGTGAACTAGCATTGATCATTTCTATCAAAGGTAATCCAAATGCTGCTGTTTTGCCTGTGCCTGTTTGGGCTTGTGCGATGATATTGGTATCATCTCTGAGCATTAGAGGAATAGTTATGATCTGAATTGCGGTTGGCTCTTCAAACCCCTTTTTATTGATTGCGTCCAGCACTTTTGCTGAAAGCCCGAGGGCACTAAATGTTATTTTGTTTTCCATATATTTCTTTTTATTAAATTTCCTTATTTATGATTTGTAAAAATTCGTGGTCAAATAATGTTTAAGCACACCGATTGAAACACCAAACTTGCAGAAAATTGAATGGGGCTTTTCACAGTCAGGAGCAGTGATTTGTTACGTAGCTTCTCTTGATTCCAATATTTGATCTATTACACTTCTAAAGCTTGAATTTTCAAGAGCAGTACGAATTTCTTTTTTTGCCATTTGCCCAAAAGTAGTAATCATTCGAATAAGTGCTTTGCGTCTATTTTTTAAAGAATTGTGATTAAGATGGAATACTGTAATTGTTTTATTTACTCTCTCTTTTTCTAAATCTGATATTCCCGATTTAGGCGCAATTTCTCCCCAATCATAATAATAAAAATAATTTTCAACATCATCAATTACCGGATTGAAAATATGGCTATAATCATTAGCATTAATACCTGATGTGTTATCTTTATATCTCGCTCCAAAATTATCGTCACAAGTTGCAACTATCAGATTATTCCAATCAAATACAAGTTCAGGAAAAAATGGACTATCTTTTTTTTTATAATGGTCTATGTGGCAATCTATTAACTCGTTTATATAAATCTCTGTATACCCACAAAGTTGATTCTGTTCATCGGTTAAAATCACTAATCTTGATTCTTCAAATATATCTTTATGATCTCTATGGAAATCTGACCAATTATTACAACTATTGTTAAAGTTATTTCCATTAAATCCAGGAATTGGATTACCCTTATTAATCTTTCGCATTTGCCTTCTCTCTTTTAATTTTTTCCAGTTTTATAGAAAGCAAATCCATGTCATCTTTGCCGATCTTTTTTTCCAACTCAGTAAAAAGAGATTCAAATTCTTCAGCATTATAATTTTCTTCAATTAACATTCTCTGTAATTCTCTTATCTTATCATCAATACCTTTAAACCGAAGCCCTTTAAGTCCAAAATAATCAGTTAAAATCATATCAACAGGTTTTCCAAATGGATTAAAAGAAAACTCCCGGATATTGATTTTGTTGTCTTTATTTTCAATGATTTTAAGCTGTTTTTTATTTAAGCCTGAAATAATATTAGGAGAGTGCGAAGTGATCAAATAATTGGTTTTGGTATCCACAATATCAACTATTGATTTGACATAATCTCTTTGCCATTCAGGGTGAAGGTAGGTGTCCGGTTCATCAAGCAGAAAAAGAGTATTGCCGGTTATCAAAAGTTCTCTTAATCCGAAAATAGTTAAAATTTGTTTTTCTCCTTCACTCAATCTGTTAAATGAAATTTCTTTCCTGTTTTGTATTAAAATAATATCAATGAGTTCACTCTAAAAACCTTTCAATATAGTTCACAAAATACTTTACACAAAGTAATGATCAAATATTAGTATGGTTAAATAAGTAATATTTTTTAAGGAAATCACTATGTTTCATACGAACGAAAATCATATACAGC
>JAUWMT010000051.1 GCA_030613025.1 Candidatus Cloacimonadota bacterium
ACTCTTTTCTTACTCACTCATCTATCTTTTTCCTTCTTCATTGGATATTCCGTGCCTGCCCCGTGTAATCTTCTTTTTCTTTTATTACACTGTGGTTGGATATTGGATATTATTTTTATTTACCCACTCAATTCTGAAAAGAACCAAAATGTTGATATTTGAACATAGCCGGCAGGATTTCATGCGGAATTGGAATAGAGACGGTAGTGGCTATCATTAATAAGTGAGATGGAATAAAAAAGGGCAGTGAATCGATTGGCTGCGACCTACTCTCCCACACAGTCTCCCATGCAGTACCATCAGCGCACGTGTGCTTAACTTCTGTGTTCGGGATGGGAACAGGTGTGACCACACTGCTATAACAACCAATCAATTCACTGCCCATATAAAAATAAGTAGTGATTAAAGTAAGAGATAAAAAGAGAAAAAGTAAGGCTTCGACTAATTAGTATTACTCGGCTAAATACATTGCTGTACTTACACCTGTAACCTATCAACCTTGTAGTCTACAAGGAGTCTAAAAGATGTCTAATCTTGGAGTTGGCTTCCCGCTTATATGCATTCAGCAGTTATCCATTCCAGACTTAGCTATACGGCAATGCAACTGGCGTCACAACCGTTACACCAGAGGTCTGTCCACATTGGTCCTCTCGTACTAAATGTGGATCTCCTCAAACATCTCACGCCCACGAAGGATAGGGACCGAACTGTCTCACGACGTTCTGAACCCAGCTCGCGTACCACTTTAAATGGCGAACAGCCATACCCTTGGGACCTTCTTCAGCCCCAGGATGTGATGAGCCGACATCGAGGTGCCAAACAGCGCCGTCGCTATGGACGCTCGGGCGCTATCAGCCTGTTATCCCCGGAGTACCTTTTATCCGTTGAGCTATCCCCCTTCCATACGGCGGGATAGGATCACTAAGACCTGCTTTCGCATCTGCTTGACCCGTCGGTCTTGCAGTTAAGCTCCCTTATGCCTTTGCACTCTACGCGTGGTTACCAATCACGCTGAGGGAACCTTTGTACGCCTCCGTTACATTTTAGGAGGCGACCGCCCCAGTCAAACTGCCCTTCAGACACTGTCCTCATACCTCATAAAGGCACGAGTTAGTATTCCGATATCATTAGGGTGGTATTTCAACGTTGGCTCCACCCCGGCTAGCGCCGTGGCTTCAAAGCCTCCCACCTATCCTACACAAACAACACCAAAATACAATATCAAAATGCAGTAAAGGTTCACGGGGTCTTTCCGTCCTTTCGCGGGTAGGCGGCATCTTCACCGCCACTGCAATTTCACCGAGTCCCTGGTTGAGACAGCGCCCAAGTCGTTACACCATTCGTGCAGGTCGGAACTTACCCGACAAGGAATTTCGCTACCTTAGGACCGTTATAGTTACGGCCGCCGTTTACCGGGGCTTCATTTCTGACCTTCGCCCATATCGAAACGATACGAGCTAAGCCATCCATTTAACCTTCCGGCACCGGGCAGGTGTCAGTCCATATACGTGGTATTACTACTTTGCATAGACCTGTGTTTTTGATAAACAGTCGCTTGGGCCTCTTCACTGCGACCATCGAAAGCTCGAAGAGCGAGTCCTTTCACCTTCAATGGCACCCCTTCTTCCGAAGTTACGGGGCTATTTTGCCGAGTTCCTTAACCAGAGTTATCTCGAGCACCTGAGGATACTCTCCTCGTCTACCTGAGTCGGTTTGCGGTACGGACCGATATAGAGTTAACGTTTAGAGATTATTTCTTGGCAGCTTTATAGAGGAACTTCTGCCACTTATGTGGCTCGTATTCGCTTCTCGGTTATAGATGAGTGGATTTTCCTGCTCATCCAACCTACCAGCTTAAAACTGGGCGTCCAACACCAGTCTTCCTCGCATAACTGCGTCATCCCATCACTGTCTATATCGGGTAGCAGAATTTTGACTGCTTTCCCATCGACTACGCCTTTCGGCCTCGCCTTAGGGTCCGACTAACCCTGAGCAGATTAACTTTACTCAGGAAACCTTAGACTTACGGTGTCCCGGTTTCTCACCGGGATTCTCACTACTCATGCCGGCATAATCTCTTCTGATAGCTCCAGCATACCTTCCGGTACACCTTCGCAGCCTTACAGAATGCTCTTCTACCATTCCTCCACCAGAAGGCGGAGAAATCCATAGCTTCGGTAATACACTTAGTCCCGATCATCTTCGGTGCAAAACCACTCGACCAGTGAGCTATTACGCACTCTTTAAATGAATGGCTGCTTCTAAGCCAACATCCTGGCTGTTTTTGCAATTTAACATCCTTTGTCACTCAGTGTATATTTAGGGACCTTAGCTGATGGTCTGGGGTGTTTCCCTTTCGCCTACGGAGCTTATCCCCCGCAGACTGACTCCCATGCATCAATTAGCGGCATTCTTAGTTTGAGTGGGGTTGGTAACCTTTTAGGGCCCCTAGCCCAATCAGTGCTTTACCTCCGTTAATCTAACATGAGGCCCTGCCTAAACAGATTTCGAAGAGAACCAGATATCTCTGAGTTTGTTTGGCCTTTCACCCCTACCCACACCTCATCCTCTAAATTTTTAACTTTAGTAGGTTCGGTCCTCCAATCCGTGTTACCGGATCTTCAACCTGGACATGGGTAGATCACTCAGTTTCGGGTCTACTCCTGACAACTTAACGCCCTATTCAGACTCGCTTTCGCTTTGGCTACGGACCTATAGCCCTTAACCTTGCTGCCAAAAGTAACTCGCCGGCTCATTATACAAAAGGCACGCCGTCATCCCCTTAATGTGCAAGCACAAAAAGAAGACTTCGACTGATCATATGCAATCGGTTTCAGGTACTATTTCACTCCCCTCACGGGGTGCTTTTCACCTTTCCCTCACGGTACTGGTTCGCTATCGGTAGTTAGATATATTTAGCCTTACGAGATGGTCCTCGCAAATTCAGACAAGATTCCTAGTGTCCCGTCCTACTCGGGTGTCCAATTGTTGTACTTTCATCATTTCGCCTACGGGGCTATCACCCTCTATGGCCTACCTTTCCAGAGTAGTTTGACTATGACTCCAGCAAAACGCGTCTTGGATCCCACGACCCCCCGATAAATCGGGGTTTAGGCTGTTCCCTTTTCGCTCGCCGCTACTAAGGGAATCGCGGTTGCTTTATTTTCCTGCAGGTACTAAGATGTTTCAGTTCCCTGCGTATGGCTCAGACTTCCTATTTTATTCAGAAGAATGATATCCCAACATAACTTGGGATGGGTTTCCCCATTCGGAAATCCCCGGATCTAAGCTTGCTTACAGCTCCCCGAGGCATATCGCAGTTGGCCACGTCCTTCGTCCCTATCTAACTCCAAGGCATCCACCGAATGCACTTATTGCCTTACTTAATTAACATAAGTTATTCTCTTACTTTAATACACTACTATATACTTGAAAAGAACAAAAAATACTGGTGGAGGATGACGGGTTCGAACCGACGACCTCCGCCGTGCAAGAGCGGCGCTCTCCCAACTGAGCTAATCCCCCAGCGAGAATATTGAGCATTGTTCAACCGCTCAGTAATGGTGGGCCTGGGTGGACTCGAACCACCGACCCCCGCCTTATCAGAGCGGTGCTCTGACCAACTGAGCTACAAGCCCCTTTCACAATTTATAAAAGATAAGGGTGTATACATAAATTTTCTCCTTAGAAAGGAGGTGATCCAGCCGCACCTTCCGGTACGGCTACCTTGTTACGACTTAGTCCCCCTCGCCGACCATACCTTCGTCGGCTGCTATCCTTACGGATTCGCTCACCAGCTTCGGGTACAATCAACTCGGTTGACTTGACGGGCGGTGTGTACAAACCCCGGGAACGTATTCACCGCGACCTGCTGATCCGCGATTACTAGCGATTCCAACTTCATGGAGTCGAGTTGCAGACTCCAATCCGAACTGAGGTCGGCTTTTTGAGATTAGCATGACATCGCTGTTTAGCGGCTCTTTGTACCGACCATTGTAGCACGTTTGTAGCCCTGGGCATAAGGACCATGATGACTTGACATCATCCCCACCTTCCTCCAAGTTGTCACCTTGGCAGTATTCTTAGAGTCCCCAACTTAATGATGGTAACTAAGAACAGGGGTTGCGCTCGTTGCGGGACTTAACCCAACATCTCACGACACGAGCTGACGACAGCCATGCAGCACCTGTCACCGAGTTCCCCCGAAGGGGCACAGCCTGCTTTCACAGGCCTTCTCGGGAAGTCAAGCCCAGGTAAGGTTCTTCGCGTTGCATCGAATTGAACAACATGCTCCACCGCTTGTGCGGGGTCCCGTCAATTCCTTTGAGTTTCAATCTTGCGACCGTACTCCCCAGGCGGATCACTTAATGCGTTAACTTCGACACTGATGATTTTTTTTACTCACCAACATCTAGTGATCATCGTTTACTGTGTGGACTACCAGGGTATCTAATCCTGTTTGCTACCCACACCTTCGCTATTCAGCGTCAGTAACTGCCCAGAAGGCTGCCTTCGCTTTTGGTATTCTTCCTGATATCTGCGCATTCCACCGCTACTCCAGGAATTCTGCCTTCCTCTACAGTACTCTATCTAACCAGTATTACATGCAGGACCACAGTTGAGCCGTGGGATTTAACATATAACTTAATTAGTCGCCTACTAGCCCTTTACGCCTAGTAAATCCGGACAACGCTCGCTCCTTCCGTATTACCGCGGCTGCTGGCACGGAGTTAGCCGGAGCTTATTCCTATAATAATATCCGTCTCAATAAGCTATTAACCTAAAGAGCTTTTATCTCATAGAAAAGTGCTTTACATCCCGAAGGAATTAGTCGCACACACGGCGTCGCACTATCAGGGTTTCCCCCATTGTAGACTATTCTCGACTGCTGCCTCCCGTAGGAGTCTGGGCCGTATCTCAATCCCAGTGTGGCCGGTCACCCGTTAAGGTCGGCTACACATCATCGCCTTGGTAAGCCATTACCCTACCAACAAGCTAATATGACGCAGGCTCATCTCATAGCGGCAGCTTGTAAACAGAGGCCACCTTTGTTTCGAAAAACATATCCGGTATTACCCCCGGTTTCCCGGGGCTATCCCAGTCTATGAGGCAGATACCTACGCGTTACTCACCCGTTCGCCACTGTACTTTCCCCCGCAAGCGGGGAATTTCTCGTTCGACTTGCATGCCTAATCCACGCCGTCAGCGTTCGTCCTGAGCCAGGATCAAACTCTCCATTATTTTTGTGTTTTTAATTTACTATTTTTTGCGTAACTAATTGCTTAGTTGCTTACGAATATGTATACACCCTATGTGTTTTTTAAAGAACGTGTTGCAGAGTTCATGACACGACAATTTTCGTGTCAAGCATTTCGTAAAAAATAATATACTATATTATTACTGGGTGTCAATAATAAATATGATACTTCTCGCAAAGTACCACCACTACGTTATTTTCTCTCTGCCACCAATATATTTTCTCAACACTTCAGGGACAATTATCTCACCCTGCTTTGTTTGATTATTTTCTAAAAGAGCGATCATAGTTCGAGGTGTCGCAACCCCGGAACCATTCAAAGTGTGCACATAATGCACTTTTCCATCTTTTGATGAACGGAACCGAATTTGCGCCCGTCGGGATTGGAAGTCAATAAAATTCGAACACGAACTTACTTCGAGATATTTTTCCAGCCCTGCCGACCATATCTCAATATCATAACACTTGTAAGCAGCAAAGCTAAGATCGCCACTGCAAAGCTGCATAACCCTGTATGGTAAACCCAATTGCTGCAAAACTGCCTCTGCCTGTGAAAGAATTTCCTGCAATGCCTCTTCAGAATTTTCAGGTCTGACAAACTGTACCAATTCAACTTTATTAAACTGATGAACACGCTGCAAACCTTTTGTATCTTTTCCGTACGAACCTGCCTCTCTTCGAAAGCATGGAGTGTATGCAGTATATTTAATAGGAAGCTGCTCATCCTGCAAGATCTCATCCTGATGGAGATTAGTAAGAGGGACTTCACCTGTCGGGATCAAGAAAAGATCATCCTCATTAATATGATACATATCAAACTCAAGCTTGGGAAGCTGACCGGTCCCGGTCATAGTTTTCCGATTCGCAATAAAGGGAGGAAATATCTCAGTGTAGCCATTCACTTCATGATGAAAATCCAGCATAAAATTTATCAAAGCCCTTTCGAGCTGAGCTCCAATGCCCGTATAACATGGAAAACCGCTACCAGCAATCTTTGCTGCGCGCTGGAAGTCGAGCAAACCCAACTTCTCTGCTAACTGCATGTGATCAAGTGGCTTGAAATCGAATGTCGGCTTTTCTCCCCATTCTCGTATAAACTTATTATCTGAGTCATCAAATCCAATTGGGACCGATTTATCAATTATATTCGGAATTGCAAGCAGTTCCTTTTCCAGAGCTTCCCCGATTTCGCTGATTTCCTGCTGGATCACTTTTACTTCGTCAGCTACTTTTTTCATTGCTGTGATCTGATCATCAGCAGTTTGCCCTTGCTTCTTAAGCTGGGCGATCTCTTTCGAGACAGCGTTCTGCACTTTGCGTTTCTCTTCAAAATCAAAGAGAAGCTGGCGATGCTTATTGTCTAACTCAAGAACAGTATCGAGCTGTACCTTCTCGCCTTTATTTTTGATGCACTGTCGCACAAATTCGGGGTCTTTTCTAATAAGTTTTATATCTAACATGTTACTGATCTTTCCTTTGAGCTACATCTTCGGAAATTTTGATGATCTCAATATAATCATTGATCTTGAGACTTGCTCCGCCAATAAGCGCTCCATCAATATCCGGCTTTTCAAGAAGCCCCTCGCAGTTGGTGACTTTTACACTTCCGCCATAAAGAATGCGTGTTTTCTTTGCAACCCTTGTATTAAAATGGGCTGATAACCAGTTTCTAATAAAAGCGTGAGCATCTTGTGCGATCTCCGGAGTAGCTGTTTTGCCTGTTCCAATTGCCCAGACGGGCTCATAAGCAATGACAATATGCTCCATATCCTTTTCATTAACATCCTGCAAGCCGATTGTGAGTTGAGTATCGAGAACCTGGTCAGTAAGCCCTTCATCTCTCTGATCTTCTTTCTCGCCAATGCAGAAGACAATATGCTTTCTGTGCTCGATCAATGCCAGTATCTTCAGATTTGTCTCCTCATCGGTTTCATGGAAAATATGGCGTCGTTCGGAATGACCAACTAATGCGTATTTGCACCCAATTGAGGTGAGCATCGGAGCTGATATCTCTCCTGTAAAAGCTCCAAAATCTTTGAAATAAGTATTTTGAACACCAATATCAATATCATTCTCTCTTGTCTTTTCGAGAGCAGTCATTGTGTATAAATTTGGAGGAAAGATCAAGAGCTGATTTTTATGAGAAAAGTCCTTCTCCCAAGCTGAAAGCTCCTCAAAAAAAGTGATTGTTTCTTCGAGGGTTTTATACATTTTCCAATTTCCTGAGATAATGATCCTACGCATAGTGCCCCTTTGCGTTCAAATTTAATAAAGTTATTTATGATATTATAATGAAAGCTTATTAATTATATTTACTGAGGTTTCGCAGGAGTGGAAATTACTTAAAAAAATCATATTTAACCTTTTATAATATATTTTTCGAAAGATGAGTAAGAATTAAATTAATTTCTAAATCCTAATATCTAATGTCAAATAAAATGTAAAAAATTTAAATGTCAAAGTAATTTATTCTTCCTTGATTTAATTACAATTGATGAGAAAATTAAATTAAGTTCATTAGCTTCTTTCCACAAAACTTTTGCTTCATCTTTTAATTGTGGAACTGCTTTTGAAATCATTCTCAACCAATGTTTTGATTCTTTAGACTCTTTTTTGCAAATGCCTATTTTATGTTCGAAATCTCTTTTTGATTCTGCACAATCTGCTTCACAATAATTGGCACCAACACTTGTACCAGCTTTAACTAATTGGGTAATTAAAGGTAGTGTTATCGGATTTTGGGGGATTTTTTTAGCAAATTCGATAATATCCTCACCAAATTTTGCAGTTCTCTCCTCTAAGTCGAATCTCTTTTTATTTGACATTTGTCATTTGAAATTTCATTAGTCCCGATGCATCGGGAGTAATTAGAAATTCATATTTTTACAGGATGGAAATTACTTAAAAAAATCATATTAAACCTTTTATAATATCTACTGCGAAACTTGAGTTATATCTATATTATTGATATATTATTGTTGCTTTTTAATATAATCGATTTCTTCTTTTGCAAACTTCCCAAGTTGGGGATTGTTCACAATAAGCTCAAATTCTGAAATTGCCTTATTCCATTGCTCTTCTTCACGATATATCTTACCCATATAATAATGTGCCTGGGGATTATTCTGATCGATGCACAAAACATCCTTCAGGAATTGCTTGGCCTTGGGATAATTTCCCTGATCATAATATAGATGTCCGACCGTGAATGCGATATCCTTATCATTTTTAAGCGCAAGTGAATTTTCAAATGCAAGTATGGCTTTATCGATCTGCCCCATATTTTGATAGAATATCCCAAGATTTTTATACACTTTTCTTAGAATGTAATCAGCTGGTTTAGTTGCGATATAATCCTCGTATGCTTGTATCGCCTTGGGTGTCTCACCTGTCTTATGATAGAAGAGGGCTATCTTTTCTAAGAATTCCACTTTCTTTGGATTGAGTTCAAAGGCGTCAGTATAAAATATTATAGCATTCGAAAGATCATTAATCTCTTCATATATTGTTGCTATCTTTCTACTTATTTTGTATTCGTCATAGTTTTCATCATAAATGAGAAGAACCTGAAGCTCCTGATCATCATCTCCCATTGCATCATAGATAGAACTGAGAGAGACCACGATTTGATAATTGTCCGGCTCATATTGTTGACGAAGTCCATAATATTCAATTGCCTTTGGATATTGCTTTGTCATATAATACAGAACGGAAAGGTTCTTGTATAATTCGCGAATGCGGTCGGTTTTTGGGTTGGCTTCGGTATCGATCTTTTTGTAAAGGTCAAGAGACGTCACAAACTTATCTATCGAGCCTTGATAATCTTTTTGAGTGTAGAGTTCCACGCCTTCATTGTAGGCGGTTCCTGCATCATATTCAATTTGCTGAATATCTCTGTCAGACAGCTCCTGCGCATAGATAACTCCATATATTGCACACGTTACTAACGCTATGATAAAAAACTTTTTAAACATAGTTAGTACTCCTTTATGTCTTTATTTTTTTTATGCTCTTGGATGATAGAGGGAATGAACTTCTTTGAGATAATTCCTGTCAATATTTGTATAAATTTGGGTTGTGCTGATGCTGCTGTGTCCAAGTAAAGTTTGCACGATCCTCAGATTCGCACCGCCCTGCAGTAGATGTGTGGCAAAAGAGTGTCGTAAAGTGTGGGGAGATACATGAGTCTTTATCCCTGCTTGTTGAGCATATTTATTGATGATCTTCCAGCAACCCATTCTGCTAAGCTTACCTCCAAATCTATTTAGGAATAAAATATTGCTCTGCTTGTATTTCAAAAGCTTTTGTCGTGCATTCTCGATATAATTTTCACAATAGGTCAAAGCTGTTTGCGAGATAGGTACATAGCGCTCTTTTCTTCCTTTGCCAAATAATCTCACTATCTTTTCATCAAGATAAAGGTCTCCAATCCGAACGTCTAACATCTCAGAAATACGCGCTCCGGTTGAATAGAGAAATTCAAGGATTGCACGATCGCGAGTGCCGTATTCGTCCGTTCTCTCAACTGCACTGATGAGTGCATCTACTTCCTCTATCGAGAGAACATCCGGCAAAGATGCTGAAACTTTAGGCGAAGGGAACCGCTCAAATATCGGCTCAGAGATTAGATCTTCAATGTATAAAAATTTGTAAAAATTCGCAAGCGAACTTCGTTTACGGGCAACAGTTTTATCTGATGCCCCGTGCTTGTAGAGGAAATTCATAAAAGCGATCACATCATCGGAAATAATTTTTGTGAGATCATGCTTGCTTTTTTCTTCTGCAAATTGCTTTATATCCCGCTCATAGGCAAGAATTGAATTCGCACTTAAACCCTTTTCAAATTGCAGATAGAACTTGTACTTATTGATCAAACTTACATCTTTTTCAGAAAGTTCATGTTCATTTTTCATACACAATATTCTGCGCCAAGTTTACATAACGTCAAGGTATTGAAAAATTTATTCCAAATACTATATATTTTCTATTTGACAAATAATGTTGGTTCTCATCTTTTTGTCTTTAATAAGAATTTAAGATATGAATTATTTATGAAAAGTAAAAACAGAAGTCTCATTACTACAGAAATTTATACACACGTTACCCATACAGCAAGAAATAAAATTGTTAGTCCATTGGATAATTTAAATTTTAATAAAGATGTAAATGATACTATCGAAGGTAAAGAAGATGAATAATCTAAAACATAAATCCGCGACATTTTTCGTATATAACACCAAATCGGTGGTGTTCACGACATTAATGGCGTGGATACATACGTTAGGCGAAATCCACGCCATAACATATTAAATATAAAGGAGGTAATAAATGACTGGAAAAAGACAACTCTCAGAAACTGAAAAACAGAAGGTTCTCGAACAGCATGAACGAAGGTGCTTTGTTGATGGGGAACCTATTCCTGAGGAAGAGCCTATCGAATTTCATCACATAAAACCATTTTCCTCAGGAGGCCCAACTAGCTTGGACAATATTGCTCCTGTTTGCAAACGTCACCATCGCACTATTGGCACAATGAGTCTTCAGGAATACCGTGACAAGATAGAACTTTCGCGATTTTTCGAAGGCGGGGAGTCAAAATTTCTTGACGATTTAATTCGTCATAAAAAGGGCCAATGTGGAGAACGACTAAACTACGAAATCAAAGAAGGGCACATCAGCCTCTACTATGGGGATTCCAAGCATGACTTTCCACTTTACGCATGCCCAACAACCAAGTGGGGATATTTCTATGGAACGCTACCAGTTAAATACCTCGGAAATGACAGAGAATTACAACCCAGGCCTCTACGGGAGCCAAATTTGTGGAAGTTGTATCGACACTTTCAAATTAACACGCAAATATCCCCATCAATCTGTAGAATTGACGACAATGGCACTCTTGTTCTCTTTGACGGACAGCATAAAGCAGCGGCTCAAATATGGGCTGGCCGTTTAATGATAGAGTGTAAAATTTACCTTAACCCAGATAAGAGATTACTAAAGGAAACAAATCTTGATGCACACGGGCCATACAGACAAATGTCATTCTATTCACACGAATTGATGCAGAAATATGCCGATATCTTTGGAGAGGACTGGATAGAATATATGGATACGGCAGGGGAAAAGTCGGAATCAGGATTCTACAATTTCCTCTTCCACGCAAAGCAAAAAACTTGGGCACAGGCTAAAAATGAAATCGCACTTGCTATGTACAAAGAAATAGTTGATGATGAGGCAAACAAGTTGTCAAGGTATCTATCAGAGAAGCACAGAGGTCGAAAGCAACCCTTGACATTTGCTCGTCTAAAAAAGACTTTCTTTCAACACATGCTGGTGTCGCCGCCTCTTGAGGACGAATTTGAATCCGATAACGATTTTCGAAAGGATGAAAGGTGCAACTTAGTCAAACTTATGACTATTATAGCCGAAGAAGGACTGGAAGGTAAATGGGCCCCGGAGCGAGCTGATGCTGCGCACAAGAAAGCCGAAAGAATCTTTAGCGCAGGAGCCATAAGGGCTTGGGTTATTCTCTTGAGAGATGCAACTAATATCCACCTGAAACACTATACAGACGAAGAGAGAGATCGATTTTTCTACCGTGTCATTCAGGATGAGGAATTCAAATACTTCAGACGGTTTGTCAATAAGATATTCGACCACAAGATATGGGACGATCCCGATCCGTCAGGTGAAATTGCTGCACGGCTTTCAAAAGATGATGCTACGACAGCGAAGAGTCTCTTTGATGAAAAGGAACTCACGGTCCAATGGGTTCTAGGGACATGAGATTGCGTGGACATCGCCTAACAGAGTGTATCTGGCTACGGTTAAGGCCTTCGCCCAAATTCCTCGCTACGCTCGGAACTTCCGATACACTCAAAGCGTTAGCAGCAACTTAGGAGGTTAAAATGTTAAAGATCAAATTATTATTTTATTTTACTATACTAATATCCTTTTCATTGTCAGCTCAAAACTCAGAATGGGTGCAATACACCAACGGTGATAATGTCACCTGTCAGGCAATTGAAGGAAATATAAATTGGATTGGAACGGAAGGTGGTCTCGTAAAACTTAATACGGAGACTGGAGAAACTGAATTTTACAACAATGCAAATTCAGGTCTCGCTTATAATATCATTTCCTGTATAACAATCGATGAGAGCGGAAATATATGGATTGGTAATGGAGGTTTCTCTACTTATGGGGGATTATCAAAGTTTGATGGAACCAACTGGATAATTTATAATAATGAAAATTCACCTTTAACTTATAATAAGATAAATTCTATAACCATCGATGAAATCGGAAATAAGTGGATCGGAACCAACTATGAAGGTTTAGTTTTTTTTGATGATACTGATTGGACATTCTATAATATTGATAACTCACCCCTACCAGCTAACGAAGTTGGTCCAATTGCAATTGATTCATCAGGTAATATTTGGATCGGTACGCATGGTTATGAAAATCTTAGCGGTGGTTTAGCACGTTTCGACGGCTCAGATTGGATTATTTACACTGTCGATAATTCCGATTTACCCTCAAATTATATAACTTCTCTCTTAATCGATTCAGTGGGAACCAAATGGATTGGAACATATGAAAGTGGTTTAGCGACTTTCAATGATACTACTTGGAATGTTTATTATTCAAGCAATTCAGGCCTTCCGTCCAATATGGTAAGTTCGATGGCAATAGAGCAAAATGGAAAAAAATGGATTGGTACAAAATACGGAGGTCTGACCAGTTTTGACGACATCAACTGGATAGTATATAATACTGATAATTCCGGACTTCTAAGTGATTTAGTGATGTCTGTGGAAATCGACGATAATAATAAGAAGTGGATCGGAAGCAGGTCAAGTTTTGATACTGGAGGATTAAATAGTTTTAATGATATTAATTGGTTTACACACGAAACAAGTAATTCCGAGTTGCCCAACAACTTTACTTTAGCTATTGCTATAGATATAGTCAATTCTAAATGGATCAGTACAAATAATGGTTTTGTCTATTTTGATGGGACAGAATGGACTGTTTATACAAATTTTAACACTCCATTAACCAATGATGACATCCGGGCAATTGCTTGTGATAATAATGGAATTACCTGGTTTGGTGTAAGTTATTGCGGTTTAGCAGAATTTGATGGTACAAATTGGACTATCTATGACGAAAATAATTCTCCTATTCCATTTAATGTGACTTTTAGAGATATTGTCATTGATTTAAACAACAGAAAGTGGCTTGCAATTCAATCTATGACAGGTTCAGGTGGTTTATACAGTTTTGATGGTACTAGTTGGAACATTTATAATACTTACAATTCAGGGCTTCCATATAATGGAGTAGAATCCATTGCCATTGATTTGGATAAAACTCTCTGGATAGGAACGAGAAGTGGCTTGGCACATTTTGATGGCGTTTTATGGACGGTTTATGATGTTGGGAATTCACCTTTACCTGATGATTGGATTGAATCAATAGGAATTGAAGAAAACGGTATGAAATGGTTTGGCACAAGATATGAAGGTGTGGTAAGCTATGATGGTATTAACTGGACTGTGTATAACACTGGAAATTCTGATCTACCTCATAGTTTTGTAACTTCGATTGCTATCGATGAAAATGGATTAAAATGGTTTGGAACTTATGGCGGCATTGCAAGTTTTGATGGCAATGATTGGGAAGTTTTTAATGTGGGAAATTCAGGCATAGTAAGTAATATTGTTTTCTCAATTGAAATCGATGCCGATAATACAAAGTGGATAACAGCCGATGGTGGTGTATCTGCTTATAATGAAGGGGGTATGAGTGACATCTATGATGAAATAATCTTCCCATCTTGTTATACATTAAATCAAAACTATCCCAACCCATTTAACCCATCAACAACGATTGAGTTTTCTATCCAAAATAATTCTAAAATTGAACTTATGATTTACAACATAAAAGGGCAGAAAATCAAAACTATAGCTCACAATGATTTTACAAAAGGCAATCATTCAATTTTCTGGAATGGTGACGATGATGGAGGTAAACTTGTAAGTTCTGGCGTATATCTGTATAAATTAAATGTTAATGGAAAAACTGAAGTAGTGAAAAAATGTCTGCTGTTGAAATGAAAAAGATGCTGCTAACAAGCGTGTCAGCGGTTCAGTCTCGTGGTTCATCTTGTCTGAATCGTACCGATTCAGGGTTTGGGTTGTTTGTTTTGGGCGTCCCCGAAAGCCTTCGGGGCGATCCCGCCGTACACGCGGAAAGTTATGTGAAATTTTGGATTTACAAAATATAATAAAATTATAGAGGTGATTGTTTATGAAAAAAATCAAAATCGGAATTGTAGGGATTGGCAACTGTGCAAGTTCATTGCTGCAGGGTATAGAGTACTATAAAAACAAGGATAGCAAAGAGGCTATAGGTTTGATGCATTGGGATATCGGTGGTTACAAACCATACGATATCGATGTAGTAGCTGCCTTCGACATAGACGGAAGGAAGGTTGGAAAGGATATCTCAGAGGCCATCTTTGAACTTCCAAACTGCACCACAGTATTCTATAAAGATATGCCAAAGACAGGTGTCGAGGTAAAGATGGGCAGGGTTTTGGATGGTTTTGCAGAGCACATGAAGAATTATGAAGATAAATATACATTCGTTCCATCTGAGGAAAAAGAAGCATCCAAAGAAGATATAATCAAGGAATTAAAAAAATCTGGTGCTGATATTCTCTTAAATTATTGCCCGGTGGGGTCTGAAAAGGCTGTTAGATTTTATGCAGAATGTTCTTTGGAGGCTGGAGTGGCATTCATAAATAATATGCCGGTTTTTATTGCCAGTGGCTCTGAATGGGGCGATAGATTTGAAAAAGCGGGAATTCCAATTATCGGAGATGATATAAAATCCCAGTTGGGTGCCACAATAGTTCATCGGGTTCTAGCTAATCTATTTATGAAAAGAGGGGTAAAATTAGAAAGAACATACCAACTCAATACGGGGGGTAATACGGACTTCCTTAATATGCTCAGCAGGACCAGACTTGTAAGTAAGAAAATATCAAAGACCGAATCTGTCCAATCCCAATTAGCTGAAAACCGATTGGAAAATGAAAACATTCACATCGGCCCCAGCGATTGGGTGGCATGGCAGAAAGACAACAAAATCTGTTTCATCAGGATGGAAGGTAAACTTTTTGGTGATATTCCCATGAACCTCGAACTGCGGCTTTCTGTGGAAGATTCCCCAAACTCTGGAGGAGTGGTAATAGATGCGATTAGGTGTTGCAAACTGGCACTTGAAAGAGGTAAAGGGGGAAATCTGTACTCTCCTTCGGCCTATTTTATGAAGCACCCCCCAAAACAGTTTACCGATGATGAGGCATATAAATTAACAGAAGATTTCATCAAAGGAAAAAGGGAAGATTGAATATGAAATGCTTAATCCTCGCTGCTGGGCGGGGAACCAGACTGTCAACTAAGAGCGATTCAAAGCCCCTTATTCCACTTCTGGGATTATCCCTCATTGAACGGGTGATATTAACCGCAAAGAAGGGTGGTCTAACAGATTTCTATGTGGTAACAGGGTACAATGGTGAAAAGGTGAGGCGTTTTCTGGACAGATTTAGCCAGAGAAGAGATATAAAGATAACCCATATCATAAATGATGATTGGGAAAAGGAAAATGGTATATCAGTTCTTAAAGCAAAAGACACGCTTAAAGAAAATTTTATCCTGTTAATGAGTGACCATATCTTTGACGAATCAATAATAGTGAAATTGAAGAATGAAAAGATAGCAGATGATAAAGTTATGCTGGTTGTAGACTACAACATCAAGACAAACAAACTTGTTGATATTGATGATGTTACCAAGGTTCTTGTAGAAAACGATAGGATTTTAGACATTGGAAAGGATACCAAGAAATATAACTCCTATGATACAGGAATTTTCCTTTGTTCTCCGGCAATATACAATGCCATCGAAGAAAGCTCAGGTAACGGCGACACCTCCCTCACGGGAGGGATAAGGATATTGGCTAAAAAGGGAAAGGCTAAAGCCCTTGATATTAAAGATGATTTCTGGATTGATGTAGATGATGAGAAGGCATTTAAATTAGCAAAAAAACTGTTGCAGGGTAAGTTAATAAAACCCGCTGATGGCTTAATTTCTCGATATATAAATCGGAAATTTTCTATTAAAATTTTCACACCTCTACTTCTTAAAATATATAAAAGAATCACTCCCAATCAGGTCTCAATACTGAGCTTTATTGTAGGTCTTATAAGTAGTTTATATTTTTTTCTCGGTCATGCCATTATAGGAGCTTTATTGATACAAATATCAAGCATATTGGATGGTAGTGATGGAGAGATAGCGCGTCTCAAGCATATGCAATCTTCATTAGGAAATTTCATTGATGCAATTCTCGATCGCTATGCCGATGGTTTTATACTTTTAGGAATGTTTTATTACTCATTAGCTAAGATAGGAGGCAAAGAGATATTTGAAGTTTATTGGAGTCCCTTAACTATTAGTATCATCTCTGTATTAGCTATTTTAGGAAATTTGATGGTCAGTTACACCTCTGCAAAATCAGTAGTAAATTTTGGTTACCGATATAAAGGAAAATGGATTGTAGCTGGGAGAGGAAGGGATTTAAGACTATTCTTGCTTTTTATTGGTGGAATAATGACCTATTTTCATCCGATTTTTCTACTCTTTGCTTTGATTATTATAGCCATTCAAACTAATACAATCGTGCTATGGAGAACTTTTTTGTCATGGAATTATGATCTAAAAAAGGACTTTCTCATAGAAAACAAAATTAAGGTTATAATTTTCGATTTTGATGGAACGACAGCAAATACAATGCCTTTTCTGACCCAATTGGCTGTGGAACTCATAACTAAGAATTATCGTATCTCTAAAGATGAAGCCAAAAGAAGATATATAGAAACTACAGGAATGGACTTCTATGGTCAGCTGAAGTTGATTTTTCCAGGGCATCCCAAAAATAAGGAGGTGGCAGAGACCTTCGAGGTAAGAAAATTAAAAGGCATCCTCAATGAACCTATCTTTTCCGAAACCATTCCCACTCTTAAATCTCTCAATGAAAGGGAACTTAAGACATTTATTTGTAGTAGTACAAAACAAGACATCGTTACAGAATACTGTCATTTGAACAAAATTAATAGTCTGGTAGATGGTGCTTTTGGTCATAAACCTGATTTTAAGAAAGATGAGCAGATTGATTTCATCCTTAAGCATTATAAATTTCAGCCTAATGAGGTCATCTTTGTTGGCGATTCCTTGAGGGATTATGATTTTATAAAAGATAAAAAGATAAAGTTTATTGGTATTACCAGGATTTTTAAAAAGAGAGAGTTTCAGAAGAGAGTATCATTAAGTGTTGGTTCTCTTACAGAACTTATAGAACTCATGGATATATCAGAAAGGTTTTCTAAGTCCATAGAGATGGTGGGGAAGAGGCTTTGAAAGAAAAATATTTAGCCCGGATGAAACAAATTGCGTTTGCCGGTGGGAAGATTGCCCTAATCTCAAATAGAGCCCATTGTCTAAAATCAGATAATTCTATTTTGACAAAAGCAGATGTGGAGATCTCACGATTGGTACATACTGCCATAAGTGATTTACTTAAAACACCAGACCACATCTTGATTGATGAGGAAGATATAGAAAACACAAAATATCTTGACCAATCGTATCTTGAAGCCTCTACTTTGATCTGGGTAATAGATCCAATAGATGGAACAAGAGCGTTTTCGAATGGCATGCCTAATTTTGGAATATCAATAGGTTTACTCAAGAATTTGAAACCGTGGCTTGGATTAGTCTATTTCCCAATGCTTGGCGAGTTATTTTATTCTGATGGGGAAAAATCCTTCTTTGTTCAAAATGCATTCACAGAATGTGAGAAAAAAAGAGTCATCATACTGATTGACCAACAAATAACAAGCCAATCCATATTTATCTGCAATGATTCTTTCTTTGAGAAATTTGATTGGCATTCTTCTGATTGTCAATTAATGAATCCTGCTTGTGCAGTTTTAGGTCTATGTTGGCCGACTATTGGCCGTGGGTGTGGAGCATTTTTTGGTGCCCATCTTTGGGATTTTGCAGGTTCTTGGCCCATTTTTTTGTCAGCAGGATTAAGTCTTCGTTCATATCAAACTGGTAACGAGATAACCCAATTAGATATTGAACTATTTGCCAGAGAAAGTAAGGACCCGTGGAAATTGAGAGAATACTATATCCTATCCTCTAAGCAAAACTTTTCATTGCTCAGAGAAAAAATAATACTAAAAAAGAACATCATGGCAAGAAGAAAGATTAGAGTTTAAAGATGGTTAAATTGATTAACTTGGAATGGAGGTAAAATTATGTGGGAATTGATAGCAATGGCTGCTGGTATAGGATTTGGTTTAATGGGACTTGCTGCTTATATTAAAACGAATATTGAAGGTAGAAAACAAGAAAAGGAATTACAAAATAAAATAAAAGAACTTATGAAAGGACAAATTATAGATCCAAGGATCCTAATCAAAAGAGAAAAAGATCTTATTAACAGTGCTAGCGAAAATATTTGGATTCTTGGCATTAATGCATTAGGAGTTTTCCATGAATCATTTGAAGAGATTATCCGCTTTATTAAAAACGGTGGGAAAGTAAGAGTGTTATTACTTAACCCTGAATCGGAAGCATTCAAACAAAGAGAAGAGAAAGAGGAAGGAATTGATGTTAAAAAATCTGGGAGGTTAAGAGTAGAATATATGACATCAGTTGCATTTTGTAAAGATATTATTCGTTTAAGTGATAAGAGAGATTCATTGGAATTTAGAGCTTACAATGAAGAACCGAAAGTAGCACTTCTAGTTGCTGACCCCAAAAGGGATACTGGCATGCTTCATGTAAATGAGTATCCAAGTACTGAGCTTATACGAGGTTATGTTGGCGAACATAGATTTATTCCAAAACAGTGGCCTGATATATTTCAAAGATGGATTGAGAAATATGAGGTTATTTGGAATAGAACAAAAAGGGTTAATCTGTAGGGAATCGATATTGAGAGACTATTTCAGAATAGGTCGTGATGTTAGGATATTTATCATATTTCTTTTTATAATATTAACTATACCCTTTTTATTTTTTGGGGAAATAGTAAATCTACCCTTCTTAGCAATTCTTTTAATGGCTATTTTGACGAATGCAGAAAATATCAGAAGGGTGGTGGTTCTATATAAAAATGGATAGTATTGATTGCGTAAAGAAGACGATTGAGGGGATAATTGAAAAATCGCTTGTTCCCGAAGACCCGATCCATGCAAAAAACACCTTGGAGTGGCTGCTTAAATTAAAGCCTGATGCTGATGAGGCCCTAAAAATAGCTGCTTTAGGTCATGACATTGAAAGAGCTATTGAAGAACGGAAAGTAAGATATAAGGATTACAAGAGCTATGATGAATTTAAGAAAGCTCATGCTTTAAACAGCGCTAAGATTTTGAAAGAAATAATGGAAGAATGCAATGTAAGAAAAGAATTAGTCGAGGATGTCTTTTTTCTTGTAAGCCGTCATGAAATAGGAGGCGATAAAAGAACCGATGTTTTAAGAGATGCCGACAGCATCTCGTTTTTCCATGTAAACATGCCCTATTACTTTTTCCGAAATGGTGTAGAAGAGACGAAAAGAAGGTGCTTATGGGGATACAGGAAGTTATCCGATAACCTAAAAGGTGTGGTAGCTGAGTTCGATTACCAAAATAAAGAACTTGAGCTACTGTTAAAGATCTGTATTGGTGAGAGTGAACAATGATATTGCCAAAACTTTACATAACACGGTGTAAAAGACTACGCTACGCTCCGTCCAAATTCGGCTTCGCTGAACTTCTTTTACGCCGGGAACGTTATGGGCAAATTAAAACAGAACTCCTGAGTTCAAAGAAATTAATGAAAATTAAGAGATAAATAATGAGAGAAAAAGCTTTAGTTTATAGTGAAAATGAGTTTGGAAAGATAGATGGAAAAGTGGCAAATGGTTTAGCTAGATATTCTGAACGATATGAAATTATTGGTATTATAGATAGTACAAAAACAGGACTAGATGCAGGAGAATATC
>JAUWMT010000039.1 GCA_030613025.1 Candidatus Cloacimonadota bacterium
GTTCACTATGGCTTTGCTGAGGATATTCTGGAAAATAGAAAGAAAGTCTTGTTAAATGTATTTGAGAAGAATCCCAAACGATTTAGATTTATAAAACCAAAATTGAAAAATCTACCAAAATCAGTTTGGATCAATAAACCCTATAATATCGAAAATAAGGAAAAAAATGATGCTTAATTTAAACTCGAAAAGTGTCCAAATATACTTGACACATTCCGAAATGGCAAAGTAAATATCGATGTATTTTTTAAAGATGAAACGCTTTGGCTTACTCAAAAATTAATTGCTGAACTTTTTGAAAAAGGCAGATCAACAATAACTGAACATTTGCAAAAAATATTTGCAGAAGGAGAATTAAACGAAAAGCAGGAAGAGGATGCGAAAATACTGGATTCCCTCTTCCGAGGGAATGACACCGTTTTGTTTGGTAAATTATAATCACGAGTCGCTATCGAATGAAAAAAAGGAGCTGTGAAAAACAACTCCTCAACTTATAAATATAAATTACCATAGGAGACAGCCACGAAATCTCTAAGGCACAAAGGAAGAAATAATGATTATATATAATACCCGAATGATTAAAAGTTTTATAAATATGAACTTTGAGTCTGTGTGTCTTGGTGGCAGAATTAGACTTAAGACGAAAAGATGAAGATGCGTTTCATTAAGCCATTAGTAATCCTTTAATAAGTCCTTGTCATAGATCTCGGTACAACCAAAATATAATCAGCTTCTTTCAGATCTTCTACACTAATTTCCTCTATATCGTCTTTTAAAATAGTTGAAATCGTTTTTATTTTTAGATCCGGATCATACTTTAACAAATGCCAGATTATACCCTGTTTATTATCGGAGTGGTAACTGCCGTTGTAGTGGATAAAGAGATTTCCATCTTTCCAATTCTGCACAATAAAATAAGCCATGGTCGCATCTTTTGCTGCCTGTGCTTTAGGAAGATTGCTCTTCATTGCCATCACACTATTGGGCATACCACCCATATCCATCATTTGTTTATAACATTCCAGTTCGGGATCATAGTTCATTGGAAGCGGAGCAATAAATTGCTTTGCGTTTTCCGATAATTTTTCAAGACCTTCAAATCCCTCTCTGGAAACGATAGATGCATATCTGCGTGGAATATTGGTGGCAACGAACTTCAATTTATTTTCATTTGCAAATTCCACGAGGGGCTTGTAATCTGTTTTGTAATTTGGCCACAACCGCATTTCTTTTTCAAAGCTACTGTTAGAAATTTTCCCGAGTAAGTATTCATTTAAGATCATTTGATTATCTGCTTCAAACATCTCTGCGCCAAGAATTAATTTATCCCCTACCTGCTCGAAGCCGGCTTTGGTAATTTCCAGTTCCATCCAATGGGCTATCGGGTTGTCATGCAGTTCCCCGAAAAATATAATGTCTGAATCCATTAAATCTGAAATCATTGATTTGAACTGAACTTCTTCTCCTGCTGAATTGTATAATCTATAAGCTGGATAGTCGTTTGCAAAACAAATTGTTACCAAAGAAACAAACAATACAATTAATACGATTTTCTTCATTTTATCTCCGATTTTTTTATTTTTCCCAATCTAACCTCATCCCCTGATCCTTGTCCAAAAAAGAGAGAGGGAATCAACTCTTCTAAATGTCAATAAAAAAGCTCATCTAAGGCGATGAGCTATTTATTGTTCAAGAATTATTTAATTTTCAAAACATCCTCGATTGTTTTTACAAAATTCTCTTTGGGAAGTGCACCCCCTTGCCATCTGCGGCTGACCGTCTTTTGGTATGAATAATATAGAGGGGATACTTTGAATTCTGAATATTGAAGCAAGGGCCTGCTGATCTTCCGTATTCACCTTATAGATATCAACTTTGCCTTCATATTCTAGGGCAAGTTCTTCCCAAACAGGAGCGATCATTTTACAAGGTCCACACCAATCCGCATAAAAATCGATGATCGCAGGTTTGTCACCTTCAAATTTCCATTCTTTATTTTTCTCAACTTCTTCTAAAACACATATTCCATCAAAAAAGATATTTTACCCGAACTGATTTTTTCTCCGAATTCAGAATTCTCTTCTCCAAATAACAGGCTATATTTAAATTTAAGGTTTAAATTCTCAAATCGTGAATAATTGAATTCCCCACCGATCATTTCGCTTGTATCATTTATATTATACAAAACGAAAACCGATGGAGTAAAATACAAAATATCAAACGGTTCCGGCTGCGAGATTTTCGCATAAAGATAATCCTTCATCAAAAACTGCGCACTGAAACTTTCGCTTTGATATTTTTGGACAATAGGCAAAAGATCTGGATCTTCTGAAACTGCAAATTCTATTGCATCAAAGAAATTTTTCATTTGCCGGGTGTCTAAACCAGCATCATTATGAAGATATTCAACGATCAAGGTGGTGTTTGATTCGAATAATATTCTCGTTCCAAATAGGAAATCATGAGTGTCATCTGCTGTTGACTCAACAACAAAATCAGAATTCCACCAGTCTGTGATCACATCTTTTTCAAAAACATATTCAGCATGAATTTCCCAACTCGGTAAAACATTTCGAGCAAAATCAAACCCGAACCTTTGGAACTTATCATCTTTCATAAACAGATAAAAATCAATATCAGTATCTTTGATAAGGAAATAGTTGTGCAGAATAAAATTAAAGCTCGTTCCGGTTTGAAAATCTTCATTTACATCTTCAGTTACAGGAACAATAACAGGTGTAATAGAAAAATTCTGCAGAATTCCGGAAAGACTTTTTACATAATCGAGCTTCATCAACCAGAAACCTTCCAGCCCTGCATCTATATCGTTTATATCTTTTTGCCGTCCCACAAAAGACACGGGATTCCAAATATATCCTTTTCCCCATTTCACAGATTTTTTCCCGATTTGCAGCGAGAAATTTGTAGAAAAATCTGCATTCCCGAAAAGCTCATAAATATTGAATTTATTTTCAAATACATCGCTTGTTGTGTAGGAAAGTTGATCTATGATGTCTAAAGAAAATTTGAATTTTGAGAATTCATAACTGCCTTTAAATTCCAGCGAAGCATTATAAGAATCCCAATATTTTTTTTCTTCTTTGTTATAAAAATTAAGCGAATACAATTCGGAGGATTTATTCAGCAATGTAAAATCCGGTTGAATTTTGAAGTTCACAATAAATTCGTAAGGTTTTTTCTCGAATTCTTCAAAATCGAAGGAGTATTCTTGGGCGGAGATCGATGCAGTTGAAACCAGAAATAAACAGAGAATAATTTTTTTCATTCTAAACTCTTATTTTTTTGGAATATCATTCGTTCCTGTGGTTCTCGACTCACACTCGTTCCTCGTTGCGAGTCAAGTCCCACAATTTCTATTCCCTTAAATCTATAATTTTATCCATATAATTCAATGTAAAAACTTCATCGTCGATCTTTCTTGGTTTAATATTTGCATAGATCATCACTGCTTTATAATCTTTGTGAAGCGGACTGTCCGTTTCCAAAACCGACGGACGAATGATGCCGTTCCCAAAATCTTTGATTTCCTTAAAATGAAGTGTTTTTATCAGCATTCCGCTGGCTGTATAACATTCAATTTTGGAAGGTGTTTTATGATTTGTATTCACCCACATTTTCAGTTGATCGTAAGCAACTGATGTAGTCTTTGCTTTTAGATTTAGAAGTTTCTCATTGTTTTCATCCGTCATTTCGATAACATCATATTCGGCGCTGTAATCCAGTTGCATTATATCGGAATTATTGAAAATCCCACCGATCACAGATTGCAGACTCGTTATTCGCATTGGTCTACCTACATTCGGAATATACAACCACATGTTTTCATCCAGACGAAGAGTGGAACGACCGATCTCCGATTTTGGAGCAAGAAAAGTGGTAACCATTTTATCATTACCCTTTTTCAGGACATAAAGCACAAATTCTTTTTCCTTTCCATCCGGCTCGATATTGATTATTTTTTTTAGAGATTCAAAAGATTCCGGTGTTAAATTTCTATCGATCTCTTTCAAAAGTTTGTTTCCGGCTTCAACAGCTTCTTCCGAAAATAACGAACTGAAACTAATTGTCAGTATTACGATTGAGAAAATTAACTTCTTTGATATTCTTGTTTTGTTTAACATAAGTTCTCCATTTTTTTACCACAAATCTTCGCTACGCTACGCCCAGACAAGACGCCGTTGCTGGCAAAAAGCACGAAAAGGGGATTAATAATTTTAAAACATTTATTCGCTTCTTTTTTATATTTTTTCCCGTGTTTTTCGTGTTTTTCGTGGTTCATTTGATATTTTTAATTTTGACGAAGAGCTTCGATCGGCTCTAACTTTGATGCTTTAAAAGCAGGTTCCATAACAGCAATAATTGATACAATTATCACAATTAATGCCGTTAAACCAATTTGAGAAATTGAAACTTCCGGTTGTAACAGGATGATGCTATTTCGTCCGAAAGCGATTGTGAGATGAGAAATATTCACAATAAATATCGCTATCAAGCTGACGACTAATCCAATGATCGAACCGAAAACACCCAGAAAAAATCCTTCAAATATGAACATCCACCGGATTTTGGAAGGCAATGTGCCCATCGCAGATATCGAACCGATTTCTTTGGTGCGTTCGTAAACTGCCATGATCATCACATTCATAATACTCACCAGCACAATTCCAATTAGAATAATTTGAATAAACAGAGCCATCATATCTATCATTTGGGCAATATTATAAAATGGAGAAAGATTTTCCCAGGTGTGAATTTCAAAGACCTCAATTCCTTTGGGGTTTTTAATCTCTCCCAATTTTTCATTTAATATTCTATACACTTTCTTAACATCGCCAAAGTCTTTCAGGCGGATTGCAACTTCACTAACCTGCAATTCGTTCATTCTTAATAATGTTTGTGCATCATCAAAATGGATATAACCATATTTCCCGGTTGGTCCCATCACGCTTTCCATAATACCGGTAATTTTAAAATTCTGACCATTTAAAGAGCCATCCGCATTTGTTGCTACCAAAACTATATCATCACCGATTTTTGAATCGAAACCTTTAGTGATCAGTTCAGGAAGAAGAATTTCACCTTTTTTCAGGAAGGTTCCTTCCATTAAACGGTTTTCCAATAATGGAACAACTTGTGTCTCTTTTGCTGGAATGATGGCAGAAAACTTAGCACTTGTAGATTCCAGATAATTGCTCAACATTCCACCCAATAGAATTCGATAAGAATAACTTTCTATTTCGGGAATTTCATCCAGAATTTTCTCCATTTGTTCTATCTGCTTTGCTTGTAAAGTATTGTCCAGCGGTAAATTATCCATAGAATTTATGTATCCCTTGGCATGAATTTGAATGTGTCCCAGCATCGAATCTGTGATCTCGCTGATCATAACATTCTTGAATGAGCCGGCAGTTGCAGAGAATAATAAAACAGCGAGAACACCGAAAGCAACAATACCCATTGTAAGCAAACTCCGCCTTTTCTGACGATATAGATTTCTGAATGCGATCTTGATTATATTATTCATCCTTTGCTCCTTTCTTCACGTTTTGTTAAGATACCATCTTCAAGGGTGTAAATGATATCAGCTTCTTTTACGATTTTGGGATCGTGAGTTGAGAAAATGAAAGTTGTGCCGACTTCATGGCTCAATTTTTTCATCAAACTCATTACTTTGAAAGCAGATTCGTGATCAAGGTTTGCTGTCGGTTCGTCTGCCAGAACGATTTTCGGATCGGTTGTTAAAGCTCTGGCAATTGCTGCTCGCTGCTTTTGTCCACCCGAAATCTGGTTTATCAGTTTATCTTTTTGGTCCAGCATTCCCACCGCATCAAGCAGTGAAAGCACTTTTGCTTTTCGTTCTTTTACCGGAGTGGATTTAACCATAATAAGGGGATATTCGACATTTTCATAAACCGTGAGAACAGGAATTAAATTGAAATTCTGGAAAATAAATCCCATATGCTCACCCCGAAACTTTGCTCTTTGAACATAATCCAATTTGGAAATATCGGCATCTATCACTTTCAAAGTTCCGGAAGTCGGTTTATCAAGAACGCCGAAAAGATTCAGCATTGTTGTTTTACCGCTACCGGAAGGTCCGATAAACGATACAAATTGAGATTTGGAAATTTCTAATGAAATATTATTTAAAGCTTTTATCTCCACTTCGCCCATTTTATAAATTTTTGAAATTCCATCGCACGAAATCAAGGGCATTTATTCCTCCTAAAAGATATTTTTATCAAAATATATTTATATATTACATTAAGATTAATTTAATGCTGACAAGTTTAATCAATAATTTCCGTAATTTAAAAAAAATTATTTTACACTCATGCATTTCATGTAATGACGGATAAGAACTATAATATAGTTTTTGAGCTTTCGGATATTTTTATTTTCCTTCATTATCAGGATTTGTCATGAGGGAAATATGGATACCGATACCCAATCCAGCCTTCGTACTACTTCGGCTCGGCAGGCAAGTTGGGCACATTCAAGTTATGGCAATATGTACTCTGGCAACTTACTTTGCTTTCGTATCGGACTGCATCATGCTGTGAATGTTGCCCTCGGGATCGATAAAGTATGCAAGCCAGCCCACACCGGGAATAGCTGCTTTCTGGCGGACTATGGTTCCTCCGAATTCTTCAACTTTTTTGATATAGGCATCCAGATCATCAACACCGATAGTATTTATAATGCGTTCTTCGCCCTCAGCTCTGCCGATTCCACCATCAATGCCTTCTCCCTCACCTGTCATAACCAACCAGTAATCCATTGGACTATCCCATTTCTTGATTGTCCAGCCAAAAGCATTTTTGTAAAACTCAATGATCTTTTCAGGTTCTTCGGCATTTATTTCGAAGTGAATTATGCGTGGCATAAGTGCTCCTTTGAATTTATTAATGCTATGAAAAAAGACCTAATTTCTTTGTCAAATTTCATGTGTGCGAATTTTAGTTCGCACTTGTCACAAGCTCTTCGACTTATGACAAGTCCTTATTCTTTAATTAAGCTCTTATTCTTTTAAAACCCCAATAACCTCCACATCGTCCACTTCCCATGAAGTCGCTTTATTAGGACTGGAATTTCTATATTTAAACGCAATATGAACATGGTCATCCACAAAATTGGAGACATCAATATATCCCGAATGTTCCCACACATAATGCCCTTTAGAAAGATAAGTTTCAAGGAGAATCCATGTTGCATCTTCAGGATTATTTCCCTCTGTATAATTTGTTGAGATGAACACTTCAAGCCCTGGATAAAGGTCTTCATAATTTTTCGCAGTTTCAAAACTCAGAATAATATCCTGATAATTTTGCAGATCCAGAGATGGAGATATCAGCCAATCCTCGCATGGCTCATTACCTTTAAAACCGCTCATCTTCATGAATTTTCTGTCACCATATGATGAATGATACCAGTTTTTGTCACCAGCTTCGCTATATGAAGACCAGCCCTCCCAGCCATCCTCAAAAGAACTGGAACGAAGTGTTTGGGCAAGAGGATCAATTCCGTGACCTTTAAGTATCACAAATTTTGTTTCGACACCTTCTGATGAGATAAAAAGAGTATCTTCATAGACGATTTTTTTATCTGGTTTGAAATATATAGATATTTGCTCGTTAACAAATCCATCCTTCGGCTGAAATTGCATATCATATAGCGGGGATTCGTCATTTATAGATGAAATAAAGAATGACGGGGAAGTAGAAGCAGATACATCCCCA
The DNA here is from genome assembly GCA_030613025.1 of Candidatus Cloacimonadota bacterium. Lineage (GTDB taxonomy): Bacteria > Cloacimonadota > Cloacimonadia > JGIOTU-2 > JGIOTU-2 > Celaenobacter. The sequence goes on from JAUWMT010000039.1 coordinate 7,761, forward strand.
ATTAGTTCATATCCGCTTACTACAAAAGCTCGATGCTCTGATCGCTGCCCGATCTTTTGATTGCCGAAACGAATAGTTGGTTCTGAATAATTTACAACAGGATGCAACTCCGGTTCACCCCAAATGAGTGCAACGAATTCCGGATGATCAATAAAAGGATTCCGATTGTGCTGATACGGGTAAATTACCTCGTTACGATGCAGTTCTCTTTCATCAACCGGATCTAATATGTGCCACTGAAGCAGTGTCGAGAGTTTACCAAAATAAGGACCATAGGTTCCGGTTTTATCCAGCAGCTCGAGATCATAAGTTTTACTGTCGCCTTCATAACGAACTGCCATATAGAAGAGCATTCTAGCAACGTCGCCCTTTACCATATCCGGCGGTTCCCAGGAATCAAAATCATAGTAACATCCCTCTACTTCTTCCAATTCAAAACCACCCCAATCGAAATCACGATTGCCACGAGCGCCATTCACAGAACGGTCTGCGGGTCTGAGGTGATGAACATCTGTATATGCTGTATCAGCCATATCAGGAAAGCCGTGAGATTTTGCCCATACATGCTCCCTGTTCCATGCATCTTCGTGAGGAATGCCGTATGCATCTGTATAATCAAAGTTGTCGCCATGATCTTGAAAATCTTTATCTTGTGATCTGCCGGAATAGAATAAAATAATGTTTTCAGAATTCTCCAAATCAATATCGGATTCGATCATTATATCTTTTGTCGCCAAGTTCGAATCACTGAAGTAGGGATACATAACATGATCCTTGATGAGATTATGTAAAGCATCTCTCAAAGAATCACCTTCCAGACCGACAACAGATTCATAGTATTCTTCAACTGTAATTGGAGTAAAAGCATGAACGATCTGAGAAAATATCAGAAAACAAACAATCGAGAGTATGTTCTTCATTAATAACCTTCTATTTTCTCACAAATCCGAGGTAAGTCTGCGGGTATTTATCTGAAACTATTAAGAATCCCCTATCTCCATATCTTACAATCCCTTCCCAGTTTCTCGAATTCTTATCATCGATCAATTTGAGTTGGATTGGAGCTTTCTTATTTAATGTAATACCAGCGGGGGAATAATGGAATTCTAACAGACGCTCGACTGTGTTATACTTGGCATGTGTTTCTCCCTCGCCATATTTCTGTGCGATCGGATCAAGAGAGAAATTTTGATCCTTTTGATCACCGGGCCACAAATAATTGATCATCCAGAAATTACCATTTTCATCAAGCTCCGTCGCATCGGTTAATCTGTATTCAATATAAGGTAATGAGAGCGAATCAACTAAATTCAATGAGTGGTCAAATACATACGCATAGGGCTCTGTCTCAAGTTGTTCACTATTAATTTCATAAATAGTAATTACTCGATCTTCAGTAACAAGTATTGTCTCGTCTGTTGCATTAGATATCGGAGCTCTGGGAGGTAATTCTACTCTTTTGTCCACTACCACAGTAATAGTCTTCATATCATCTGAGATTGTTCCCTTGAAGAGATATCCCATCATTTCTGCAGGACTGGATTCAACAGTAAAGAACACATCATTTCCATAAAAAGCGATTGACTCAAAACCTTCATATCCTTCAATAATGTCTTTCAAGCCAGGTGCATTCAAACTGATTGGAATGGGTTTTATCGGAGCATTTGGCACTTCATTAAGATGCTCTGCGATCTTTGAACTGGGAATTGCAAAAAAAGAGCCGTCATACTCAGATGGAAAAAGATGCGGATATTGCGGAAGCAGAATGAGATAGTCTCCATACCAGGCAAGACCGGAAATCTCAGCTTTTGGTTCTGAAATTTCTCCTTCAAGAGTAATGTATTGCACGACTACTTCCTCGGATTGTACCGGCTCTTCGGGTTTCTGTACCTTTTGTATAGAAGAGCAAGCAAATAGAAAAGAAACCAAGATAAACATCAAAAATAATTTTTTCATAATGAGACCTCGTTTTTTATTTTGAATGAGATTGGAAACTGATTTCTTTGTCAAACTCCTTGTGTAAAATATTAAATTTCTTGCATTATCTTTTTCGATTTTAATTGTATCAACCAAAAACGGAAACATAATGAAAGTACTTGTTCCATCCTCCGAGGAAGACTTCCAACGATATTATGAACTTCGCTGGAAAATACTTCGAAAGCCCTGGAACCAGCCACTCGGTTCCGAACTAAATGATCTCGATTGCACCAGCTATCATGTGATGATCTGCGAAAAAGATCGAATTCCGATCGGTATTGGGCGGCTTCATTTTAACGATACTCATGAAGCGCAAATACGCTATATGGCAGTTGATGATGAATATCAGGGCAAAGGCGTCGGAACACTTATTATGGACGCATTAGAAAAGCGTGCAAAAGAAAAAGGTGCTTATAATATTATTCTCAATGCTCGTGAAATTGCTGTCTCTTTCTATACAAAAAACGGTTATAAGATCGAAAAAAAATCCTACTTACTTTTCAATGATATTCAACATTATAAGATGAGAAAACTATTAAAGAATTTATCAGAAATGTAGTATATTTTGACATTTTTTTATTGGTTTTTCATAACAACAAAAAAATTGTATAATCAAAAGATAGAAGATGAAAAATATTATTATTCTCATTTTTTTCTTACCCCTTGTTGTTCTTGCCCAAGAATCTGTGTCTGACCTGGAGTTAAAGCTCAATTCAGTAACAGGTATTGAAAAAGTTGATGCACTAAATGATTTATCATTAAAGTTATTGTTCGATAATCCGCCAAAATCTCTGCAATATGCCCAGCTTGCACTCGATCTTGCGATTCTTGGAGAATATAAATTTGGTGAAGCGAATGCCCTTGAAAATATAGGAAATCATTACGAGGAACAGCGAGAATATCAAACCTCAATAGAATATTTCAAACAAGCTCGTGATGCATATTTAATCGCAAAAACTCCAGAAAATATTGCAAGAATATTGACCTTCATTGGCATTGTGTATGAGACGATCAACGATTACCCACAAGCGATTGGGTATTATAAACAATCCTATGATATATACAAGCAGATAAATGATATTGCAGGAATAGCGCTTCTGTTAAACAACATCGGGTATGTCTATGAAACCCTTGGCAAATACAAAGATGCATTGGAATATTATCTGAAGAGTCTCTATCAGTACGAGCAGATCGATAGCAAAGACGGTAAAGCTTCCTTACTTAATAATATCGGCAACATCTATCAAGCACTAAGTAACTATGACAGAGCACTTGAATATCTGCAAAAGGCAAGAGATATGTATCTTGACCTCGGAGATTCTTCCGGTGTGGCAATCGCGATCCATAATATTGGAATAATTTACCATGATCTGGGGGATTATGACAAAGCACTGGAGTATTATTTCCAGTCCATGCAGACAGATATAGACCGAAATGATAAGATGGGAATTGCAGCATCTTATAACAACATTGCCATTGTTTATGACGAGATAGATGAACCGGACAAATCACTGGACTATTATAAGAGATCACTTGCTCTTTCTGAAGAGATCGAGGATAGGTATTCTATTGCTAACACAACCAACAATATGGGTTTCCTATTCCTGAAGATTAAGGAACCTGATAATGCTTATAAGTATTTTACGAAAGCATTGGACATTGCTCAGGTGATCTGTGCTCAAGAACTTATCAAAGAAAGCTATGACGGTCTGTTTCAATATTATCAGGATCAACAGGATTTTCAGAGAAGTCTCGAATATTATAAACTTTTTGAAGATATTGAGGATAGTCTCTTCTCAATAAATGCACAGAAACAAATTGTGGAGATCCAGTCACACTATGATCTGGAAAGTAAGGAACGTGAGATCAGTCTCCTTCAAAAAGAGAATGAAATAAAAAAGCTTCAACTTAACAGGCAGAAAAATTTGAGATATTTTTTCATCGCAATTTTCATATTCCTTGTTTTAATCATTCTGCTGATGTATTATGCTTATATCACAAAGAAAAGAATGACTACAAATCTTTTGATGGAGATCGAAGAACGTACAAAAATTGAGGAACAGTTGAAACTTTCCTTAAAAGAAAAGAATGTGATGCTCAAAGAAATTCACCACCGCGTGAGAAACAACATGCAGATCATCTCCAGCTTGTTGAACTTGCAGACTCGTTATATAACGGACGAGAAATCATTACAGGTCTTCAATGACAGCCAGGATAGAATTCGTTCCATGGCATTGGTCCATGAAAAACTCTATCAATCAAGCGATTTTTCAAGCATAGATTTTTCTGAATATGTACAGGAACTGGTTAACAGTGTTCATCAGCCCAAACTAATGAATATTGAAACTGATATTGATGTTGGAAATATTATGATAGATATCAATAAGGCAATACCTTGCGGACTTATTATTAATGAACTTATTACAAATGCTTTCAAGCATGCATTCCCGAATGAGCAAAAGGGTAAGATCAAGATCACAATGAATCTAGATGACAACGAAAACTATACATTGGTTATCTCTGATAACGGAACCAGCTTGCCGGAAGATATTGACTTTAGAAACACTAAGTCCCTCGGTTTGCAACTCGTCACAGGATTAGTAAAACAATTGCAAGGAAATATTGACGTTGATAGAACCACAGGCACAAAGTTTACCATAATTTTTAAAAAATAAAATCCTTTTTGGAGGTTTCATGCTTAATATGATGGATTATCAGCAAGAACAGAATATGAACTGGAAAGCAACGTTTCTTGTGATCATCGGTGTTCTTTTTATCTGTCTTGTGGTCTTCGGTATTCTTTCATATAATAGAGGACTTGAGAAACGTGCGTTGGAAACTGACACTGCAATTGCTAAAGAAATTCTTGGGCAGACTATTCAGAAAGTGAAAGATGCATCATATTTTATTGCTGAACACCCCTTGATCCAGGAATGGCAGGTCTCACCTACACTCGTAGATAATCATGATATTCTGATCGTACTAAATACGATAAAATATATGCTCGATGCATCGATCGTGTATATCATGGACAGAGATGGGAATGTGATGGTTTGTACTCCACCCTGCGATATAGCTCTTACAGGTCAGAACTTGAACTTCCGCCCCTATTTTCAGGAGGCAATAAAAGGGAAAGAGTTCGTATATCCTGCCATAAGTGTTATAAATCAGGAACGAGGGCTTTATTTCAGCTCCCCTATCTACCTAAAAGGAAATAAAAAACCCGTCGGCGTTGCAGTAATTACATTGGCATTAGATAGATTTGATAAAGGATTAAAAAATTATTCAAACGGTGCTATCGCAGGTCTCATTTCACCAGAGGGAATCATATTCTCTTCAACAGAAAAATTATGGCTATTTAAGAGCGCCAAACCACTCACCACCAAAGAGCGGGAAGACATCAGAGCTACTCGCCAGTTTGCAGATAAACCACTGGAACCACTCGGTTTCTATCTCTCAGAATTTCGTGTAAAATATAATGGTGGATCATATCTGCTTGTAAAGGATGATATTGCAATCCCGGGATGGCAGATCTTTGCGCTAAGCAAAACAACCGACATTCATCCTGTTCCACCATTCATCATGTCCGGAATATTATTAATAATTTTTGGCATCTCATACATCATACTTGCAATAGTCCATGGTAAAGAGAAGAAACAACAGAAGGAGAAAAAATAATGAACAAAGAATCTTTGAAATTTCTTGAAAAGTTGATGAACCTTCCCTCACCTTCAGGTTATGAAAAGAAAGTTCGTCAAGCATGGCTTGCAGAGATGAATAAATTCTCTGATGAAGTAAAAAGCGATGTTCATGGTAATGCAATTGCAGTGGTCAATCCTGATAAATGTCCTCGCATTATGCTTGCTGGACATATGGACGAACTTGGGTTTCAGGTTGGCTATATCCATGAAAAAGGATATATCTACTTTAATAGATTAGGCGGATTTGATATTGGGATAATCCCCGGCAGAAAAGTGCGCATTCACACAAAGAAGGGCGACATACTCGGTGTGGTCGGCAAGAAAGCTATTCACCTCTTTGATAAAGAAGATAGAGAAAAGGTGCTAAAACCTCATCAGCTTTATATTGATATTGGTGTAAAAGATAAAAAGGAAGCTCAGAAACTCGTTGAGATCGGCGACCCGATCACCTATGATACTAATTTTGAAAAATTGCGCAAAGACCTCTATGTATCCCGTGGTTTTGATGACAAGATCGGTGCATACGTTGTGGCAGAAGTTATGAAGAATGTTTTCAAACGAAGAAAAGAATTCAAGGGCTCACTTTATAGCGTTGCAACAGCTCAGGAAGAGGTTGGGATGCGAGGTGCACGTACATCTGCTTTTGGTATCGATCCTGACGTAGGTATTGCCATTGACGTGACCCATGCTACAGATACACCTGATGTTGATCAGAAAAAAGTCGGTGATATCGGGCTTGGCGACGGAGCGTCTATTGTTCGCGGACCGAATATCAATCATAAAGTTTTTGATATGCTTATGGATAATGCGAAAAAACATAAGATCAGCTATCAAATTGAAGCCGCTGCCCGCCCAACCGGAACCGATGCGAATGTCATCCAGATCACACGTTCAGGTGTGGCAACCGGACTAATTTCAATCCCCTGCCGCTACATGCATACATATACGGAAGTTGTATCTCTCAAAGATGTGGAAAGTGCAATTAACATTCTCACTGAGTTCTGCCTTCAGGTCGATGACTCGGTTAATTTCATAGAATAAAACTGAAACACATAAAATACAAAACCTCTCTGCGCTTGTGGAGAGGTTTTTTATAGAACACAGATTAACCCCATGAAATCCTGCAAAGCAGGAATCCCGATGTATCGGGATTATTTCACAGGGTGAACACAGATTAGACAGATTTACGCAGATAAAGAAATTTTGGCTCTTTTGAGTTTTAAGTGGGTTGATATACTTATAATTTGAATACGCCAATGCATATAAATATCCAATATCCAACCAGCCGTCTCCATTTCATTACGCCGTGGCAGGCGAATTATCATGAATGTTCACAAAAACATAAATCAATAACAAAAGTAAATTGTCATCCTTGAGAACGGAGTTTTAACTCCGTGCGAAGGATCTCCCAAGTGGATAGACTAACGTTCTTGCGAGATTCTTCGGTCGTTTCACTCCCTCAAGAATGACAATTTTTTTTAAAGGGTTGATTAATTATATCAGTGGAAACTTATTCGCTCGCTGGCGAATCAGCATTAGCATTGTTCATATACGTTCTTTTTTTAATCTTCCGACTTGACTTATCGTGATGAAGTCGAATTGGAGTTCAGTATTAAACTTACCAACACTCTACTCCATCAATTTAATATTTCCACATAAAAAGGGTATGTCATTCCCGAGCGTGCCCAACTTGCCTGCCGAGCCGAAGTAGTACGAAGGCTGGATTGGGGATCGGGAATCCAGTTTTGATCAATAGGGCTTTTCGAGTTTCTCGATTGCAATAGTCGAGTTTAGAAAAATCATGCTGTCTTAATATAAAAAGATTTAGATAAATGTGTACTATCATAATTGTTATAATTCAGTTTTATGAACCTAAACCCGACTCGGGTTTTACATTGCCATAATTATGATATTTTTTTTAGGGGGGGTATGCAAATTTTTCATCTTATAATCTTGACAGAATTTATGTCATATTATCATAAAAACTAAGCAAAAATTGTGAGATTTAATATGATGGAAATGTACGATAAACCGATCATTAAGCAACTGACTGTGTACACACCTTTTAGTCCACAAGAAAGATCCAAGCACCAGCAGATGCTCACCTTTCTCACGAGAAATGAGAACGGATTTCATAGCAAATATCTCCCGGGACATATTACGGGTTCTGCATGGGTAACTAATTTCAGGAAAACAAAGGTACTCATGACCCATCATATAAAGCTCGAGAAATGGCTGCAGCTTGGCGGTCACGCAGATGGCTCTCGTGACATACTTAGTGTTGCGCTTCGGGAAGCAGAAGAGGAATCCGGTCTTGATTCTGTTCGACCTCTAAGTCTTCACATCTTTGATGTCGATGTTCATACGATCCCGCAGAGAAAGCATTTTCCCAATCATTTTCATTATGATGTTAGATTTCTTTTTGAAGCTGACGAAACAGAGCCCTTTCATGTTTCTGACGAATCCTTTAACTTACACTGGATAGATCTCGGGGAAGTTCAGCGATTTAATGATGAAGATTCAATTATGCGTCTTGTGAAAAAGACCGAAATGATGAATCTGATCGGCTTCCTTGAAAGCGGATATTGGTAACAACAAATGGGGTTTTCATGAAAAAAATACTTTGCATCATTATCGGATGCATCATTCCATTTCTTCTATTAGCGGATATTGCTCCTTCTGATCAGCACCCGGTTGATAATACTGTACAGTTCACAAATCTTGATGATTTTCCTGAAATCGTTATACTTGGCTATATTGTAGGACCTTCTTACGATTCTCCGAATTTTTTCCTTATTAAAAACAATGAAGTTCTACAAAAGGGTTACAAATTCAACGACCTGGGATTGTATTGGGCATCCAGTAAATATATGGAGCATGTCGGCATAGAAAATATCGTTACAAACACTGATATCGGACATGAATATTACGGAGATGAATATTTTCAGCAAGTCACCAATGACCCGAATATATATTTCATCACCAGTGCAATTGATCCGGGTGATTTCTGGGTTGATGATCATGATGATCTCAAAGCACAAATCAGTGAATATGAAATAGCCGGATTCATCGGAGATGAGATCGTGATATATCTCGCAAGGAAGATTCAAAAATTCTCTATTGGGGATGATTCGATCCACGTCTTTGATCTGCCGGAAATACCCAATCTGATTTTTGAACCTTCTGTTGATGCATCCTCATCATCGGGCTCCTCATCCCAATAGTTTATGCAAGATTACGAGATCAAATTCCTCCTCACGCTGCTCGATACAGTTATCATTGAAACCATAATAATGATCTTCTTTGTAAAAAAGATATATAAAAAGGATATGGAGCATGTTTCATGGGAGCGGTTGATTTTCGCAGGAGTATTCTGCTCCTTTGCCACGATTCCCTATCTGTGGTTTGTTGCTCCCTATTTTCTACAATCAAAAGCGCTGCTGTATTCAGTGGGCGAGGTCTCAGTTTTCCTGATTGAGTCCGTAATGATATTTTTTATTTTAAGAATTAAATTCACACGTGCACTAATCATTTCTTTCAGTTGCAATCTTGCTTCGTTTTTACTTGGGATGTATGTAATATAACAACCTTCGCAATGGTTGCAAACCTTGCGAATGGTTATCTGATTAATATCGACCATTGAACTTGTCCGCTCACTGGTGGAAAATCTTGTGGAGGGTTGGCTAACAGCACTATTATATCAGAATATGCTTAACTTATTCCTTGATTAACTTTTTGTTTTGAGGTTCTTCAAGATAGTTTGTTTTTGATGATACTTTTTTTCCTGACTTTTTTTCCAACTCTTTCCTGGCATTACCGGAAATACTACCACCTTCCCTTGCTGATTGGAGATTTTCGTTAAAACCTTGCGAATCCTTACTTCGAGTTATAACCGTAGTGGAAGCTTCACCAAGCATTGAGAAGATGAGTTCAAGGTCGGTCATATGGTCGCGAAGATTCTCTCTTTTTAAGTTTTTAAATTTTTTATATTCAGAGGGTGTCATGCCGAACGCCGCTTTCGATATTTCTGCTGTAAGGATAGCGTATTCTCTTTTTTCCTCAATATTTCTTCTTTCCCATTCATCTGTAAGTTCTTCCCGAATGGCAATACCACGCATCCTTTTCTCTATCCAGCCATCAGAGTAACCCTTGGCTTTATATATTGCTCGTGTTCGTTTTGTGGCAAGTTCCGGATCCTCGATTTCCTGTACCCGTTCATAACCAATACGAGCCAGCCACCTTTTAAAGGGTTCTGCTTTGGGTGACGGAATTGACTGAACGATCCTGAACATTATTTCTGTATTTGCCACATCGGTAAATCTCATCTTCCCATCAGCGGCTTTCATTTTCAACCGGTTACAATTTGTAACGGTTTGGTTTGAACCTTCCTTGGAAAGCCTATGCTTAAGGACTTTCCAACAATTCCCTATCTCTGGTTTATTGCCCCCTACTTTCTGCTTTCAAAAGCACTGCTTTATTCAGTTGGTGAAATTGCTGTTTTCCTCATCGAAACAGTAATAATCTTTTTTGTTTTGAGAATCAAGTTCACAAAAGCGCTGATCATTTCTTTGAGCTGCAACCTGGCCTCGTTCCTCATTGGGATCTATGTGATATAAATAACCTCATAACCTTCGCAATGGTTAAAAACCTTGCGAATGGTTGTAAATCCTGTGGAGGGTTATTATATAGTAATTTTTGATGATATTGATTTTGATATTCATTGTTATACACTTTGTTTCTTGACAACGGTGTACTTAATTACCAAACGTTGGTGGTATCTTAAGAATTGGATTAAAATATAAAGTCCATTAAACGGGTTAGAGTTGAATAATGATTAATATCGCAAAATTGGAACAAGTTCGTATACACACCTATATGGGAGGTATCCCCGAACTTTTTGGTAGATTTATTGGTAATATCCCCGTACTTGTTCGTGGACACACACATTAGATGCACAATATGAGGTGAAGAATGAATGACGATATTAAACTAATATTAATTGGTTGGTTACTAGGGATATTTAGCACACTTTTAATTCACTTTCTCCAAAGATTATTCAAAAAGGTTTCGATAAAATCAGGTATAAGGCTTGAGCTAAATGATGCACGAGCTCGCATTGCAACAGTAGCGTATAAAATGAGAATGAGGTTTGGTAAACTTGATAAAGAATTCATTGAATTAACAAGTAAGGTCATGGCTAAGATGAAGCATGATCCTAACTTTACGAAATTTGCTGAAGTTTGTAATAAACAAATCCATTTCACCGAAGCTGAAATCGCTAAATTAAACATGCTTGACAAGGCTAAAGCTGGTGTAAGTCTTTCTATGAAAACATTCAAATTACCATATCTTGAATCAAAGATAGCTGATCTCTCGTTGTACTCTGAAAAATTCCAGTATCACTGTCTAAGTACCCTTAATGACTTAAGATTAATAAATCAGGCGATTGAAGAGTCTATTTTTTACTTCCGCGTTTCATATACAGCAGGTCTTGCAGATGAAACGTATAATAAAGCTAGCATAATGACTGAGCAGACCTTTGAAAAAATTGGTGAGAGAGCAGAGATGATTTGCACAAAAATTAATATTTTACTCAAAGAGACATAATTGGCATCTAACAAGCGTGTCAGCTGTACGTGTTATCAGCCTGTTTTGTCTGAATCGTACCGATTCAAACGGCTGGTCAGTTAGTTTACGCCGGAATCATTCTGATTCCGCCGCACACGAGAAACATTTAAGCGCAAAAACGGGTTGAGGTAAAAAATGATTATAATTAAAATAATAACTGAGGTTGTTTTGGGCATGATATTATTAGCATTGGGGGCTGGATTTTGGGCTTGCGTGAAATCTCCAAGTTTCATAGCGGATATATTGAGTAATCGTAAAGCGATTGAACGTTATATAAATAAGATTGGGATAATAAAAATTATTGAAGATAGTAAAGAAATCAAACCGATTGTTGATTCGTATTCATATAATATGATAATGCTTCTGAAGGAAGGTATTGGCTCGCTAGACCAAGCCAGAAATATGAACTTAATAATCGGCTTGATTATTATTGGCGGAAGTTATTTTTTGGGCTTAACCTTCCTATTAATTAATATTGTAATATTTTTACTGACAGCGGGTTTTCCACTTCCTGCTTCAGCCCAAAATAATGCTTTTTCAGATGTATATTCCTTGATACTCAACGTCTACAAGTGGAATAATGATTCACCAGAGGAATGTAAGAATTTCTGTTTGAATGAACAATATCGATTATTGAAGAATATCTATATAGTAGTTTTAGACTTATCAGGGAAGAAAGTATAGTGTTTTTGTGCTTACCAAACAGATCCACAGCAAAGCAAGAAGAATAGTGGAAAGAACGTGGCAGCTATCAAACAATATGTGTATTATAAATGCTCTTGAATTATAATGGAGATTCTATGAATATTGATGATGTTCAGTTAATGGAAAAAATCCAAAAAAAAATTAAAGAAATGAACGAACATGAAAGAAAAATAAACAAGAGATATGGGTACTTAAAAAAAATTATACAATGCAATGTTGATGGCAATCAATTCATCGCTGTTGGAAATAGATTAATGTGGGATAAGAATTGGGTAACATTTCCTGATTTTCTTATGGACTATATTAAACTAGTACTTGAGAAAGATTGGTGGGAAAAAAATTACAAAATCCAAACTAACAAACATCCTATTATCATTTGGCATGAAAAAATGTTGGAATTTCAGAAAAAACAAGAAAAAAAAATTGATGGTTTATATGAAACCGAAGTAAATGCAGCAATGTTATCATACATATTATTGGCTCATGATTTGTATACTATAGCACATAATTTCGAACTACAAAAACAAGTTATCAAAAGATTAAGAATTAACGATCAATTTCAAGGAGCAAGATACGAACTATTTGTAGCTTCAACATTCATGCGAGCAGGCTTTAAAATTGAATATACTGATGAAACTGATCGATCTGGAAAACATCCAGAGTTTATTGCTGAAATACCGGAAACTGGTCAATTCATAGCTGTTGAAGCAAAATGTAGACATAGAATTAACTCAAATTTTAAACGAAATCCAATTTCCAGCTCAATAAAATTGGGTATTACAAATTTAATAAATAGAGCTTTGAAAAAAGACCCCCAAAAAGCGTTTATAATATTTATTGATTTAAATTTACCATATCCAGTTAAAAATCAGCACAGTAATTACAAGCAATTAGTTTCAGAATACAAAAAATCTTATAAAAAAAATCCTATTGATGAGAAATTCAATATGATTTTCTTCTCTGATCATAATCCTTGTTCATTAAATGATAATTCGATTGCATTAGCTTTTAATGTTCCAATTATTGCTATTTCAAAAAAACCTACAATTGATATTTTTAGGAGTGACTTGGTGCTTTCAAAATTAAAAAAATCTATTTCACAATTTGGAAATATCCCAAATAGTTTTTCAGAAATGGTGTTTGACCGTACAATATATTAGATGAAAAGAATACGCATAACAAGCGTGTCGGCAGTCGGGTCTCGCAGTGTTTTTGTCCTGAACCTACTGGTTCAGGGTTTGGGTTGTTTGTTGTTGGCGTCCCCGATGCATCGGGGCGATCCCGCAGAGTGCTGGAAAATTATTTGCAACTTGAAAATATAAGAAAGGTAATAAATCTTTACCTCTTACTCCTCTCCCAAAACTCTCTTGGAGAGATAATCGTACGATTTACAATTTTTCGTAAATCCAATAATTCTTTATCTCCGGTCACAAAAACTTCTGCATTTCTATGTATCGCGCATGTAAGGATTTTACGATCATTTTCATCTATTCCATTTATTGTAATAACTTTTTCAGGATTAACTTTAATTGAATCTTTTTGTAAAAATGATATAAATTCTTCGATCAGTTCGTCAGATAACTTAATTTTATTTTTTAGATTCCTTTGAAGTTCATTTATAAGTGGTTCACATATCACAAGTTTGTGTGAGATCAGCACTTCCCTCATCACATCAGCACAGAGTCCCCTTGAAGCAACTGCACAGATAAGCACATTCGTATCAAGAAATATTCTCATGAAATGTCCGCAAAAATATCCTCATCAGTAAGGTAGCCACGCGCTTCAGCAAAAGGCATTATACGTTTACGTAATTCTTCAAATTGCTGAAGACGAAGCTGTCTGCGTAATGCCTCACGAGCTATTTCGCTTCTGTTTTTTCCAGATTGCTTGCTGACCTTTGCAAGCATGTCATCGAGTTCTTTGTCGAGACGCAAAGTAATTGTTGTTGTTTTCATGTGTTACAATGTAAGACGCTTGAAAATTCTGTCAAATAACAACCTTCGCAACGGTCTCAGACCTTGCGAATGGTTATCCTGCTTAATTGAGTAAAATTTTATCGACCATTGCGAAGGATAAAAAAACCATTCGCAAGGTCTCAAACAAAAAACCCCGAAATTTCTTCCGGGGTTTATATATTTATTAGAAAAGGACTATTCAGCCATTTTCTTATAGAATTCGTAGCGTTCCCTTGCTTCTTTGGCAGCACGTGGGAAGAGTACTTCTGCAATTTCAGGATGTTGCTGCTGAAGGGTACGGTAACGGATCTCATTTTCAAGGAATGTTTCATAAGCAAATTTGGGTTCTCTGGAATCGAGAGTGAGAGGATTTTTACCTTCCTGGGCAAGAAGCGGATTGTATCGGTACAGTATCCAGTAGCCAGTATCAACTGCGAGCTTTTCTTCCTGCTGAGTTTTTGTCATATCAAAACCATGATTGATACAAGGTGAGTAGGCAATGATCAACGAAGGTCCGTTATAAGCTTCGGCTTCCAGCATTGCCTTGATCGCCTGGTTTGCACTGGCACCCATTGCGATCTGTGTAACGTACACATACCCATAAGTCATAACCATACGACCAAGATCCTTCTTTTTTGTTCTCTTACCCGCTGCTGCAAATTTCGCCACAGAACCGGTTGGAGTTGCCTTTGAAGCTTGACCGCCTGTATTAGAATAAACCTCTGTATCGAGCACGAGCACATTAACATTTTTATTAGATGCCAGCACGTGATCAAGTCCACCATAACCAATATCATACGCCCAACCGTCACCACCAATGCACCAGATACTTTTTTCAACAAGATAATCCTGCAGCTCAATGACTTTCTCAATGATAGGTTTCAATTCAGATCGTGCATTCTTCAATTCTCCAGGAAGCACTTTTTTTATCTTCTTTGCAATCTCTTTTGACTCATCAGACACCACATCCCAGAGTTCCTGATTCCTGATCAGAAGTTCTCCTAATTCCGGTGAAATTCCAGCATCGGTTCTGAGCAATTTTTCGATATTAGCTTTTAGCTGTTTTCTATTCGCATTCACTGCAAGACGCATACCGAATCCATATTCCGCATTGTCTTCAAAGAGTGAATTTGCCCAGGTCGGTCCCTGTCCTTCCTTGTTCTTACAATATGGAATAGTCGGGAATGTGCCTCCATAAATGGATGAACATCCGGTTGCATTTGCAATGATCATCCTGTCGCCGAAAAGCTGGGTGGCAAGTTTCACATAAGGAGTTTCTCCACAACCTGCACATGCGCCGTTGAATTCAAAATAAGGCATCATGAACTGGCTGCCCTTTACGGTTTCTTTTCTTGTACCGTCAAGCACATTATCAGGAAGATCATCAAAGAATTCAACCATGTCTGATTCGCCTTTTTTACGGGCTTCTTCAATAGGAACCATCTTGATGGCTTTATCTTTTACAGGACATACCTCAACGCAATTTTTGCAGTCCACACAGTCTTCCACATAGACCTGCAATCTAAACTGAAGGTCTCTATCATTCTTGGTTTTGGATTTTACTGTAACAAATCCTTCAGGAGCGTCTTTCAAATCTTCCGGAGCGATTTGCTTGGGTCGGATCGCCGCATGAGGACATACCAGAGAACACTGGTTGCATTGAATACAAAGTTCAGGATACCACTGGGGTACAAAAGGAGCCACACCACGCTTTTCAAGACGCGTCGTTGCAGTAGGTATTTGTCCGTCATAGGGCATCTCAGACACAGTAATCTCATTTCCACGATTATGCATTATCGGTTTGATAACTTCCAACTCAAATTTTTCAGCATCATTAGGAATAAGAACTATTTCACGAGCGGATTTAGTAATTCTGTCAGGGATCGGGACTTGCTGCAAAGCATCTGCTGCTTTATCAACTGCTTCCCAGTTCATCTTCACAATATTTTCACCTTTTTTCATGAAGGTTTTCTTGATCGCATCTTTGATGAGCTTCAGCGCCTCTTTCTCCGGCAACACACCTGAGATCTTAAAGAATGCTGCTTGCATAACCGTATTGATCCTGCTGCCCAACCCTATTTCTTGTGCAATCTTCAAGGCATCTATCGTATAAACTTTTATCTTCTTCTCGATGATCGTTTTCTGCATTTTTTCAGTAAGATTTTCAAACACCTCTTCCGGTTTCCATGCTGAATTCAGAAGGAATGTACCACCTTCGCAAATTCCCCTGAGAATGTCATAGCGACCGATATAGGATGATTTATGAAGTGCAACAAAATCAACATTGTTCAAGAGGTATTGTGACTGGATCTTTTTATCCCCAAAACGCAGATGTGAAATAGTTATTCCGCCGGATTTTTTAGAATCATATTCAAAATAACCTTGAACATACTTATCGGTATTATCACCAATAATCTTGATTGAATTCTTGTTTGCGCCTACTGTTCCATCAGAGCCGTAACCCCAGAATTTGCAGCGGATCACGCCTTCCAGTTCGGCATCGATCTCCTCTTTGGGTTCAATAGAAAGATGTGTAACATCATCAACAATACCAACAGTGAAATCGTGTGTGCATTTGCCGTTCAGATGATCATATACAGCTTTGACCATTGTGGGGGTGAATTCCTTTGATGAAAGCCCGTAGCGTCCGCCGATGATCTCTATATCCGTATCCTTAAGCGCAACTGTGACATCGAGGTACATTGGCTCGCCGATAGCGCCGGGTTCTTTCGTTCTATCGAGCACTGCGATTTTCTTCACTGAAGCAGGAATGACTTTCTTCAGATGCTCGATTGAGAAAGGTCGATATAATCGAACTTTTATCGCACCTACTTTTTCCCCACATTTGTTATTTAGATAATTCACAGTCTCTTCTATAGTTTCTGTAGCGGTGCCCATAGCAATGATAAGTCTGTCTGCATCTGGTGCACCTATATAATCAAAGAGATGATAGGAGCGTCCGAATTTCTTTGCAAATGCATCCATGTATTCCTGAACGATATCAGGAGTTACAATATAGAACTTGTTGACCGTTTCCCTGCCCTGGAAATAGACATCCGGATTTTGCGCGCCGACTTTGAGCATCGGGCATTCAGGATTCATTGCACGTTTTCTGAAATCCTGAACATACTTCATATCAACCATTTGTGCAAGTTCATCATATGGCAGTATCTCGACCTTTTGAATTTCATGAGAGGTTCGGAATCCATCAAAGAAATTCAAAAACGGCACTTTTGATTTAAGAGTTGCAAGGTGTGAAACCACTGCAAGGTCCATTGTTTCCTGGATCGAACCGGCTGCAACAAGTGCAAATCCGGTATTTCTTGCAGACATCACGTCTGAATGATCTCCAAAAATTGAGAGTGACTGGCACGCAAGCGAACGGGCTGATACATGAAATACTGTGGGAAGCATCTCACCTGCAATTTTGTGCATATTAGGAAGCATCAGCATAAGTCCTTGAGATGCTGTGAAGGTTGTGGTCATTGCGCCTGCAGAAAGTGATCCGTGCACTGCACCGGACGCACCGCCTTCAGACTGCATTTCAATCACATCAAGAGTTTGACCGAAAATATTTTTTCTGCCCTCTGCGGCCCAGGCATCTGCAAATTCCCCCATTGGTGAGGACGGAGTGATCGGATAGATCGCTGCAACCTCGGAAAATGCATAGGCAACATGAGTAGCAGCAGTGTTACCATCGATCGGTTTATAGGTTTTTTTCATTACGCCTCCGTATATTATTTAATAATTTTAATTATGTACCCACTATAAAAAGCAAGTTTTAATAAACGAGAAACCGTTGAAACGGTTAATTCATTTTTTTGTTTCATTAACCACCAACTTAAGTTGGTGGTTAATAGGAAGATAGGAGCTTTCAACCGATTCATTTATCCCGTGAAATCCATATTCATTTAACTGGGATCGGTTTCCAAATATTTGAAAATTTTCTAACATATCTCTAACCATAACCTTTTTAGAGTATAATCATAAATATTTATCATATTTTTTATAACGTCCTTCAAGAACTCAAATTTCACACGTCAATAAATACTACAAATTTTTGACAGTTTTTTTTGCCCTTTCATATTTGTTTTATATGAAAATTGCAACTTGCATCCTTATTATACTTCTCTTGTGCATCAGCTATATTTGTGCTGATATTACACAAACAACAAAAGACAGGATTTCTGAGCTTGAAAAGGAGATCCAAAACACCCAGCAGATGATCGAAGAGCTTCTTGCAGATAAGAATACCCAAAAAAACACCATCTACTCACATATTAAAAAATTGAAATCTCTCCAAGCTCAAGTGGATGAGTACCGCAATCAGAAATATCGGACAGAACTGGATATTGACAGTCTTAAATCCACGATCATCCAAAACGAACAGTACTTTGACGAGAACAAGGACATTCTTAATGAACTGGTGGAAAACCTTGCCTATGTTCATTATAGAAGCATTTTTCTTGATCATAATCCACTAAACAATTGGATGTCCCGGGGACTGCAACTCTGTGCACATTCTCTCTTGAACAATCTCGATAGTTTGAAAAATTTTCTGGCACAACATCATGACTTGAGTGAACAGAAAGAAAATCAGCTCAGGCAGCTTCTTACAAATATTGAGTACGCAAAATCAAATTATAATACCATTCTCACAAAAAAAGAAGCCAATGAGCAGGAGCTGACATTTATCGAGCAGATAGAAGTGGAATACCGACACCAGATCAGTTCGCTGAAAGAGGGTATTACTGCGCTTGAGAATTTCATTGCCCAAAAGGAAGCTGAAAAATACGGTAAAGAATATACATTCTCCTTTCATGACGGTATCGTCTGGCCAGTACAGGGTGAGATCCTTCAGAGATATGGCATCCATAAAATCAACAATACAAATGCAATCATAAAAAGCGAAGGCATATACATCAAAACTGCGTACGGCACTCCGGTTAGATCTATCGCATCAGGAGTGGTTGCCTTTGCAGGATGGTTTGAAAACAAAGGAAATCTTGTGATCATTGATCATCAAAATGGTTTTTATAGTCTTTATGGCTTCAATGATAAACTCGCTGTGCACAAAGAACAGAAGATCGTACAATCAGATATCATTGCATACTCCGGAAAAAATTATCTTATGGACACTGACGGACTCTACTTCGAAATCCGAAAACTCGGAAAAGCTGTTGATCCTCTTTCCTATCTAAACTAAAAAAGAATGGAACGCTGATTAAATGAAAAATGGAAAATGAAAAATGGAAAATATTTTATTACCCTCTGCCTGCCACGGCGTAATGAAATGGAGACAGGTGTTCTCTGTGCGCTCTGTGGTGAATAATTATATATGAGTTCACTCTAAAAACCTTTCAATATAGTTCACAAAATACTTTACACAAAGTAATGATCAAATATTAGTATGGTTAAATAAGTAATATTTTTTAAGGAAATCACTATGTTTCATACGAACGAAAATCA
>JAUWMT010000087.1 GCA_030613025.1 Candidatus Cloacimonadota bacterium
AAAAATCGATCCTTTGCGAGCATATTTTATATTAAATTTCTGCACATAGGATGATAAAATTTTGTTAAAAATCTTGTACAAAGGTATTGTACTATTTTGTTTCAGTAAGAAATGAAAATGATTCGGCATAAGGCAATAAGCATAAACCGATGAAGGAATTTCTTTAACGCATTTTTTAAACGATTTTAGAAATTGGGCATAATCTTTGTCTTCACGAAAAAGTAGTTCATTATGTGCTACTCGATTGTAGAAATGAATGATAATCCCTTCCTGATATTGCTCTCGCTTAATTTTCATTATATTCTTTTCGCACTTATCACAAGCTCTTCGACTTGTGACAAGTCCTCTACGTTGATTTTCTTGAGACATGTCGGAGAGCATGTCTTAAGTAAATCAGATTTTTAAATTTTACTGATTAGCATCATTTATGCTGATTCTTCTCAATCCACTCTTCAATCTGAGGAAAATAGGCATACTTGGTCATGTCGATCGTAATAGGAGTGATGGAAACACTATTTTCGCCAACTGCATGAAAATCAGTTTCCACTCCACCTGTCCAGCTTGGCGTCTGACCCCCGATCCAATAATAGGGACGCCCTCGCGGATCATGTCTCTCCTTTATGAAGTCGCTGTACACACGATGTCCCAGCTTGGTAACCTTGAAGCCGTTAATGTCTTTTAAGGGAACAGGTGGCAAGTTGATATTCAAAATAGATTCCGCTGACATTATGGAAAAGAGATCATGTTCGAGCATATGAAGGAGTATTTCCGCGCCTTCCTTAAAATCCCCTTTATCCCGAAAACCCATTGATACAGCAAGGGCAGGAAGTCCAAGATTCATTGCCTCGATTGCAGCGGCAACAGTACCGGAATAGAGAATATCCTCACCCATATTCGGACCGTTATTTATTCCTGAGATCACGAGATCAATTTTTGATTTAATAATTTTATGTGTTGCTAAAATTACGCAATCGGTTGGAGTGCCATCTACTGCATATTTATCTTCTTTTATTTTGAAAATACGAAGGGGGTGATGGATCGTGAGAGAATGTGAAGCTGCACTTCGTTCTCTATCAGGAGCAACAATAGTTACATGATATTTTCTTCTTAAAACCTTTGCCAGTTCTTCGATCCCCTCTGCAAAAACACCGTCATCATTTGTTAATAGAATTCTTTTCATAGTAATTCAGAGATTTCTTGTGGTATTTACTGTCAATATTTTAGAAAAATATCTTTCATAACCCTAAATTTTTCGTATCTATTGCAACTTGTTTATCTTGACGGAAGTGATTTAAACTATGACTTATTGAAAACAAATAAATCTCAGAAAGTTTCGAAGATATGCTTCTGTCAAATACGTCAATTCAAATGGTACTGTGTCTATTCTTCGTTTTAGAAGAAAGGAATGAATTTTGAATAAGATAAAAGAAATCGAGGAAAAATTAAAAACAGTTTCAGGTGAAGAAAGGGTGGAAAAATTAAATGATTTAGCTTTTGCTCTCTATAACTCTGAGCCGGAGAAAACAGAACAATATGCGAACGAAGCTCTTGCATTGGCAGAAAAACTTGGCTCTGATCCGGGAATTTCACGTAGTTATAATATTATTGGTATATCTTATCATGTCAGAGGTGATTATGACAAAGCAATGGCATTTTACCTCAAAGCCCTGAAAATCTATGAGAAAATGGGTAATAATAATAGAATCGCCGTTTCTAAAAACAATATTGGGGCAATTTATGAAAAACAAGGCAATTACGATCAGGCATTGAGATTTTATTTTGACGCTTCGAGGATCTGGGAAGAAATGGATGATAAAAAACGTCTTTCCGCATCTTTAAATAATATCGGAAATATTTATCAAAAACAAGAAAGTTACGATCGCTCATTAGAATATCACCTTAAGTCATTGAAAATCAAGGAAGAAATCGGAGATAAACGAGGGGCTTCAATTTCATATAATAATATCGGGATTATTTATGGAAAACAGGGAAATCTTGATCTTGCCCTGGAATATCATTTAAAAGCATTAAAGATCAAAGAAGAAATTGGAGATAAACGAACAATTGCAGTTTCTTACATCAATATTGGAAATATTTATAGTGATAAAAAAGATGATGATAAAGCTACTGAATATCACCTGAAAGCTTTAAAAATCTTCGAAGATATTTCAGACAAATATGGCATTATCGTTTCCTGTACTAGTTTAGGAATAATTTATACCAAACTTGAGAATCATGACTTGGCGCATAAATATCTGAAAAAATCGTTGCCATTAGCACGCGAAATTGGAGCAAAAGGATTAGAAATTGATGCAATTAAAGCTCTTTCGGGATTATATGAAGCACAGGAAGATTTTGAACAAGCACTTCAATATCATAAGAAATATACTGATTTGGAAAAAGAAATATTTAACGAACAGAAAAGCAGGCAAATTGCTGAAATGCAAACCAAATATGAAACAGAAAAGAAAGAAAAAGAAGCTGAAATATATAGATTGAAAAATGTTGAACTCGCCAAAGTAAATGAAGTTATCCAGATAAAAAATAAAAAACTTGAAATACGTGAAGAGCAACTTCATTTTATCAATAAAATCCTAAGACACGATATTATAAATAACCTTTCGATTATTGATAGTGCAATAAATCTTTATAAAGAAAGTAAAGATAAATCAATGCTTGAAGAAGCGTTACTAAAGGTTGATAAAAGTGTAAAATTAATCAATAAAATGAGGGAACATGAAAGTCTGATCGCATCTGAGAATTTAAAATTTATTGAAATTTCAGAAGTTGTAAATAAGGTAATAAAAAACTATCCTGATATCGAATTTACTGTTACCGGTAAAGAACAGATCCTTGCTGATGATGCTTTTAACTCGGTAATTGACAATATTATTAGCAATGCAATTACTCACAGTGGAACCAGGAAAATCGACATAGAAATTAGTTCATCCGGTAAAATTTGTTTATTAAGAATTGCAGATTATGGAATAGGTATTCCTGATGAAATTAAGAATAAAATATTTGATGAAGGATTTATATATGGCAAGAAAGGTAATACGGGAATTGGATTGTATATCGTAAATGAATCTGTTAAACGATGGGGAGGAGAAATTTCTGTTGAAGATAACAAGCCAAATGGTACTGCGTTTATTCTTCGTTTGCAAAGTGCAAGATAGACTTACATAATAAAAGGGGATATTTCTAACTGCGGGAATTAGTCACAGCAGTGAATGGACCTGTAAATATACCAGGATATTGAGCATTGCCATCCTCGAATCCTGAATTTTAACTAAAGGCGAAGGATATCCCAAGTGGATAGACTAACGTTTTTGCGAGATTCTTCGGTCGTTTCACTCCCTCAAGAATGACTATTTTTTTTATGTGAATTCGTGGTTAAAAACGAGAATTTTTCGAAAGAAAGCTAGTGTCATGTCAAGTTTCGATTTGAAATGATAATTGAGTTTTTATATTCATTATATTGACTTCTCCTCAACTAGAAAAAGGGTAGTTTACCCCGTGAAATCAGCTTGCTGAATATTTCATCGGGGGATAAGGTTTCAAACTTTATTAAAATTCAATTTACGTCATTTCACAATTGACTTATCATTAGGAAGCATTTTTACTCGTAATTGAAAGTTTATTCGTATTTCGTAATTCTCTTGCCGTGGGGGAATCTTGATGTAGCCGGATAATATTGTTTTATGTGAAAAGAGTCAGTACTAAAAAATAGCAACACAAAAAAGGTATTAATCCATAACAAATTTGACAAAATTTTATTTAAAATCCTAATTAGATTTAGTAATTTTCTATATTCAAATGAAGGTAAAATAAGAATGTTTGTTCTTTTTGGAAAATAGTTAAAAAGTGATTCTTTTAAGAAAAAAGTGAATGTCTTAGATAGGTGAGCATTTTATAAAAAACTCAATGTATCTTGTTAACGTCAATGTTAGGAATTATTTTAATATTAACGAAAAAGCAAAAAAGGAGCTTTAACATGAAAAAGTTTATTTGTTTGTTTATTCTTATGTCATTAGCCGGATTTGCAATGGCTGACTGGGATGTGGGCCATGGACACAAAATGCACTATCCGCAACTTCCTGACCCAAATGGTTGGGATGTAAAAGCGACTTATCCTAAAGTGCTTGCAGACGATTGGCAGTGTACAGAAACCGGCTGGATCTGGGATATCCATATCTGGGGCTCGTGGCTAGGTGACGATATAATGTCTATTATATCGTTCAGTCTGAGTGTACACCAAGATATACCTGACCCACCTTATAGCATGCCTGGAGAGCTTGTGTGGGAGCATGGGTTCTCATCGGATGAATTCCAAATAAGATGGTATGGTGAAGGTCTCCAAGGTTGGTTTGATCCTTCGATTGAATATTTTACGGAAAACCACTATAATTACTTCCAGTACAATTTTTTCCTCCCAGAAGAAATAAGAATCCCGCAAGTAGCAGGGACCATCTATTGGTTAAATGTCTCTGCAAATATTATTGATGAAGACGTATATTGGGGTTGGAAGACCTCAATTAGCCCCCACTTTATGGATAACGCGGTATGGGCTATAGATTTTGTTAAGCCATCTTGGGAACCGCTTTACTATCCACCGGATTTTTCAGAATCTATTGACTTGGCATTTGTGATCAATGGATATGAAACTTTACCTGTTGAACTTTCAACATTCACTGCCCAATATCTTAATAATGTTCCTACTTTATATTGGGTTACACAATCAGAGATAGATAATATTGGCTGGTATGTATATTGTAATATAGAGGATGATTTTACAACAGCTAATAAAATATCTGATTTAATTGAAGGTCATGGCACTACATCAGAACCACATTCTTATATTTATGAAGACAATATGCTAGAAGCAATACCTGGAGATGAATATTGGTATTGGATTGAGAGTGTGGATCTTGGTGGAGAAGTTAATCACTTTAATAGTGTAATGATCGAAATTCCGGATAGTCCCGGGCATCCTTCACCTACCAAACCAGTAATATATGCTATTCAGAACTCGCCTAATCCATTTAGAAGTTCAACGAAGATAAGGTTCACTCTTTCAGAGTCTGCATTAGCTGAAGTAACAATTTACAATATTATCGGTGAAAAGGTTAAAACGTTGCCGTTAGTTTTAGCAAGTGAAGATATCGAAGCATCAGCATACTGGGATGGCAAAGATGAATCTGGCGCGAAAGTTGCTCATGGTATCTACTTCTATACCCTGAAAGCTGGAGAGAGCACTTATTCAGGAAAGATGATCCACATTCGTTAATCCCGATATATCAGAATTTATTTATATATTGATGAAATAGAATTTAATAAGTTCAAAATATAATCATGCCCGGGGATGTAAATCTCCGGGCTTTCTTATTACAAATAGTTAGATTTAATAGACTAGGTCCTTTATGTGAATTTGTAGGTAAAAGATAATTTTAAGAAAAATCCCTTAATAGAGGGAACTTAATAAATATAAAATTATCCTATTTTTTCTTTTTGATTTCCTTTATCTTCTGTCTTCGTTGTTTTCTATTTAATCCATCTGCCTTCAGGTTGTGATCTATTGATTTAGGGACAAAATCGAGATGTTCAACTGATGGGATTCTAAAAGAAAACCATGAAGCACCATTTTTATTTGTAAAAGCAAAATCACCAAGTGCAATGATATTCATTCCAATCAATACATCAAAATGATTAAACTGAGGGCTTTCAGTTACTCTAACATCTTGAACAACAACTCTGTTTGGTAAGGCAACATTAACAATGTATGTATTAACCTCTATTGTACTGTGAATCCCTGAAGCCAAAGTTTTTCCCGTTGGTATTAAGCCTAGCTCATCTACAATTTTTTTAGAAATAACGCTTCCAGTAGCTCCAGTATCCCATAAACCTTTAATTCCTTTTTCCAAAGTATTACCTGTTACAGGTTCCTGAATAGATATATCAGTTATTATTGTGCTTGTTAAACAATTAAATCTTGTTGTAAAAGCATGAAGTTTTATCATTTAGCGAAACACCAATTAGCAAAGGACCAATTATAATAGCTTAAATCATCAGTACAATATTCAATTAAAAAATTACCCAATCCATATTTTGAAGCTGAGGATTTTAAAGCTTTGATTCGATTATCATAAACACCCACAACTTTCTCACCAACAATAACTATATATTTTTTGTTGTATTTTTTTATTAAGGAATCTCTATTAATCTTAAAATAATTGAACTCTTTTTCTAACATTTTTCTCCTTCTAAAGAATATATATCAAAATTTGGTAACCACAAAATATTTATGATTAATAATGTCAATAAAAAATTATTTGATAAGACTATCTCTGGGTTGAAAGATAATAAAACGATTGGAAACCTTGAAAGGTCATTCTAACTTTATGTTAATAATAAATGGCGGGAGCGACGGGACTCCCCGACTCGTCGGGACGACCTTCTGCGTGGAAAATAAAAATATTATTGAAATTCGAAAGACGCTATAATTCTTGAATAAATAAAATGGCGGGAGCGACGGGACTTTCTCCCGATGTATCGGGGGGACGACCTTCTGCGTGACTACTCTTTTATCAAATCTTCAATATACTTTCTGCTTTTCTGATGCTTGATCTCATACTCACGTTTCATAGCTTCTGACTTGGTTTGATATGCTTCACTATAAACTATCTTCCACGAAATTCCTGCTTTAGTTGAACGTGTCCACCCCTCATTATGTCGTTTAAGTCGTAAATCAAGATCGTGAGTATGACCAGTATAATATTTATCTGCTGATTCAGAATAAATGATATAAGTGTAATACATAATAACCAAATAAAAATGGCGGGAGCGACGGGATTTCCCGATTTATCGGGACGACCTTCTGCGTGAAAAATAAAAATATTATTGAAATTCGAAAGACGCTATAATTCTTGAATAAATAAAATGGCGGGAGCGACGGGACTTTCTCCCGATGTATCGGGGGGACGACCTTCTGCGTGACTACTCTTTTATCAAATCTTCAATATACT
>JAUWMT010000028.1 GCA_030613025.1 Candidatus Cloacimonadota bacterium
TGGATGTGCCTAGAATACCATTGTTCTAGTCCCCACATGCGACTTGCGCAGTATTTCCGATGATGGTGCATTTGGTCAGGGTGGGGCTGGATGTGCCGGAAACACCATCGTTGTAAATCCCGCCGCCGTCGTTAGCAGTACTATTTCCACTGATGGTGCAATTTTCTAAGGTTAAATTGTCGCTGTAGTTGTATATTCCGCCGCCGTTATATGCATTTCCGTTTGTTATAGTCAAACCGGTAATAGTAACGTTAGATTCTTTTTCAGGATTATTATCATCAATCAGAAATATTCTGGAACTGTTATTACCATCTATTGAAAGTTGATCTGCCCCGGGACCGGTGATCGTCATATTTTTATCAATGGCTAATTCTTCTGATGTTAGGATAATCGTTCCTGTTATACTGAAGGTGATTTCGTCTCCGACTCCGACATAAGTAATTGCCCATCGTAGAGAACCGGCTCCTGAATCATTTGTATTGGATACTACCTCGTTTGCAGCCATCAGGTTTGTGGTCATTGCTAATAACATTATCAACATAAATCCGAGAACTAAATTTCTCTTTTTCCCCGATGAATCGGGATTAATCATAGATTTTAACATCTTTTCTCCTACTCATCATTGATTTAAGGCAATTTAAACTTAATTATTTTTTTGTTGTCAAATTTTTTTTTAAATTTTATTTGTAATGAAACTCCGTAAATTTTGTCGTGTATATATATTATTCACTCGATCATGAAAGCATAATTTAGAATGGCCTTCCAGCAGAATTTTTAACGTGTGAAAAAATTTTTTTTTTCACCGGGTTATCCAGAGTGGAGTTCAGAATGAATTATACAACTATGTCGCTCTGAACTCCATTCTCAAATTACCTTGTCACAAGTCGAGGAGCTCGTGATAAGTAATTTGTGTAATACACTTAAGACATGCTCTTCGACCAGTCTACGCTACGCTGCGCCCTGGCAGGCATGTCTCAAGATGTATTAAAAAAAACTGCCACACAGAGTTGCATGGCAGTTATAAATTATTTTTGAAATAGCTTTAGAATCTCACCTGTAACGAAACTCCGTAAGTTCGTGTGATATAGTCCTTTTCATCGGAAACCAGCGTGCCATTGGGTGATTCTGTATTTCTACTTTCATAGGTAAAGAAAGTGCGGAAATCAAGAATGTGCCACAGAGGATAGATAAGCCAACCCTCATAATGAAAAATGTTATCTTTTCTTCTGGAATGGAAGGGATCAACAACTGGTGAAAAAGGTGATTGGAAGTAGCGATTCTCCCATTTGAAACTGGTAAAAAATTTGATCGGTTTATTCCAACGTCCGCCTATGATCGGAAGTGAGAGTGATGTATAAATAATGTTAGAATTATAAGAAGGATCACGGATCTCGATGCTGCCCGGCTCATACACCTTTTCCGCTTGTGCAATGGACTGCACATAAGAATATTTGAATTTTATCTTAGTATTTTCCATTGGTCGTAAACCGATCCATCCCTCATTGATGAAATTGTAAGCATCATATTCCGGGAAATAATCATTATAGTTTTGATTGGAATATTTAAAATTATACCCAAATTCTGCAAAATCGAGGATGCGAATATTAATACCGGAAAGCACGAGGTTCTTAGAATATGTGAAATCGTGATATTCGTATGGAGAATAGAAATTGCTCTTATATTTGTTGATAAAAATGTAAGGATAATAGGAGTACTTTGCACGTACATCAACGTATTTGCTGAAATATTGAATTAGCTCAAAACTCAGAAATTTAAAGTCCTTGAATCCGTTTTTCCAGTATTTGTCATAAGAAAGTTTAAACTTGCTTATCTGCGTATGTCCCATCACAAGATTATGCTTAAATCCCAGTTCAATATCAAAAGTGCTCACAATATCATCGACTGATTTGAAATCATACTTATCGGGATCCTGTCCAGCAAGGAACTCATCAATATCTTTGTCAGAAAGGTTGAGCACATTGCTGTCATAATAGGTTCTGATATCGATCTTGTTGAATAGATCAAACTCAAAATCCTGAGCGGAAAGTGTATGCCCACTCATCAAAAATACAAAACAAATGAAAATTATTCTTTTCATTTATCCCCCACGTACACCGCTGTTTTATTAATATAAAATCTAAACATCACTTCATGATTATTGGACGTTTTCCTGATCTCAATATGATGGGCACCTTTATCAAAATGCAAGATATTCACATCACCGGTTGAGGGAATTTGCTCGATATTGTTTGTCAAGACAGATTTTGAAGACTTATATCCAACCTCGCTGAAGGAAGCTAATAAGCTATCATTATCATATACATCAAACTGATAATCAATTTTCTTGGTTGCTGGCATATCAAAGATCACCCGGCTTATGATCTTGAGATATATCGGACCTTCGAGATCGAGACTTATCTCGTTATTTTTGGGTTCGTAATAGGTGTATTCTTTGTCATTGAGCACAAGTATTTTTTCATCGCTGTACACATCTGGACTATAAGCAATATATTCATGCTGAGCTGAATAATTGGAAGGCGAATTGTAATCAAATTTGAAGAGAACCGGCATTGGTGAAATGTTAATTATTCTAATTTCATTTTGAGTATCATTTAGTGCGATCACCGATTTGTTATAGGTAGAAACTGCCTGTCCGTTCACTCCTCTTGTAACGCTGCTTTTCCGGCAGATTTTGTGAATTGTATCTGCAAGTGCATTGTATGTGAGCACATAATCATAAGAACGAGAATCTGCTTTTTGTTCAAAGAATATTCTGGAATAGATCTCGAGAGTATCAAGATTTGATATTGAGAGAGTAATATTCCTCTTTGAGGGGACGAGGTAGTAAGAATACATTTTTTGGCTATTTAAGTTATAGAGCACGAATTCCTGGGGTTTCTGAGAGAATGTTAGTTCTGATTGCTGGGCGCTGAGCTGCAAG
The DNA here is from genome assembly GCA_030613025.1 of Candidatus Cloacimonadota bacterium. Classification (GTDB taxonomy): domain Bacteria; phylum Cloacimonadota; class Cloacimonadia; order JGIOTU-2; family JGIOTU-2; genus Celaenobacter. The sequence goes on from JAUWMT010000028.1 coordinate 2,942, forward strand.
CTTGAGATTAAAATAATAAATACAATAAATAACTTTTTCATTCTATTCCTTCATCATTGGAGTTATTGTGACCCCCATCCCCACAGTGAAATAATAAAAAAGAGATTTCACGTGGTAAACTAACCCTTCCCACTATTAAAAGGGAAGGGAACTGCCTGCAACAAAATGAGATAAGTTCTCCCCTTGCATAGGGGGAGTTAGAGGGGGTTGAGAAAATATCGAGCATTTCATCTTTTTTCCTACAAACTGCAGGGCTTAGCAACCAGAATATAATCGTATAATCAATAAATCGATCCTGCAAATCGAACTCTTTATGATTGTTTTCTTCTCTCTTACTTTTCTTTATCATTTATTTTATTTTTCATCATTGGATATTTTTCCTCAGCTCGCATTTTCCTCTTTGAACTGCTGTTGACGCCTGTCAAAGAAAATCACGATCACAATTAAGATCATAAGAATTGCCAGTGCGATAGCAGTTATGGTAAGATTATAACGCTCTTCGAGGAACATTGCTCCTGTTCCGGGTTCCGGTAATGGCACAGGCGAGATAGGAAGATCGTATTCCTCTGCAAGTGCTCGTACATCGAGCAGATGAATAACAGGCACTCCCATTTCTGCAAAGAGAAACATCGTTCCTTTTTTGGGAATGTTGCGCGTGAGCACATGCCTGTGAAGTCCAGGTGGAAGCAAGCGTCCATTAATAGCATCTCCAAGACTGGATAGTCCGCCGCCTACATTTACATACAGATCGACATCATCGGGATATTTATTTTCAAAGACATCCATCTTGAGCTCGATATTCTTTTCCAGACTCTTCTCTTGAATGAGCTCAACATCATTACGCACCGCTGCTTCGATGATAAGATCGCGACCTGCTTTGCTCAATCCGCGTCCAAGATCACGCCCTCCACCAAGAGATGTTGCAGCACTTTTATAATGAAGTAAGTTCTTTTCATTGAGCAATGTTTCCATATCCAGCCACGTAAAGTAAGGGTCTGTTGCACCAAACATAGATGCGCCGACAGAACTGATGAGCACAACTTCGAGCCCGAGCACCTTTGCAGCGCTAAGTACTGCAATATTGAGAGCCGGCATTGAACCGGTTACATTCACTGCAATGACATCGCCTTTTTTGAGTTTGGCTTTCTTGAAAAATTCTACAATAATCGCTGAAATATTTGGATTGAGAGTGGTCAATTTTGCAGTGAGATCTCCCCTATCTGTGGTAATGAGTGAATATTTCTCGCCGATAAGACCGGATCTGTTCGGGTCATTCAATTCATCAAAAGTATAGCCCTGCTGAATTCTAAATTCTCTGACCACGTCGGTTGCCAGTTTTGTGAGCTCTGCAGCTTGAAATTTCTCATCATAGAATTTTTCTTTCACCCACACCCGTGAGGAATTTACCCATAAAAACAATCCGATCGCTATAATTAAAAGTATGATAACACTGATTTTAGAATGTGCGCTTGGTATGTACATTGTTCCTCAATTCATTTATGGTTCTTTTTAATTTTAAGTGTGTCGATATAGTGAGATAAAAGGATCTGAATTTCCAATATCGAACACGGAATGTCCAATATCCAAGTATTTAACTGTTTCATATTCAAACGAAAATTAGACATTTATTTTTCCTTCATCACCTGTCCCGTGAAATCTTTGTTATTTATTTCACAGGGATTGGATATTCCTTGCTTGCCGAGCCATAGCCTTAGCAACGGCTGGTTGGACATTGGATATTTTTTAATGAGTTTCATTTATCCTATTAGTTGTCCGCCAAATACAAGAATGAGGATCAGCCGTACAATGACTGCTGCCACTCCCATGACCGAAATAGTTTGAATGATGCCCTGACGCTCCATTGAATTCGCGATCAAACCCGGAATGATGTAACCGATCACACGTACGACCTGATCACCTGGAATGTAGGAAAACAATCCGAAAGAACGAACAAGCCACCCGATTATGAAACCCAGAAGAACTGAAATGACCATCCTGCGACGTCCATACATGAACATGAACATGCCAAGGAATTTCACGATTCCATATACTGCAAAACTGATCGCTAAAGTAACTATTATTGTAAAGGGTTCATGAAGATATAATGCGATGTACCCGCACACGACAATACCGCCTGCAGTAATGCCAAATGCTTCCAAAAAGAAGAGACTGGTTAAAACACCTAAACCTATTGCAACTTCAAACATTTATGATTCTCCGATCTCTGATTTTTCTTTAAAATAATCCACTATAATTCCGCCATTCCCACCTATATTTCCAATGCCTATCAGCAGAATATTTTTTGTTTTAACTTCATCCAGCTTATTCATTAACTGTTCGCCTGTAACCCATCCGAAATTATGCACTTTTGGCATGGGAAGTTTGTGATTCTGAGCATAAGAAAATACTGTTGCAGTTTCCTGCCCGATGAGATAAAGTCCATCGAATTCAATGTTTTCGAGCATTTTCACAAGCTGTTTTGATCGGAACATCCTATCTGCGCGAGTATTTAGAATAAATCCACAGAACTCAATATCAGGATGGAGTTCTTTTACAGATTGGATGACAAATTCAGTAGATTCGGGGTCATTGGCAGCAAAGGAATGAGCAAAATATACCTCTCTTTCATCTTCATGAATATGAAAAAGAGTGGTTGCGCCGATATCGGGTTTTGCCTTTTTCATTCCTTCGAGTGCAACATCCCTTTCCACGCCACACGCTTTACAAACATCCAGAGCCAAAGAGATATTATCCTTATGCTCGATGTGCGAAAATTCATCCAGTACTTCATCGGAAATTACTTCCGGATCACTGAGGTAAAGTTTGGTATGCTTTTTATCTGCGATCTCTTTTATATAAGGAAACAGCTTCTTCTCACTTGTATATGATAGTGCTTTCTCGGGTATAGTGTTACAAATGGAATAGGTTACATTTTTTATACCCGGTCCCATAACATCGAGGTGATCAAGGCGGATATTCGTTATCACACCAATATCTGATCTCACGATCTTATGTTCAGTTACCCACTGGTATTCCGGCATAACAGCCATGCATTCGAGCACAAGGACTTCTGAGGAGCGTTTTGCTGCAAATTTACATATCTTGGCCTGCTCACGGATGTTCGGTCCTCGAGGGCGTTGTATGGGAATTTCATCTCCGTTTTCAAGAATGATGCGGGGCGCAGAACCGGTTGTCTTTGCAATTGTTCTTTTTCCACCCTCACGCAGACCTGCAGCAATAAGTCGCGTTACGCTGGATTTTCCGCGGGTTCCGTTCACATGAATAATCAGGGGTATCTTTTTTCTGTATGTATGATGTGAATAATATTCATATACTGAAAAGATTATAACTGCGAATAAACCTAAAATTAAGATATACATGAATTTTTATTATGTTCAAATTTTTTTGAATAAGAAAGTTTTCTGCCCAAAAGATTGTCAAAATATTTCTTAATAAAGCTTGGGAATTTGAAATTGGAAATTGTGAAATAACATCTTTGCGAAAGTTGCATTTCTTTCGCAAAGTTAAATATATCGTTTATACATTGCAGTTGTGAGGAAAAAATAAATGAATAATGAGTTTACCATAAAAAGGTTATGATTAGAAATATGTTAGAAAATTTTTTAAATATATGGAAACCGATCCCAGTTAAATGAATACAAATTTAACGGGACAAGTGAATCGGTTGGAAGTTCCTATCTTCTTATGTTAATGAAACAAAAAAATGCATTAACCGTTTTATTTATCCCGTGAAATGCTTTTCTTTTTTATTTCACTGGGAACGGTTTCTCGATTTCTTAAATTGAACTTTTTAGAGTGGACTAAATAATGAAAAATGAAAAATGGAACACAGATAAACGCTGATGATGCTGATAAACACTGATTAAGAATAAGAAAAAATGAAGAAAAATAAAATATATCCATCTGTGTTCATCCGTGAAAATCCGTGAGCTATTACATTGAAGAATGGCACACAGATTTACACTGATGAAACTGATTTACCCCGTGAAATCCTGCGAAGTGGGAATCCAGATGTATCGGGATTATTTCACAGGGTGAACACTGATCCAGAAAATAAAATGAAGAGAAATACATTTAATTCTTAATCTGCGAGGGTGTGCTATTAATTTGAAATTGGTAATTGGAAATTTGAATAAGAGAATTAACCACGAAAAACACGAAAAATACAAAAAAAGAAATTAAGAAAATGGAAAATTATTTTAATTCTTGATCTGTGTTCATCGGTGAAAATCCGTGTGCTATTACATCAAAGAAGTTAGGCACAGATTCGCATTATCGAATTATTATAGCTATAAGAAGAAATCCAATAAGAATGACTCCCCCGATCGAAGCTGTTCTTGCGTAAATATTTCTGCTTTCATATGCATTGGAAAACACACCAAGAGCAATAGCACCCAGAGGATTCAGCGTCACAAAAATAAGCATCAACACAGGAATTGCTTCAAATATGATCTTAAACAAATTTGTTATGTGAGAAAGATGTAGAATAAATAAAATCCAGGAAAGCACGGCAGGTACAAGAAGTATGAATCCAATGATCCCAAGAGTCTGAGCATTCTCTGAAGTGCGCTTCACTTTCATGTCAGATAATTCCTATTGCAGAACCAACGATCCATCCCCCATTTCCAGATGGAAGCTTTATCAGCACCCAGTCATTGTCGTATCTTTCAATTGAAACTTTCAGTCCCTCATGTATTGTGAAAACCTGTGGAAAATCCTCGCTCGGTCCGCTGTATGCGATAACTACTTCATTTAGAATAACTGCATTATTATCAGAGTAGAAATCACGAATTCTCATCACTTCGGTCATTACCACGATAAAAAATATAACTGCAAAAACAACGAGGAAAATCTTTACCAACCTCTTAAGAACCATGCTTCTGCTTATAATAATAAGAACAATGAAAAGCATCATTAGAATAAAAAATATGAGAATGAACACACCAAGAAGATTGATTGAAAATGTATAATAAAGTTTTAGTAAAATGGTTTCAAGGAATGATCTCTCTACTTCCTCTTTATCTTTTATGCTTGCCAGCAGCATCGTAATATTTTCTTTCAATTCTTCATCAAGTGGCTTGAACTTCGCAGCTTTTTCATAGTAAAGACGGGCATTGCCGATGTCATTGAGTTTAAAGCAAGTATTGCCAAGGTTATAGAAAAGTTCATAATTCTTCACACCCTCGTTAACCAGCTTCATATACTCTTCTTCAGCTTTCTGATAATTTTGTTCCTGATATGCGTTATTACCAGCGCTGATATCATAATCTTTAGCAAGAATCAGTGTGGGAACAAGGAATAAAATGCTTAATAAACAGATTATTTTTTTCATCTTTTTTTCCTGAATTTAGTCTTGGAAAGGTTTTGAAGTATATTGTTCAATTCCTGATACTTTTCTTCGAGCTCTTCATGGGAGAACTTCAAACCTCCGAAACGTACGCTATCCATCATTTTGAGGAAATTAATAATTTCTTTAATATAATTCTCAGGAACTCCTCGTTTTTGAAGAACTACAGTAATATCTTGGATCTTTGAGGCACCTGCAGAAATATTACATTTATTCGCAATGAAATTTTTCAAGGCATTATCCGCAGCGACAAAAAAACCAGAAATGTCATCACTCTTCAAAGCTGCCTGAACCTTGCCAATGTCCTTTTGAAGATTTTTATGGGAAATTCTCGTGCGATAATATCCTTTATCCTGCAACAATTTTTCACGTTCTTTCTTTATGATCATTGCAGCTACAATACTCAATAATGATATTATTATCAATATCCAGAACCATGCCTGTGAGATGATGAGCTTGTAATCGGATATTGTATTTTTTGTAATGATAAAATGAATATCCAAGCCCTGAATATCAATATCCTGAGGACGAATATAAGACAGCGAACCCGGTGTTAACTTACCCTTTTCAACAGTGAACGTCATAGGTTTTGTATAGATGGTTTTATAGGTTTCAGAACGGGGTTCAAAATAAGTGAATGAAATTTGCGGCAGATCGTAGGTTCCCGGTTCTTCTGGTATGAGGATGTATTTGATCACTTTTTTACCGGAAATATTATCGGGATGATACAGCTCATCACTTTCTTCGGGCGGGAACGTATCAATATTTGGAATAACGGGCAAAGTGGGTGGCTCAAACATGCGGATATTGCCGGAACCTGATATGGTTAGAGTAAGCGTCACAGATTCACCTGTTTTAAGCAGTTTGGAGCTCAAATCTGATTTAATATCATACTGTCCTACTGCTCCCGAAAAATTCTTTGGCTGTCCTGCGAGAGGAAGCGGCTTAACTTTGATAACAGAAGTATTAGATTGAATATACACTCGCTTTGTTGTGCCGAAATCAAAGAAACTCTTTGCAGGAACTTCATAGGCGCAGAGCAGTTCCATTTTATCCAGAGTGAAAGTGCTTGCATAGGTTGGGAAAAGCGTGTAATTGCTTATATGATATGCATAATAACGAATCCCGTTTATAACTTCAAGTGTATGGGTAATATTCTTAGTTTGAAAGGTCTCTTCTTTTACAAATCCGGAAAACTCCGGCATTTTTTCAGCATTAAGCCCGACCAACCCTTTGTTGCTGTAAAGTACATACCGGATCGTAAATGGCTCTCCAACAAAAACCTCTGATTTACTTGGCGTTGCTTGTAAAAAAATCTGCACATTATTTGAAGAACGATCATTCTTTTGCGGTAAATTTTGTTTGGACTGCTGATAATTACTGCTTGCTTCAACCACAGTCACATTTATTGTTTTCGAGCGATAGGTTTTGTTCTTGAACTTCGTATAAATTGGAGGAATCGTAAAGCTTCCGGTTTTCAATGGACGAAGAGAATATGTAAAACTCTGTGTGACTGTTCTCGACATCTCATTATTGATTATTTCGATTGAAGTGGAACTTGAAGAAGATTGCCCAACTATCTGGAATCCTGTGAGTTGCGGAATCTCTGGCTCGGCACCGATCTGCTCGTCGGATTTTATCTCCACAGTAAGATGAAGTAATTCATTCAAGGTTATTGTATTCTTATCAACATAGGAAGTAACGGTGATATTGCTTGCAGAACATACTGAAGATATCATCGAAAGGAAAAGTACGAACAAGATTATTTTTTTTAACATTTTACCAATTTTTATCTACTTTTTTGCCCTGATCCTGTTGAAGTAATTTCTTCATTCTTTCTTTTTGATTTTCATCTTCAGAGCGCTGCATTGCGTCAAGAATTCTCTGTGCCTGCTTTTTCTCTTCTTCGGTTGGTTGCGGTTGATTCTGCTGATCCTGCTCGTCGTGCTGCTGTTCCTGATTTTCCTGTTCCTGTTGCTGCTCCCGCTCTTGTTGTTCTTCCTGATCCTGTTTCTGTTCGTCTTGATTCTGCTGCTGTTTATCCTGCTGTTCTTGCTCCTGATCCTGTTGATCCTGATCTTGATCTTGCTGTTGCTGTTGTTGTTCTTGCTGCTGCTGAAGATACTGCCGTGTCAATTCATAATTGTATTTAGTATCAGCATCTTTTGGATTTTCTATAAGCGAATCCCGATAATATTCAATCGCTTTCTGGTATTCCTGCTTCTGAAAAAAGGAATCACCAATATTATAGAGAACTTCAGATTTGTTCACATCTTCATTCTTCAAGCTGGCTTTATATTCCGCAATTGCTTCATCGTATTTTTCATTTTTATAATGCGCATTTCCAAGATTAAAATGTATTCTTCCCTCTTCAGGATATTCAATACTGCTCTGCTTGAAAAGTTCCTCAGCTTTCTTGTAGTCCTCTTTATGATACGCTTTTTGTGCATTGCCGTTTTTAAGCACTTTTTCATAATTCAATGCAAAGCAATTTTGCACCAGCAGAACTATTAATAATCCAAGAATTATAAAAAATTTTCTCATGATCTTATTTTCCTTTCCCATAATATAAACTCGATCAGCAATAAAAACAAGGCAAATAAGATAAAAAATTGATATTGCTCTTTATATTGTGAGTATCGCCTTTCTGCGATCTTCTCTTTTTCCAGCAAACTGATATCATTAAGAATATCACGAATTTCCTGCTGTCCGGCAGAAACCTGAAAGAAAAGCCCGTTTGTTTCTTTTGCGATCCAGCTCAAATTTGAGAAATCCAGTTTTGTGAGCACGATATTCCCATCTTTGTCCTTGAGATATTCTTTTTCTCCGGTTTGATGATTGATAAGCGGGATAGGAGCTCCCTTTTGTGTTCCAATTCCTAGAGTATAGATGATAATATGATTCTCTTTTGCTTCTTTTACCGCTTTTTTGAAATCGCCCTGCAGATTTTCTCCATCAGTGATCAGAACCATTATGCGATTCTGAGTGTCCTCTGTGAAAAGAGTGCTTGCTTTTGAAATCGCATTGGCAATATCGGTTCCGTCTTCCGGAACAAGTCCCACATCCACAATAGAGGCGAACATCTTCAATGCTGAATAATCAGAAGTAATAGGACACTGAACAAAAGCATCGCCGGCAAATATAATAAGTCCTACCCTATCGCCAGTCAGCATATCGAGGAATGTCATGAAAGAATTTTTTGCCCTCTGAATACGGTTTGGTGCTAAGTCTTCTGCAAGCATGCTTGTAGAAACATCTATCGCAACGACAATATCCAGACCCTTTTCTTCGAGAATCTGCAATTTCTTACCCCACTGCGGACGTGCTGCTGCAATGATAAGCAATATGATTATGCAAATCCATAGAATACTTTTCAGTGTTCTTGAAATGTGTGACAGATTTGTGATAAGCTTCTTCTGAAGTTCCGGACTGCTGAATTCGGAAAAAACCTTCTTCCTTCTTTTTATTGAGAAGTACATAAGCAGTATAAGAATAGGCACGAGAAGTAATAACAACAAAATTTCAGGATTTCCAAATCGCATTTATGGTATCCTTTTTAATATAAAACGTGAATATAAAATCTCAAGAACCAATAAAATAAGCGCTGCATATAGAAAATAATAAAACAGGTCATAATATCTGTAATGAACCTTTTCGGTGATCTCGGTTTTTTCCATTTTATCGATGTGCTGCATGATCTCTTTCAACTGTTCGGGATTCTGTGCACGGGACGCTTTCTCGGTTCCGCAGATCTCGGCTATCTTGTTCAAAGTGTCCATGTCAATATCAAGCTGCTGGGATACATATTGTCTGCCATATATTGGGTGATCAATGGGAATTTGTGATACACCTTCCTTGCCTACACCGACAGGATATATCTTTATATCAAGGTCTTTTGCGAGTGTCGCAGCAGTAATGGGATCGATCTCGCCTGAATTATTTCTGCCATCAGTGAGCAGAATTATCACTTTGCTCTTTGCGACAGAGTCGCGCAAACGGTTTATTGATGTGGCAATTCCCATTCCAATTGCAGTTCCGTCCTCGATCATACCTGTTTTGATCTGCTCGAGCAGCTCGATCAATATTTTATGATCAATCGTAAGAGGGCACTGAGTATAGCTCTTGCCTCCAAAAATGACCAGCCCGATCCTATCTGTTGGTCGGGATTCAATAAATTTCCTCGCTTCTTCCTTTGCAACAAATAGCCGATTGTTTGGCTGAAAATCGATAGCACGCATACTGGTTGACACATCCATTGCAAGTATGATATCCACGCCCTTGCCCTTCACACGAGTAAACCGCTCTGGTATAACCAGTCTGGCAAGTGCAATAACACATGCGACAAATATCAAAAGATGAAAGATATAGCGGAGATAGTACAAAATTTGCGATTTTGTTGAGATAAAGGGCTTTAGAAGCTGAATATTTGAATAGAGAACTGTCGGTTTCTTCCTGCTTTTAATAAAAATTTCATAAATTATCAGAAGCGGTATTAAAAGCAGTAACCAGAAAAAGGCAGGTTTAAGAAACTCAATCCGCATCTTTTTCCTCTTCGATCTCTTTCTTTTTTGTTGCATGAATAACTTCAACAAGCTCATCCAGAATTTTCTCTGCATCTTGAATTGGAGGAATATATTTTGCAAATTTCACACGATCACTTTCCTGAAGAATTGCATTGGTTTCCATTCTTTTTTCAACATTCAAATCTTTCAGCACATGCCGAATTTCATATCCTGTCATTTCAAGAAATGGCTTATGATACCGATTCTCAAGATACTCTCTACCTATCCAGGAAATCTCTACATAGTAGTACTTTATATCACCCTTTATGATGTAATCCTGCAACTTTAACAGTTCGATCTTTTTCAGTGCGATCACATGAGCGGGGATAATTTTCTTTTTCTTCTCAGGAATGAGTGCTAACCCCTTTTTTCTTCGTGTAATAATAATGATAACAAAAATAATCACTGCAATAATTAATAGCGGAAGAGCAATATCCCAGAAATCAAGATAAAGTGAAACGGGGGGTTTGATATCTTTGAGAGCAACGCTATCCGCAGGTAAAATCGAGTGAACCAAAACTTGAAGAGAATCGGAATATACACTAACAGTATCTTCTAATGAAGTCAAGATGAATTCTTGTTGAGGAATAGTCTGCAAACCTGTATCGAAAAATGCTGACATGAAGCGGAAATCAGTTTTCGATCCGTCATTAATCTGCTTAATATCAGTTGAATACGAGATGATCACAAATATCTCGGAAGGTTTCTGCTGAACATAATGAACGCCGATTTCTTCATTATGTAGTATGGAAACGTCAAAATATATCCTGTCCCCGACCTGAATATGCTCAAGATCGGTTTTGAATGTATCAATTTTTGTATCAACAGTAAAACCAAAAGCAAAACTATTTAATAATAGCGCTAATCCAATTCCAATAAGTACTGTTATTTTCTTCATCGATACCTTTTTGCTCTCGCTTTGAAAAATTTCACTATATCTTCAATATAATCCGTGTCTGTGCGGATGTCTATCAGGTCGATCTTTAACTTTTTCAAAAGCTGCGGGAAGGATTGGATGGTTTGATCAATATGCTTTTCGTATCTCTTTCGAAGCTGCGTGTCATTGGCGTTTACAATAACTTCTCTGCCTGTTTCAGCATCCTGAAAAGTTATGAATCCTACTTCGGGAATTGTGTATTCTTTGGGGTCGAGAATTCGGATCGCAACGACATCATGCTTTTGTGCAACTATCTGCAATGTCTTCTGATAGTCAACATCAAAAAAATCTGAAATGAGGAAAATAATACTGCGCTTCTTGGACATTTTATAGTAATATTCCAGTGCACTCTTCAAGCTTGTTTTCTGGTGAACAGGTTTGTAATACAATATTTCGCGAACAATTCTTAAGACAGAGTTCTTTCCCTTTTTGGGAGGGATGTATTTTTCAACTTCGTCGGAGAAGAGAAGCAATCCCACTTTATCATTATTTTTTGTTGCTGAAAATTCAAGAATAGCGCCTACTTCTGCAGCGATCTCCCTCTTAAGCTTTTGATAGGTGCCGAAATCGCCAGACCTGCTTACATCTATCATGAGCATTACTGTAAGCTCGCGGGTTTCCTCGAATTTCTTTATATATGGATGTCCCATACGTGCAGACACATTCCAATCGATCAGTTTGACATTATCTCCCGGCTGGTATGCCCGCACTTCGGAAAATTCGAGTCCCTGTCCTTTGAATACGCTGTGATACTCACCGGAAAACATGTCATTTACAATGCTTCTCGTAGAAATCTCGATACGTTTTATCTGCTGGAGAATCTCTTTTGGGATCATAAGCTACATATTAATTTGATTAGTCATTTAATTCTATGATTCTGTTATATTTTGGCAAAATATTTTCATCAGCCACTGTGAAATCTTTAGTAGAGAGGATTCACACGGTTAAAATTAATAATCAACTTTTTCATCCGGGTTATGGAATTTCAATCTCATCAAATATCCTATCAACAATATCTTCTGAAGTCACATTCTCAGCTTCAGCTTCGTAAGTAAGGATTATACGATGCCGCAGCACGTCTTTGCCGATCTCTTTAATATCTTCGGGTGATACATAACCACGTTGATCAAGCAATGCATTTGCTTTAGCTGCGCGCACAAGATAGATAGAAGCGCGTGGTGATGCACAGTATTAAATGAATTCGCTGATGTCTTTCAATCCGTATTCTTCGGGAGAACGTGTCGCAAACACAATATTCAGCACATATTCTTTGATCTTCTCGTCAACATAAATATCATTCACTAATGCCCGTGTATCAAGTACATCTTTGGGCTTGATGATCTTTTTGACTTTGATCGGTTTGTTATCAGACATTCTGTTGATGATCTCGCGCTCCTCTTCCTTTTTCGGATAGGTTACCTTCAATTTCAGCATAAATCTATCGACCTGAGCTTCCGGCAAAGGATAAGTTCCTTCCTGTTCGATAGGATTCTGCGTGGCAAGCACGAGGAATGGTTCTTCCAGTTTGTAGGATTTATCCCCAATCGTTACCTGGCGTTCCTGCATAGCTTCCAGCAGAGCACTTTGCACCTTTGCAGGAGCTCGGTTTATTTCATCAGCAAGAATGATATTCGAGAAGATAGGACCTTTTTTCGGCGTGAATGTCCCCTCTTTTTGATTGAAAATAAGCGTTCCGATAAGATCTGCCGGCAGAAGGTCGGGAGTGAATTGAATTCGATTGAAAGCAACACTTATCACTTCTGCAAGTGTGCTCACAGAAAGTGTCTTTGCAAGTCCAGGAACACCTTCGAGCAGCACATGCCCGTCTGCAAACAGCCCGATCAGCAGCCGTTGTATCATATATTCCTGCCCGACAATTACCTTTCCTATCTCATTGAAAATGGACTGAATAAATTCTGTTTTCTCAATAACTTTTTGATTGATTTCTTGTATATTCATTATGACTCCATATAGTTTCGATTAATCAGCTAATACACCTTTTCTTATTTTCTTGAGAATATCCTCACGTTGCTGGTACAAATGAGTTTGTATCTTGTGAAGAAATGCCTCGAGCACATCGCAGGAAATATTTCTTCTTTTCATGCGTGTTGTCTGCTGTTGCAATATGTAAATACCATCTATATTGGAACTTGAGACGTCAACCCGAAAGTCGTTATGTACAACTTCACAAATAATAAAACTTAGACATTTAGGATAAAGAGATTTCACTCTTCTCACCTGATTCTGGTAAGAAAGCACAAACCAATCATCAAGTACCATGGCAGTTTCTGCGATAATAATGGGAAGCATCATTTCAAGTTCTATATAACTTTTTCTTCCCTGAATACGATATTTTATCTGCAAATTTTTCCCAACTACCATTCGCATTTTCTGATTTGAAAAATAAAGTAATCTCTCTTTTTTCATATTTTCCAGTTTATCATATTCGAATTTCAAATTCAAAGGAACATCAGCACGACCGAAATGGAGATCCATTTCTTTAATTATCTTCAAGTCTTTTATTACGTAGTATATAAATTCTGAAAAAGCAGTTTCGAACAATTTCCTTTGCTTGAGAAAAGTATTCTCTTCTCTGAATTTTCTAGTGAACAGAAAATTGCGATATTCCGAATACAGTTGGATCTTCTTTCTCAGATCCTCACGACTGTTCGAAGTGATCTCAAGATTAGCTGCCTTCCATTTTTTATATTGTAGAGTAATTTCGTTCAGATACATCTTTCTTAATGCATCTTTATCCGTTTCCAGCAATTCGGTAATAGTATCACCGTGTCTGAAAGTAATCATAGAAACCTTCTTTATTTTCTCAATTCCTCAAAGATCGTGAATTGGGCACAGAGTGCCTGTACATCTTCTTTAATTTTTATTAATTGCTCTTCATCGTCATAGTTATCATAAACTTTTCTGATGAAGTCTGCTACTATATCCATCTCAGCTTCTTTCATTCCTCGCGTAGTTACCGCAGGTGTGCCAAGACGAATTCCAGATGCCACAAATGGCGGACGTGTATCAAATGGAACTGTATTCTTATTGGCAGTAATACCTGCAATGTCCAATGAGCCCTCCATCTTTTTGCCTGAAGGACCACCTTCTTCTTCAGAACCAAGATTTAGGAGCATAAGATGAGTATCGGTACCATCCGAAACCAGATTGAATCCTCTTTTAATTAAACCCTTTGCAAGAGCTTGTGCATTTGCAAGTATCTGTTTTTGATACACTACAAAATCATCTGCGAGTGCTTCTTTGAATGCAACTGCTTTTGCTGCAATAATATGTTCCAGAGGACCGCCCTGAATGCCTGGGAATACCCATTTATCGAGTTCCTGAGCATATTTTTCCTTACAGAGTATCATACCGCCTCTTGGACCTCGAAGGGTTTTGTGCGTAGTGGTTGTAACGATATCTGCATAAGGGATAGGGTTTGGATGAAGTCCTGTTGCGATCAAGCCGGCAATATGTGCCATATCAACAACGAGCGTTGCACCAACTTCATCTGCGATCTCTCTGAACTTTTTGAAATCAATTGATCGAGGATAAGCGCTGGCTCCTGTCAGGATCATATCGGGTTTGCATTCAAGGGCTTTTTCGCGGATCATTTCATAATCAAATTGCTCGGTATCTTTATTCACGCCATAGGGTACAATATTAAAAAGCTTACCGGAAAAACTAAGCGGATGTCCATGAGTAAGATGCCCACCATGTGTAAGCTCCAAGCTAAGAATCGTATCTCCTGGTTTAATAAGCGTAAAATATGCAGCCATATTTGCCTGAGAACCGGAGTGTGGCTGCACGTTTGCATGCTGGGCGCCAAAAAGTTCTTTAGCTCTTTCAATTGCGAGACGTTCGACATCATCGACAAATTCGCATCCGCCATAATATCTGCCATACAATCTGTAGAGCAGCTCGCCGCTTTTGCGGCTGTATCTGTAAGGATATCCTTCTGCATATTTATTCGTCAGGACAGAGCCGGCAGCTTCCATTACTGCTTCAGACACAATATTTTCAGAAGCGATAAGCTCGAGATTATGATACTGTCTTTCGACCTCATTCATTATTGCTTCATAAATTTCAGGATCAACTTTTTTTATTTCATCATAATTTAACATTATTCCTCCGTCATTATGATTTTTGAAAATGGTGTATCGTGTTTAAATTATGTATTTACAAATCAGAGAATTACTAAGAATTTATCGGCGTTCCTCGTATTTTTTTATTTTATATAATCGTCTTTGATGACGACCGCCATCAAATTTTGTGGTGAGCCACGTGTCAACTATTTTCTTTGCTTCTTCAAAAGATATGAACCTTCCAGGAAGCACGAGCATATTCGCATCATTATGCTGGCGTGATAGTCTTGCAATGGTTTCTGAGGTGCAAAGTGCAGCACGTACGCCTTTTACTTTATTCGCCACAATGCTCATTCCAATACCGCTTCCGCAAATGAGAATTCCTCTACTGCATTCCCCTTTTGCTACTGCTTCTGCTGCGGCAAAACCGATATCCGGGTAATCCATTGATTGAGGAGAGTCCGTTCCGAAGTCAACCACCTCGAAATTGCTAAGATAGGATATCAATTCTTGCTTCAATTTATAGCCTGCGTGGTCGGAAGCCAGTGCGATCATCATCGAATTCTCTCTATTTCAATATTATTCATTAACTCGGAATCTGCTCTAAGGCAGGCAAAGGCAAGAGAATACAACTTATTGCTTACCGAGTCGCTGCGGGATGAAAGTGTGGTAGGAATTTTAGTTCCCATGATTGCCGTAGCCATTTGCGCATGAGCAAAATAGGTGAGTGATTTATAGAAAACGTTTGCTGCTTCCAGGAATGGGAATACCAGACAATCAGCATTTCCCTGTACACAGCTGGAAACTCCTTTGTACCGCAAACTGTCCGAATCAATGGAAAGGTCTATGGAAAGCGGACCGTCCACATCAGCATTTTTAATCTGCTTTCGGTCTGCCATCTTGGATATAAAAGCGGCATCGATAGCGGTAGGGATTTTGGGATTGAGTTTTTCCGAGAAGGAAATGATAGAAACCTTGGGTCGTTGCACACCGATTTTACGGGCGGTTTCGATCACATAATTGGTCATGGCAATTTTTTGATCGATATTGGGGCGGGGTATGAAAGCAGCATCTGCGAAGATGAGCAGTTTGTGGTAGTCGGGAATTTCTGCGATGGAAACTGAAGTAAGTGTAGCATCCGGGATCATCATTCCATATTCCTTATCAAGCATGCACTTCAGAAATTTATCCGACGAGATCAATCCCTTCATCAAGACTTCACCATTGCCTTCACTTAAAAGCTGCATCGCTGTGTGACCGGCTGTCATTTCGTCTGGTTCATGCATGATGGTGTAGATACTGGAATCGATATCGTGATCTGCACAGATTTTTTTTATCACTTTTTTATCACCGATCAGGGTGAATTCTGCCAATTTTAAATCTATCGCACGCTTGGTTGCAAGGATGGTTGTTTCGTCCTGAGCATAGGCGACCACGACTTTTTTCTTGGGAATTTTCTGAGCAAGTTCAATCAATTTCGATAATTTTTTTATCGCCATTTATTCTCCATAATTTTTTTTGAATAGGAAATATCTCAGTATAAAAAAAGACAAAACCAGATGAATATAATCAGTTTTATTCTGTATTATTATAGGGACCTTCTAATTTCCCAAGATTTAGTTTCTTAACCATTTCATCGCGAAGCTTGAATTTTTGGATTTTTCCTGATGCTGTCATCGGATAGTTATTAACGAATACAACGTAATATGGCTGTTTATGACGCGCAATGTTTTGCATGCAGAAATCTTTAATCTCTTCCGGTGTTGCGGTTTCACCATCTTGCAGCTTGATTGCTGCTAAAATCTGTTCTCCATATTTCTGATCTGGCACTCCGACAACCTGTACATCGCTGATTTTTGGATGAGTATAGAGAAATTCTTCGATCTCCCGAGGATAAACATTCTCACCGCCACGTATTATCATGTCCTTGATACGGCCTGTAATTTTAAGATATCCATCTTCATCCACAACACCAAGATCACCGGAATGTAGCCAGCCTTTTCTTATTGCTACTTCATTTTCCTTTTCTGCCTTGTAATAACCGGTCATCACGCATTCACCTGACATAATGACCTCGCCCTGTTCACCAGGCTTGCAATCCAATTCAGTTTCCAGATTAACTATTCTCATTTCCATTGGTGGTAACACTCTTCCCACAGTTGTTGTGCGATGCACAACATCATCATCAACAGATGTCATTGTAATAACAGGAGAGTTTTCCGTTAAGCCATAAGCAATAGTAATCTGTGGGCAATGCATGTCGTTAATAACCTTGTTCATCACCTCGACAGGACATGGTGAACCAGCCATAATACCGGTACGAAGTGATTTTGTGTCATATATATGCCTGTTCTCGACACCAAGCTCTGCAATAAACATCGTAGGCACACCGTGTAAAACGGTACATTTTTCATTACTTACAAGTTTCAGTACTTCTTCAGCATTAAACGTAACTAGCGGTAGTATGGTAGTGCCATGTGTAACCGCGGCAAGTATTCCTAATACACAGCCGAAACAATGGAAGAATGGGACAGGAATGCACATACGGTCTTTTTCAGAAAGCTTCATCTGTCTGCCGATAAGGTAAGCATTATTGGCAATATTATGATGTGTCAGCATAACACCCTTTGGGAATCCAGTAGTACCGGAAGTATATTGCATATTGACAACATCATACTCACTGAGCGTTTTTTTGATTTTATCCAACTCAGCATCTGAAATGTCTTTTCCCATTTCTCTGAAATCTTTATAACTCAAGGCATGATCGCTTGTTGGTCCATCGAATAAAATAACGTTTTTGAGCATTGGAAATTTTTTCGATTCAAGCTTTCCTTCACCGAGCCAAACTGCATCATCTAAAACCTTTTTTAACCAGTTAAAATATTCACTAGTTTTGAATTTATCTATCAAGAAAATGGCTTTAGAATCTGATTGTTTTAATAAATATTCAAGCTCATGTGATTTATAATTAGTATTAACGGTAACAAGAACAGCGCCAATTTTAGCGAGTGAGAACATTAAAATGGGCCATTCCGGGACGTTCGTTGACCAAATTGACACGTGGTCACCTTTTGTGATTTTCAAAGCCAAAAGGGATTTGGCAACTCTATCGACCTCATCATTGAATTGCTTATATGTAAGCCGAATATTTTGATCTGGATAGACCAGGGCTTCATTGTTCGGAAATTCTTTGGAAATTCTTTCAATCAGTTGCCCCAATGTTTCATTTAGTGGCATTTTATTCATATCGACTCCTTAAGAATGCCATCACGCGTCTAACCGGATATTGTATCCGGCTCGTGCTGACAAAAAAATTATCCTTGTTTCCTCAATACCCTTCTCAGAAGTTTACCAGAAATAGTTTTAGGCAAACTGTCTTTATATTCGATAATTCGTGGATATTTATATGGAGCGGTCCTTGATTTGACAAAATTCTGAATCTCTTTTGTCAATTCTTCAGATGGTTGATATCCTTTAGTAAGGACTATAAAAGCTTTAACAAGTATCCCTCGAATACCATCCGGGTCATTAACACCAACAACCGCAGATTCAGCAACGGCTGGATGTTCGATCAGAACCGATTCAACTTCAAAGGGACCGATTCTATATCCGGAAGATTTAATAACATCGTCGTCTCGGCCGACAAACCAGAAATATCCATCTTCATCACGATAGGCTTTGTCGCCAGTAAGATAATAATCGCCCTGGAACGCCGTTGCCATGATATCCGGATCTTTCCAATATTCTTTCATAAGTCCTGGGGGTTTGGGTATGCTCTTGTCCAGATACAAGGCAATTTGACCTTCTTCATTTGGAGGGCATTCCTCTAGATCATCATTGATAACCCTTACATCATGGCCGGGAGTAGGCAATCCCACCGAGCCAAACTTCAAAGGGAGAAAAGTGAAGTTGGAAAGAAGCGCAACGGTTTCGGTCTGGCCAAAAAAGTCATAGATATCAAGGTTAAAGTTATCCTTCCAAACTCTAATAACTTCTGGATTCAAAGGTTCTCCTGCTGCCAGGCAATGCCTTAGTTTTAATTTGAATTTACTGAGATCGGTCTGGATAAGCATTCTATAGACAGTTGGCGGTGCACAAAAAGTTGTCACACCGTATCTTTCCATCAGACCTAGCAGTCCATCAGCGTCAAATCTTCCAGGATTGTCCCACTGGATAATAGCTGCGCCAACTATCATTTGGCCAAATAATTTTCCCCATGCACATTTAGCCCAACCTGGATCAGAGACAGTCAAGTGTAAATCAGTTGGTTTCAAACCTTGACAGAATCTAGCTGTTACTTCATGTCCAAGAGGATAGGCGTGTGTGTGAAGTACCATTTTGGGGTGTCCGGTAGTACCCGAAGTAAAATAAATCATCAATGGGTCTGAACTTTTCGTTTTGATAATTTTATTTTTATCAAGCGAGATTGGCATCTCTTTCATTTTTGCTATGAGATCTACCCAACCTGACTTTGAGCCATTCAAAAGGATTTTATGTTTTACAAAAGTGCAATTTTTTATTGCTTCATCAACGGCTGTAGTATGATTTGAATTTGTAATAACTCCCACAGCATCAGAGCGTTCCAATCTATATTCAATATCTTTGGTGGTAAGAAGAGCAGTCCCGGGCATAGGAACAATACCGAGTTTGAACATACCAAGCATGCAGTAATACCATTCAGGAACAGAATCAGAAATAAACAGAATTTTGTCTCCCTTCTTTAAGCCAAGTTCCAACAGGAGATTTGCCACCTTATTTGACTGCACCATTAGCTCATAAAAGGTATCGAATTTAGCGGATTCGCCGTCTGGTAAAATTGAGACAAGAGCCAATTTCGTTTTATCGTTCTCCGCCCATTTATCTACGACATCAAAAGCAAAATTATAATATTCCGGTACATTCCATTTCCATGTTTTACAAATATCTTTATAAGTTTTTTTATCTACATTAGACATACTGCCTCCCGACTAAAGTGAATTTTGAAATAATTCGTTGTGAGCAAAAGATCGTAATTTCATATTTATCAAAAGAAACAACCCGTTTCTTGGCTTGTTTATTACAGAATCAACTAAGCATTTTGATTTCTTAAAATCCATTTTACCTCCGTAAAGATTCGTTAATTTATTCTTTAAAGAAACAAGGCATTTTTCATGTCAAGAAATTAGCGTATTTTTACGGATATGATATTTTATATTGCGAAATATCAAAAATTCAATGTTATTCTGCCCGGTTGGCTATTTAGATTGATCACTCATTTCAATTTCATCTGCATACAATTATCGGATTTGCTGAGATATTAGAAAGATAAAATTTCTTACGAATATGATTTTGGAGACGGATGGAATCACAACATTGTTCTGGAAAAAATTTTACCTTTCGACGAGAAGGAAAAATATCCGATCTGCATTAAGGGCAAAATGAACTGTCCGCTGGAAGATTGCGGCGGAGTTTGGGGTTATTCTGATTTGCTCGAGGTTTTAAAAAATCCTCAGTATGAAGAGTATGACGAGCTTGTGGACTGGATAGACGATATTGAATTTGATCCGGAATATTTTGATAAAGACGAGGTCAATGAGCTGCTGAGAATGAAAAATTATGGATGTTGGTAATTATAAACCCTTTTGACATTTATGTATAATACACTTGTCACAATCTCTTTGAGATTTCGTATTAAGAAAATGTGCTTTTTTCGATAACCAGTTATTGGCTCTCATTTGAATATCATAATTCCCTACTTTTGTAACATTTTTTCTTAAGAAAGAAACAAAATCAAAATCGAGAAAATAAATTGACAGTGAAACTAAATATTTACCAGATAAATACAAAAGATTGTTGAAAACATTAATATATGGTTTATACTTCGAAATAATGAAAAGGATGTACGGTTGATTTCTTTGATTAAAAATAATTTTCTCATAAAGAAAAAATATAAACAATTCTATATACCGCCAAATTGGGGTTATAAGAGCAATTGTTTTTATACACTCATTGTGTGGCATATTCAAAAAAAACGACTCGATTAAAATAAATTGAAAATTTGACTGTTAAAAGGATATAAAACTAGAAAATATGAAAAATAAAATTATTAAGACAATTTTCCCGACCATCATCGGCATATTGACAGTGCTTGGACTTTTAATAATTGTAAATTTAATCTTTTACAAAGGAGATTTTTTAATTTCAAGCGGCAACGGATTTTTTAAATACTTTGTACCTGGGGCGACAATTATTGCTATGATTATCCAATTTACCTTGACCCTTCCGTTTTGGGAGAAATTTAAATCTCGCAAAAAAGTATTGGGAATGACACTGATACAATTTACTGGACTTATTTGCATTATAGCTGGACTGGCTTTGGGTTTGGTATTTTGGGAAAGAAGTTTAGGAATTAATGAATTAATAATGGTTTCTCTAACGGGAATAATTGCATTTTCAGTTTACTGGACAAGCAATTTATTAACATTAAAAAAGTTGGATAAAATATTAAAATGACGAAAGATAAATTCGCCCCATAACATGCTATAAATTCAAGCGGTCGGAAAGTGCAAAAATGAAACGAAAAACAATAAATAAATTAACGGTGCTGTTTGGTAATAAGGAGAGTAAATTTGCCCGCCAAAATTTATAGCTATCCGCTCGACGAAATCGCCTATGTCAAAAGGAGGTAGAAAAATGCCAAAAATATGTGTAATCCAAATCAATGTGAGTGATATGGACAAGGCTATTGACTTCTATTGTAACAAGCTAGGGTTTGAAATTCATTCGAAAAAATATTATCCAAACATTGTAGATTTAGCTCACGAAGGGATTCCCCTAATTCTCTATAGAGTTGCCAAGCCGACATCCATAGACTACCCGAACGTTGCACAAACTCTGATCAACATTCAAACCGAAAACATAGAAGCGAGTTTGAAAGATCTGAAGAATAAAGGAGTAGAATTGATCCACGAAACACCCCAGGATTGTCCTGTAGGTGTGTACGCAGCTTTTAAGGATCCATTTGGTAATGTTCATGAATTGGTTGAGTTTCGAGCATAGATAGATGATCCGGGCGACTTTGCCTAACAGCGTGTTTGCGGTTCGCCCTTCGGGCTCATCCAAATGCCTTCAGCACTTCGCAAACACGCAAAACGTTAGCTGAAATTTAACCTATGAAAAAGGAGAATAAACGATGGCTAAACTACCGCTTGACAGGGTAGAGGAACAAAACTTCACTGTGGCTCATATCTGTAAATGGGCCGACTTAGATAAATATACCTTTAAGCATCCAAAGCTGCCAGGGGCATATCCTGGAAAGTTTTTCCTGAAAAATGTGCTGAAACTTTCAGGGATGGAAGTGTCACTAAATAAGTTGCAACCGGGAACTCAAATGCCCTTCTATCATAAGCATAAAGAGAATGAAGAGCTTTACCTCTTTATTAAGGGAAATGGTCAGTTCCAAATTGATGGTTGGGTCGTTGATGTCCATGAAGGAACAGTAATCCGAGTTGCTCCTGACGGTGTTCGAGCATGGCGCAATAACTCTTCCGAAGACCTCTATTTCATTGTCATCCAAGCCAAGGCAGGAAGCTTGTCCGGAGAAGATATCTCGGATGTGATAGGAGTTGGGCACCGTGTTGAGTGGACTGACCCTGTGTATCAAGAAAAGGATTAATTCACATATGCAGAATTGGAAGTTCAAACTTCAGCTAAGAGTGGCTAAAAGGCTTCGTTTCCATTCGCCCAAATTGTCATTCGGACAACTTCTTTTAGCCACGAAACTGTATATGAAATAAAATTTTTTCCTTTTGATTTTTCCTCAAGCTACATTTACTTAAATTTGAAATATATATGAATTTACTCTAAAAAGTGTGTGATTAGAAATATGTTAGAAAATACATCAAATATTTGGAAACCGATCCCCGTTAAATGCTTTTATCTATTTTATTTCACTGGGAACGGCTTCCAAGTTCAAGCAAGATAAACCGTTGAAACGGTTAGTGGTTTGTCCTACTCCCTACCACCACTGGCTGACCTGATGAAATATCCTGCGGATTTCATAGGTTAAAAAGCCAGCGGTTAATGAGATACTTTAAGATCAGTAAGTTTCGTGATCCTTCGTGCCCTTCGCCTACCTTGTCGTAGTTTTAACGAAGGCAGGTGGCTTCATGTCAATTCTGTATTTTCCTTGACGATATTCTTTCCAAAATTCGATTGAATGAAATTTATTTTATGGAGATAAAAACTATGAAAAAAATTGTATTCTTTATTATACTCATCATTTCATTTTCCTCATTACTATTTGGAAATATTTCAATAGAACAATCGTTGATTGATACGCTAACTGTAAAAGCATATAAAAACATCAAACCGCTACCTGATGAAGTTCAGGGTATCTACAAATCCTACATAGAAAAATATCCCGATGGAATTATGGCGTACCTTATTTCAGCGGAAGGCAGTTCTATCCTCTGGGATGCAAACCCGGAAGATGTGCTTTCCAATTACATCGAACTAAAAAAACTGCTCGAGATGGAAAATTATGATTATTCGCCAGAATTCTTTCTTTCATACATTGCAAAGATAACAGCTTCCCACGAACGGATAACTCCATACCGAAAAGTTTTTGCCGATGCAGAATTGCTTTCTTATGTTACAAATTTTCCAGATGTAGAAGAGCGAGTAAGAGAAGTAAACCTGTGGTGCAGGGAGCGGATGACGTTTATTTCTACTTCCGGCAGGAATCAAAACCCTATAACTATTCAGCAGAAAAGCAATATCGGCAGATGCGGTGAGATGCAGGTATTTTTTATTTCTGCGTGCAGAACAATAGGAATTCCTGCCAGACCTGCCTGGACGCCGTGGTGGGGACATATGGACAACAATCATGCCTGGACAGAAGTCTTCTTATATGGAAACTGGTATTATGTGGGAGCTGCAGAACCGGATTATTATCTCAATTCCACCTGGTTTTCAAGTGCAGTGAACAAAGCTCTTCTCGTTCTTGCACGCAGCACTTTCCCGGACAGCACAGAAGAAGTAGTTGTAAGATCATCCAGAAATAATTATATAAACTCAACTTCGTTTTACCAGGATACAAGAAAAGTGAAATTTACAGTAGTTGATAGTACCGGCAATCCTGTTCCCAAAGCTGTGATAAATATTATGGCTTTCAACTTTTCCATGCTGCGCACTCTTCTGGGAATCAAAGTTGACAGCACCGGCACCAAAGAGCTTACCATCGGGAAAGGTGGTTTCCTGGCAATTGCACGTAAAGACAGTTTATTCGATTATCAAGTAATTCCTTTTGATGATGGCACTATTTCTAATGAATTCCAGTTTACTTTGAAAGAACGAACATTGGAAAGTGAAGATATTGTTTTCCAGTTTCCTGATGTGAAAACAGAAAGAGAGAAAGAACCGGAATTCTTTAAGGAAAAGAAAAAGCTGACCGCAGAAAAATATAATGAAAGAATAAAGAATTTCCAGTCCACCCCCATCCCTGAATATGCTCCAGAAGCGGATTCCAACTTTGTGGAGATATTTGAAAATTGCAGGAATAACAAACAACCTCTCCTTGATTTTGTAGTTATCAACCCGGATATTCCGGAAATATTCTGGGAAAAAGTCGGTTCGATTGATGTGAAATTCTTCTGGGAAGCATCTGTAACTCAATGGCAGAATCTGTTTGATTTTTATATGGATATGGAAGATAAAGAGCTGTCGGATACAAAGTGGAAAAACTTGCTTTCACCGAGTGTGTTTTACGAAGTGCTGCCGGATATCAGCGTTCCCAAACACCTTACAAAATGGAAAGATATTGCAGCACAGGAAGCCATTCCGCAGGTTATTGAAGAGTTACACACCCTGTATAAGACCGAGGAAGATTCAGCTTCTGTTGGACTGCTTTCCCTGGATAAAATGTTGAAGGCAGAATTCCTGCAAGATTTCCAATTTATGACATTGAGTTGTTATGTTT
The DNA here is from genome assembly GCA_030613025.1 of Candidatus Cloacimonadota bacterium. Classification (GTDB taxonomy): domain Bacteria; phylum Cloacimonadota; class Cloacimonadia; order JGIOTU-2; family JGIOTU-2; genus Celaenobacter. Next base: position 27,852 of record JAUWMT010000028.1, read on the forward strand.
TAAAGGCAAACTACATTCCTGCTCAATACACCCGCATTCCTTCCACTATAATGGTGATGGCAGATTCGGTTTGGCAGAATTATGATGTGAAGGAAAACGATTTTGTGAAACCGCAGGAAGAAGAAATTAAATCGCTGGCTTTTATCGAATTCAAGCTGGTTGATAAAGATTTTCTTCCCGTAACATTGAATCCAGATAATATCTCCGTCACTATATTCCAGAATGGAAGATTCTATCATAATGACCGTCAGCTCGATTATGATAAAGAAAACAGCACACTCTCCGGTGAATTGGAAAAAGGAGATTACTACGTTCAGTTAGGCATTCGGGAAAACAGTGAAACTACAAAAGTAAAACTAATTGCGCTTCATATCGATAAACAGTTGGAAATAAAGGAAACTCTTATCTTCAAAGGCTTTAAACGTGATTGGAAAAAAGCGGATAAGAAATACATTGCATTTCTGGATTCGTTAAGAACTGAAGATGATGTCGATTATGTTATCCTGCTGGGAGATTATGATGATGAGCCAGTGCAGAGACTGGCAACCAAAACGCGTAGCAATCTTGAAGAACAGAAATTCGTCTGGATCGGGAAAAACGAACCGCCCGAAACTGTACCTGATTACAGAACTTCCGATGAATATGAAGAATTCATGGAAGATAATCCTGAACTGAAACATCGTTTGATCACATTCTATTATGATTTGGAAAATGAGAAGTGGAAGATGTTCGAGGGCAATTGGGATTTGTTGTGTGAGTAGAGAATTCCCCACGGATTTGCACGGACGTACAAATGTTCATTTTTCATGGAAGTTTTTGAAATGTGAGAAAACTCCGTGCTCTCTGCCTGCCAAGGCGTAGCGGAGCGAAGACCGAAGTGAAACAAAGACGGACCTGTCACGTCGTCTTGTCTGGGCGTATCCGCCAGCTGGCGGAGAAGACTGAAATGAAATGAAGACGGATGTTGAGTCTGGAAAATGCGCAAGATTGGAATCTTGCGTTACTTTTTTCCACCCCTTTATGGAATATTTTCCCACATCCTCTTTACTAATTCTTTAGCAGGGAGGAGTTGTTATACTGATTCAGGATTACCTGTACATACTTTATATATGCTGAGTGTGAAACACTCCAGAAACATAGTAAATGCAGAATATTTTATCAAACTTGAAAAAATAATCTATTATGAATGTAATATAGTTAAATTTCTTGACGCAGGAAAAGAAAAATAAATAAAAAACGCAATGGGAAATAAAAAGCGATGAAAAAGAAAATATGAAAACAATTTTGAGATTGGCTGGTGGTAGATGAAATTAGAAATTGTTTTTATTTTTGGTTTAATCATTGGAGCAGCTATAACAGCAATTGTAAACATTTTATTTACCCCTTTAAAAAGTTGGTTTAATTCTGTTGAAAAATTTGAATGTGATTTTAGAACCGCTAATGTTTTTAAGGTAGAAACACATCCAATTGTTGTTAAAAAGAAATTTGGTCAAACAAAACTCATAAATTGCTTTTGGTTTAGGCGAAAAGAATCTGAAATGAGAGAATACGATGGAAAGAAATACTTATACTGTCCATTTGGCGAAAATTATGATCCTTCTATAAAAGAAGGGGGGAAATGTCCATTTTTTTAATCTGTACTATAACATCGTGTCTGAAATAATAGGCAATCCCTCGACACATTACATACAATTTACTTAATTGAAAAAAATTAGGAGAACAAATAGTTGAAAAAGAGGCAAATGCAAGCTGGTTTTGTACTTAAATCAGTTTTTGATTCGTTAAAAAATTTGGATCCAAATATTTCAATTAATTCGATTTTCAAATATCTTTCTACTTTCAATATTTCTTATGATTTTGATGAAATAGAAAATTATGATTCTACAAATGCAGTTCTTAATAATATAATCTCTCGAGGGTTACCTACTTTTCCATCAATTTTTGTAGAAGATACATTTATAGAAAAACTTAAATTCGGAAAAAAATCATTTTCTGATAGAACTGGTGATATCAGATATCAATATAATGATAAGTTTTCTGAAATGTTAGATTTAATTTACCAAAGTTTATTTATTATAGAACCAAGAATTGACAAAACTTATAAAACATCATTTGAGTATAATCCCATGGAGGAAAATATAGGAAGTGAATATGAAGAAATATTCTTTCATAAAATACTATCTGATGAATTTGGTGAATATTGCAAACAATGTATTGAAACACAAAGAGATATTAATTCCATCTTGAATATCTCTGAAGAAATAAAAAACAAATTCCATGATCAGAGATTTGATTTTTCTTTCCGATTTCCACATTCTTCCAATTTTAGAGATGGGTTAGTAGTTGAAATTGACGGTTCACAACATGAAGAAGAACCTCAAAAAACTTTAGATAGAAAGCGCGATGAAGCTGTTGAAAAAAATAATTGGAATAAAACAATAAGAATTAAAACGTCTGAAATTCAAGGTGTTATTGAAAAAGAAAAAATTGAATCAATAAAAAGTTTTTTGGAGCATCCTTATACAAAAAAACTAAAAGAAAATTATGAAAATAAAATTTGGGAGAAGGAGTGGGGTCTTGAAGCTCTCCAGTTTGCTTTAACTCCGATTGCAATTGCAAGAATACAGAAGACACTCATTTTTCTTATTAATTCAAATATTCTAAATATGAATGCAAAAAAATGGAACATTGCAATATTGGAGAGAGATGTACCTTGTGGTTTTTTAGCAATTGAAGATTTCAAAAATTTGATTAATAACTTATTTAATTTAGAGGGAAAAGGGAAATCACTTCCAAAAATTAATTTAAGAATTTATAATACAGAAGAATTTTCTCAATGCCAGTTGAATAATAAAATTGAAATAGAAACTTTAAATAAAACTATTAAACAATTTAGAGCAGATGTTGTTTTGGATGTTTCAACCTTACAACGATTGGGCTTTTATAAAGCAGAAAAAGAGTTTGAAGAAAAGGTTAATTATAAACACAAAGTTATTATAAGATCAATTCATTCAATTTCCTATAAAGAACAGCGAAAAGTTATTTCTGCAAAACCATTAAAATATAAAATCGGTAAAGATGGACAACCAAAGGAATTAGTTTACTTTTTACAAAATATATTCAGGAAAGAATGTTTTAGAGAAGGACAGGTCAAAATTTTAAGAAGATCTTTAAATCTGAAGGATGTTATTGCTCTATTACCAACAGGTGCTGGAAAATCACTCACATACCAGCTTTCTGCATTACTGCAACCAGGAATTGTTATTATAGTTGATCCACTAAAATCATTAATGCGTGACCAAAATGATAATCTAATTTCCTATGGTATTGATTCTACAGTTTTTATAAACTCATCATTAAAAGCGAGTGAACGTAAAATTGCGACTGAAAATATGATTAATGGTTTATACCAATTTGTTTTCATATCACCTGAAAGATTTCAAATAGCTGAATTTCGATTATATTTAGAGAAAATGGGAAGAAATTATTTCACCTATTGTGTTGTAGATGAAGCTCATTGCGTATCTGAATGGGGACATGATTTTAGAACTGCCTATTTAAGATTAGGTAAGAATTCAAGAAAATACTGTAACGCGTTGAATTCTGAAGATGAACTAAAGAATGAAGTTCCTATTATTGCACTTACGGGGACAGCTTCATTTGATGTATTAAAAGATGTTAGAATTGAACTTGATTTAGATGAATTTGACGAAGAACTAATAATTAGTCCGTCAAAATATGAAAGAAGCGAACTTGAATTTAGAGTCATCAAAGCTGATGATATAGCAAGAAATATTATATTAAAAATTGAAATAAAAAAAGCAGTCGCTAATAAGAAACAAGATAAATTATTTGAGATTCTTAATGATCTACCTAATCAGAAATGGGAAAATGAGAAATATGAAAATCTCAATGAATTCTTTGATCAAAATTTGGAATATAAGAATTCAGGAATAGTATTTTGTCCACATGCTACGGATAAATTTGGTGTTAAGGAAATTTATGATAATTTTATAAACAGAAATAAAGAGTTTGAAGATATTACTGGCTACTATGCAAGCAAACTTTCTAATGAAATTAATTTGGAAGAAATCCAAGATCAGTTCAAAAAAGACGAATTATTGTTATTAATTTCAACAAATGCTTTTGGTATGGGAATTGATAAACCGAATATTAGATTCACAATTCATTTTAATATGCCTCAATCAATAGAATCATTTTATCAGGAAGCAGGAAGAGCGGGAAGAGATAAACTTAAAGCTTATAATTATATCATTTATTCTGATAAACAAATTAATGAAAGATTCCGTGATAAAGAAGAAACACATACCGTTGATAAAAGTTTAATGCTTTCCTTTTTTTATAATTCTTTTCGTGGAGAAGAGAAGGAAAAAATCATTTTACATAATCTATTCGATAAAATTACCTATCCTGATAAAAGAAATATTGATTATTTAAATGAATTAGTTGAAGAAAATTTTGACGTAGATTTTATATTAAAGATTTGGTTTGGTAATAAATACATTAATAAAAAAATTGGTGCATTTAATAATTGGCTTTATATCAATACGTATAATAATAAAAGCTACGGTTTTATAGATTTATATGAAGAAGCTTGTAGGTTTGAATACAAGGATAAAGATAAGTTTTTACAGAATGACGAAGAAGCTTTGATCTTCGTGAATAGAGTTTATAATTTTCTAAAAAAACAAAAAACAAGTAATGACCCAAACAATGATTTTTCTTTCAGAGAATGGATTAATTCACGGGAAACTAATCCTTCAATAAAAGGTGTTGAAAGAACACTACGTGGCTTGAAGTTAAATGAGAAACATGAACTTAATATTGGTTTTAAAAATAAAAATTTTCAAGAAGTAGCAGAAATTTTAGGAAAAAATGATACAGCTTGGGATGAAGATCTTGTATCTGAAGCAAATGGATATGCATTTAAATTTAGTAATTTTATAGAAAATCTGAAACGAGTTTACAAGAAAAAAACTAGAGTTAAATTAAAGTTGTATTCAGACAAAATAGATATATTAAAAAAACTGTTTAAACATATTAGAGATGAAAGTGATACTTTTAAAGCAGTTTATCGTTTATCAATTATTGGAGTTATTGATGATTATGAAGTTGACTACAAATACAAAATCATTAAGATCACAATTTCTAAAAAAACAGATGAAGAATATATTAAAAACGTTATAAAGTATGTAGCAAAATATGCAATTAAAGATGAAATAAACAAAGTGAAACAAGATATTTTAGATGCTGAAGGAAACACTGTTTTACAAAAATGTTGCAATTATCTTGTGGATTATGTCTATAAAACTATTGCTAAGAAAAGAAAAAATGCAATTAATACTATGGAGGAAGCCATTGTTAATGGTTTCGAGAATTTAGATTATTTTAAATCTCAGATCAATACATATTTCGACTCAAAATATCTACCTGAATTATTAAAATCATTTAAAGAAAACAAAATTGAAACTGTTTGGTATTTTATCACAGAAGCTAATGATCTTAATTCCTTAAAACATTTAGAAGGTGCTTGTAGAAGACTTTTGGATGATAATCCTGATAGCCCTGTTTTGCTTTTACTGCGCTCTTATAGTAGGTTTTTACTTGATATAAATATTGAACAAACTAAACTTGATTTTACTAAAGCATGGGATTTGTTGAAAGAACAAAAAAGCTGGAATAGGAATGAATATGTAAAAAAAATTTCAAAATTTTATGACTATATAATACAATTTGATAAAAGTATGGAAGGATATTTAAACCCAATATTGTTTAATGAACATAATAATTGGTTAAAAGAATTTAATAAAAAAATATTAGAAGGAGTTTTATAATGCCCGAAACAAGTAAAATAAATAAAATCCTAATTGAGTTACAAGAAGAATTAGAGAAAATTAAAACAGCTGCAGAGTTGATTGAAGTTGCAAAAAATTCAAATGATAAGATATTAAAAGATTCAACTAATGCTTTTAATGAAATCATGCATAGCTCTGAAGAAAATATTGAGAAACTCTCAAATAGTGCACAGAAAACAATATCTGAATCTCAAGGAGTATTTCTAAAATCAATAGATGCTGCTAATAAAACAATTATTGAAACTCAAGATACGTTTGAAAAAGGGTTTGGAAAAATCAGAGAAAAAGCGGATATTTTGTTGAAAGAATCTAAAGAGATGATTGATCTAACTCAGAAATTTACAGATCTAACAATAAAAGAATCTAAAGAACTAAATAGATCTTCGCAGGATTTAAAACAAGCTGCAAATGAGCTTCTTGATGAGATTAAGAAAATTAATTTCCCTGTTAAATTCGAAAAAATGGATTTAACTTTAAGTGGTATCTCTACAAGCATTCAGAACATTTTTGGCAGGTTTGAAACTTTTGAGAGAAACTTTAAAGATGAGATTAAGAACAAGTTTGATAAATTGCATGAGTTAAGGTTGAATCAAAATAAGAAGATTAAATTATCTTTGAGAATAAACAGGATAATAATCATAATAGCATCCATAATTATAATTGGATTAAATTATGATAACATAAGGACCATAATATCGTTATTCTAAATATAGTTGATCAGGGAGCTTTTTCTAATTCCTCAAAATCCTGAAACAAGTTTGTGAAGTAATATCCATCACATAATCCCACCAATCTCTCAAATACATTGACTCTAAAACTACTGAATTTTCATAAGGCAACTTTGTTGCAACAAATAACAAAAGAAATAATCATGAAATGAAGAATAATGAAAAAAATTAAAAATATCGCTATCATCGCTCATGTTGACCACGGCAAGACCACTCTTGTAGATGAGTTGGAAGGACCGATGCTGCAGATAAAATATGTGTTGAAAAAATCTCTTGAATTCGTATTATATCCAGTTGTTATTATCAATAAAATGGACAGAAAGAAAACACGACTTGCTTTTTTGTATGAAATAAGCATACAGATGTATGCAAAAAGGATACAATATGCTTGCTGAAATTTTATCTTCTAAGATCAGAGCAGAAATATTCAGACTTCTTTTTGGGTCTGATAATGCTGCGTTACATATGCGTGAGATCGAACGTAAATCAGGTTTTACCATTGGTACAGTTCAAAGAGAGTTAAGTAAATTAGTAAAACTTGATCTTATTTATAAAACAAAAGATGGTAATCGCACTTATTATCGTGCAAACAAAGAAAACCCAATTTACCATGATATTACTAATATTGTCCAAAAAACAGTTGGCTCAGTTTTTTTATTTAAAGAAGCTCTTTCTCAATCTACAGCAATCGAATTTGCTTTCATTTTTGGTTCCTTTGCATCAGGAAAGCAAAAATCCCACAGTGATATAGATCTTTTTGTTATTGGGGATATTGGTCTTCGTGAAGTTGTATCACTTATTTATGGTATTTCAGACAAAACAGGTAAAGAGATCAATCCGCAAGTTATTAGTAAATCAGAATTTATTAATAGAGTAAATTCAGATGACCATTTCATTTCAAATATTATAAATTCAGATAAAATATTTATTACGGGAACAAAAGATGAATTTACAAAATTGGTTAAGTAACGGCTGGTTAAAACATCATTCCACCAGCAAACAGGAAATCAACAATCTGCTGAATATTGTAAATCGTGATCTTCATGATGCGAAAGAAAGTATATCTCTCGATTGGCAGTTTGGCATTGCCTATAATGCGGCTCTCAAATTGTGTGCAATTCTCTTATATGCTTCTGGTTATATGGCAGAAAACACATTACAGCATTATCGTACGATTATGGCTATGCCGATAATTTTAGGTGATTCAAAACGTTTGGATGCAGAATATCTGAATACCTGCCGGACTAAAAGAAACATCGTAGAATACGATTGTGCTGGTGGAGTAACCTCACAAGAAACTGTAGAGTTGGTAAATTTTGTTTCATCATTTAAACAAGAAGTAATTAATTGGTTAAAACAGAATCATCCTGAATATTTGTAAGATACCGATAAACGATTTATCGAAAATGTATTCACAGTCAGCGAGTTAAGCTAAGCCGCTCTATTCCTGTCTCAATAAATTCATGAAATGAAGAATAATGAAAAAAATTAAAAATATCGCTATCATCGCTCATGTTGATCACGGCAAGACCACTCTGGTGGATGCAGTTCTAAAGCAGTCCGGCATCTTCAGAGAAAACCAGAACATTGCCAAGTGCGTGATGGACAGCAATGATCTTGAAAGAGAGCGCGGGATCACCATATTTTCCAAAAATGCATCCCTCACTTATAAAGATTATAAAATAAACTTCGTAGATACACCAGGCCATGCCGATTTCGGCGGCGAAGTTCAGCGTATTTTGAAAATGGTGGACTCTGTTTTGTTACTGGTCGATGCTTTTGAAGGTCCAATGCCGCAAACAAAATATGTGCTGAAAAAATCCCTGGAATTAGGGATAGATCCGATCGTTATCATCAATAAAATAGACAGATCAAATGCACGGCCTGCTGAGGTGCTTGATATGGTGTTTGACCTGTTCTGTGACTTGCAGGCAAATGACGCCCAGTTAGATTTCCCTGTCCTTTATGCATCCGGGAAAGACGGCTATGCCAGGTATGAGCTTGAAGATAAAAATGATGACCTGATCCCGTTATTTGAAACGATCATACACAAAGTGAAAGATGCGGAAGGTGATGAAACCCACCCCTTTCAAATGCTGATCTCTGCGATCGAATATGATAATTATCTTGGCAAGATCGGGACGGGAAAGATCACAAATGGAACTGTAAGCCAGGGTGAAGAAATTGTATTATTAAAACGCGATGGAGAAAGACTGCTTTATCGGATCACAAAGATTTTCCATTATGATGGTTTGAAAAAGAAAGAAATAAAAAAGGCATTTGCTGGTGATATCGTCTCACTCGCTGGAATGGAACGGGTCGATGTGGGAGAAACAGCCGCATGCAAAGAAAATCCAAAACCACTTCCAATTATCGAGATCGATGCCCCTACTCTCTCCATGACATTCAGAGTCAATGATTCTCCTTTTGCCGGAAAAGAAGGGAAATATGTCACTTCCAGAAATATCTGGGATAGATTGCAAAAAGAGCTTCAAACCAATGTCAGCATCAAGGTTGAAGGCACTGAAAACGGAGATGAGTTCATTGTAAAAGGACGCGGCGAGCTTCAGCTTTCTATTCTTATTGAGAACATGCGCCGAGAGGGTTTTGAATTCCAGGTTTCCACACCCAAAGTTATTTACCGTCAGCTTGATGGAAAACGTACAGAGCCAATCGAGCTTGTCGTTATCGATGTTGCTGATGAATTTGTGGGGACAGTTATCGAAATGCTTGGTTTCCGAAAAGGTGAAATGCTGGATATGGTGCCGGGTACTGACGGCTACACACGGTTGGAATATAAAGTCCCTGCGCGCGGTTTGATCGGTTTCGGGAACGAATTTATGACCACTACTCGTGGAACAGGTATCGTCAATCATAGTTTTTATGAATATGAATATTACAAAGGTGATCTTGATAAGAAAAGCCGCGGCGCTTTGATCGCTATGCAAAATGGTACATCTACCGGATATTCTTTGTGCAATTTTCAGGCACGCGGGATTTTATTCATCGGACCAACGGTTGAAGTTTATGCAGGTATGATCGTTGGAGAACACTCTCGTGAAAACGATCTGGTGCTGAACATAGTAAAGGGTAAAAAACTCTCAAATGTTCGTGCAGCCAGTTCTGATGATGCGATCAATCTTGTCCCGCCAAGGCAATTCAGTTTGGAGCAGGCGATTGAATATATCAATGATGATGAACTGTTGGAAGTAACTCCCAAAAATATCAGAATGCGAAAGAAAATTCTCAATGAAACGACAAGAAAAAGAGAATTGAACAGATTGAATAAATTGAATCAGGAGTAAGAGATAAACCGAACTCCCTATAATAAAATTGGCTCTTTTGAGTTTTAAGTGGGTTGATATACTTATAATTTGAATACGCCAATGCATATAAATATCCAATATCCAACCAGCCGTCGCTTAGGCTATGGCTCGGCAGGCACGGAATATCCAATATCCATTTATCGAGG
>JAUWMT010000016.1 GCA_030613025.1 Candidatus Cloacimonadota bacterium
AATGCTTTTTTGGTTTCATTAACCACCAACTTAAGTTGGTAGTTAATGGGAAGATAGCTAATTGTAACCGATTCATCGGTTTCCAAATGTTTGAAAAATTTCCAACATATTTCTAATAATAACCTTTTTAGAGTAAGCTCAATAGTAACTTTTGGATAAGATGAAAAATTTACTAATAAGCCCAATTTTAATCTGGTTGCTTTAAGACAATTTAAAAGTTGAGCTCTATAAATATCAGAAATTTTAGTTACTGCTTTTATTTCAATAATGATTGAATCGAAGCATATAAAATTTGCCCTGTAAGTTTGGTTTAATGGAATGTCCTTATAATGTAATCTTATCTCTACCTGACTTTTAAATGGTATTTTTCTTAATGCAAATTCTCTTTCTAAACATTCTTGATAAACTGATTCCAAAAATCTTGAGCCCATTTTTTTGTATACTTCAAATGCTGCTCCCTGAATCGCAAAGCTTTCTTCTTTGAAAATAATTATTTTGTGCTTTTCGCCTGTCACGGCGTATCCCGATTTATCGGGTGAAGATGGATGTCTTTCGTGGTTCATTATATCTCTATATTTTTAATTTCAGATAGATCCTGAATAATATTTTCTCCCGCCTGCTGGCAAGTTTTTCCAAAACTTAAAAATCCGTGATCTTTCATAATAAGAATTGTATCATCTTTCCCGAGTACTTCACATACTGATTCCATCAACTCAAGCGTACCATAAGGATACCATTTTTTTGTTGATTTCAATCCTAATTGAGAGCAGTGTGCGAGCAATTGCTGATTGTGTCCGTGAAAAATAACCTGCACATCATTCCGCTTTTGATAAATACTGTAATGCAGCATGGTTTCTGATGACGGTTCCTCAGTTCCATTCACATCGATCTGTCTCGAATGAATATCAATATTGATGATCTCAATAAAATCTTTTTTCGTGAGCACTCCAAGATTTGATCCTGCTGCTGTGATAATGAATCGGTCTCCAATTCGAGCGCTGAGATTACCTGCGGAACTTATGATAACTGGATTTTCAGGATTAGGATAGGTGGGAATACAGCCCAATTTCGAGAGTTTCTCTCCCCACCCGATGAGCTCTTTCTGAATTGGGTAATCCAGTACCCTTTCATCCAAAAATCGAACGTTAAATTTTATTCCCTGATACTGTTCCATTATTTCAAACTATGAATATCTTCCGGTTTATGAATACCTTTTTCAGTTATAATGCCTGTGATATATTTTGCAGGTGTGATATCAAATGCAGGATTGAGTGCATCACTTTCCGGATTTGCGATGAGCACATTTCTGAATTTTTTAACTTCATCAGAAGAGCGTTCTTCAATAGGAATGTTCACACCGCAACTGCATGAAAAATCTATTGTAGAGCATGGAGCTACCACATAAAAAGGAATATTGTTTTCCTTTGAAAGTACTGCCTTTTCATAGGTGCCGATCTTGTTCGCTACATCTCCGTTATAGGCGATCCTGTCTGCTCCAACAAACACAATATCGATTTTCCTTTGCAGCATATAAAAACCTGCAGCATTATCCACAATGATCGCATGAGGTATGCCTGCCTGCTGCAATTCCCATGCAGTAATCTGAGCACCTTGCAAACGCGGTCGAGTTTCGTCAGCATACACAAAGATATCTTTGCCTTGCTCATGAGCCATGTAAACAGGTGCAAGTGCACTTCCCCAACCCTGGATCGCCAGCTTTCCAGCATTGCAGTGTGTTAGGATATTAAAACCATCTTGGATAAGCTCAGCTCCGAATTCGCCCATTATGCGTGAATTTTTCTCATCTTCATGAAGGATCTGATCAGCAGTTTCAAAAGCCCTCTTCTCAGGATTTTCCGCATTTCGGGCTTCTTCATAAACTCTATTTGTAGCATAAAAAAGATTCTGTGCAGTTGGGCGTGATGATTCGATAAACAACTTTGCTTTTTGCAATTCTTGTTCATTTGAATACTCTGCAAATGCCTGTGCCATTGCATATCCGGCAGCCACGCCAATAGTTCCTGCCCCCCTTAGAAGCATATTTTTGATCGCATTAGCTGTCTCTATGCACGACTGAAGTTCCACTATTTCCACATTAAAGGGCAATTTTGTCTGGTCAATAATAAAAACCGTATGTCCTTTTCGCCAGATCGCAGTCCAATCCTGATTTAGCTTATTTTTTTTCATTGCATACCCACGCAAATAAAGCGAAAAAACTTGTCAAAGATTGTGCATGTAAAAACTCTGAGATCAGGAGAAAACATGAATGTATATGAAGCAATACAGAGCAGAAAAAGCATACGAAGTTATGATACGAAAAAGATCGAGGACGAAAAGCTCGGGAAAATTCTTGAAGCAGGTCGCCTTGCACCTTCGTGGCAGAATAAACAGTGCTGGCAATATGTGATCGTCAAAGATAAAGACACTATTGGAAAGCTCGCACTAAGATCCGGTTTGATCAGCAAATCCAATTTTTTTATAAAGGATGCGCCGGTTGTTATTGTTGCCTGCGCCAATCCCAATGACAGCGGACACCTCAACGGGCAGGATTATTACCTTGTCGATGTGGCTATCTCCTTTCAGCAGATGATGCTCGCAGCATGGGAAATGGGCATCGGTTCCTGCTGGCTCGGAGCATTCAACGAGGAGAAAGTTCGGGAAATACTTGGCATTCCATCTAAAATAAAAGTTGTTGCACTTAGTCCTTTTGGTTATCCGAAAGATAAACAAAGTTTGTATGCAAAAGCAATAAAAACCTTTGCAGGCAGCAAGAAAAGGAAAAATTTGGATAAGATCGTGCATTGGGAAAAATGGTGAGTGAAGAAGACAGCCAGCTTCATTCGATAAATCGTATTACGCCGTGCCAGGGAAGTCAGAATACAGAAATCAGAAGGTTCAATACCCCAATAGCATGCAGATAAACGCAGATCAAGCAGATTTTCGCTGAAAAATTCCAAAACTGACAACTATTAGTGTACTTTCGTGCTTTTCGTGGTTTAAATCTTACAATGTTCAGGATAAACCTGAACCTACCCCATTTCGAAAACATCATCTCACTTGCTTTTATTCAGAATTTTTCTCTGATTTACGTCTCACACATGCACAGAATCCATGATAGATCATGCAGATGCCGCCGAAGATCGAGATCAATCCCCAAAACAGAGGTCGAACAAAAACATACAGGATCGCTGCACCGGTATAGGGCAGCAAATAGACACCCCACGTCACAAGCACACATCCTATCACAATAAGCATATGTCCCAGAATAATAGTAACTTTCCTGCCCTGATAAAATCCGGTGAATATGAGCGAGATTCCAACGATCAGTGGAAAAAGCCCAGCCCATTTCCCAAGAAAGATCAGCATATATAATGCTAAAAGAAAAATAAGAATGCCGATCGTAAAGCTGATAGGTTGTTTAATTTTCATCATAGCTCCTTATTTATTGTATTCCAAGTAACTTGAAAATTCCGAATAATTTCAAACAGGCAACGAGCACAGCAATGGTTATCACAATTTTAACGAACCCCACACCCTTTTTCACTGCGGCTTGAACTCCGATAAACGCTCCGATCATGTTTCCAGCAGCAAGCAGCAAACCATAGTGCCACATGATCTTATCTGAAATTGCGAATACGATCACGGCAAAAAAAGTATAACACATTATAATAAATACTTTTACTGCATTTGCTCTAATAAAATTAAAATCTTCCACAAGGTTAAGTGTGGCAAGAAAAATAAATCCTACTCCTGTCTGAATGAAACCACCGTATAACCCAACACAAAAAAACATGATCACCTCAAGCCATTTTGGAATGCTTTTCCTTTCTGCCAATGCTTTTTTCTTTGGTTTGAAGATGAGTACCAAAATAAGTATAAGCACTACTCCGAGCACTTTATCATATATCCCCGAGCTGATCTCCACTGCGAACATCGATCCGATAATTGCCCCAACAATTGCAGCAATTGTGATATGAATAACCGGCTTGACTTCGAGCTCTTTATACTTGTGGAACCTTGCTGTTGCAATGGCATTCTGAAGCAGGATCGCAACACGATTAGTTGCATTGGCAACAGGAGAAGGGAGTCCCAGCAAAATGAGAACGGGAAGTGTTAATATCGAACCACCGCCTGCAAGGGTGTTCATAAAACCAGCTGCGACACCGGCAAGAAAAAGTATGATGTAAAGAAGCATATTATACAATCCTTATAACCACAGAGAACACAGAGAGCACAGAGTGTAAAAGATAAATTACTAAATAGATTTTAACACGATTGAGTTTTTCGAATATCTTCTTTCTCTGGTCAAGAATTTCAATTCTTTCTACGTGTTCTCTCCCTTTGCGCTCTCAGCGGGTTTATTCTCTGCGGTCTCTGCGTGAACTCCCCCATCACATCTCTCTCACATACAAATTCGGCATGATCCTGCACCCGGTCACGCTGGCTATTACATTCGAGGTGCCTGCGCGAGTATAAAGCCCGTTGAAACGTCCATTATAAACGAATAATCCGGTGATATATTTATAATCTTCCATGAAAGGTTTTTCGTTTTTGAAAGTAATACAGGGAATGGTCGGGGGCTCGATAAATTGCTGAACAAGATAGGAATCCTTTTCAGTTATTGAGTCGATCGTCCGCTCCCATTCTTCCTGAGAATGATCCACTCCGACAAACACACCCTTTGCAGCATATCTATCCATTGGTTTGAGAATATAGCTATCTTTTGAAGTTCGTGCTTGTTGTTCGGCGCTAGGATCGGATAATTCTTTTGTGTAAGGAATGTGCTGTTCAATGAATTTTTGTTCCTCATCATTTAAAAAAGATGTCTTTGTTTTATCGCGCAGAATAGAAAAAATCCTCTTATTATGTATCACATGAGACCGAAATGGTCCAACCATGCAGACATTGCCATCTGCATAGGCATTCAGCAAGTCCCTAATATCATCCGCTCTCTCACACATCTCAAAAGTCAACGATCGACGATAAATGAGATCGATTGGAATGTCTTTGTGATACAGTTTTTTTTGCTTATAACCCAACTCACGGAGATCGCAAATAATTGTCCTGCACCCTTTTTGCATAAGCATTTGCTGAAAAACCTTGAACTCCTCGATCGTTGCAACACCTTCCCAATCCATGATCGCAATATTTGGCTTTGGATGCGGCGTGCCTGAAAATTCAGCATAACATCCTAGCAATTCTTCTATCCAGGTAAGGAATAATTCAAAATAACTGATGCGGTATTTCTTCAGGAGCACCTTCAATATCTGTGATGAAAGTACAGCTTTTTCAATGGGATTGGATTCGTTCATTCCGGATGTGCCATCAGAATTCAGCTCACAAAACACAAAGTCGTCATCATAGGAATAGAAAAGGTCAAAACGAGCAATAGGAAAGGGCATTGCGTAGCCGGGGTCAATAAGAATAAGCTCCTCCATCAAAGATGGAAACTCAAAACATGAACGAAACACAGGATTTCTAACATATTCATCAATGACTTTTTTAAGAATGGATGAGAAGGTTGTGACAAGTTGTTTAAACCGATGAATATCTGCCTGATCAAAAAACATGGGCTGGTAATGAAAGTCAATCGGCTTGCCTTTATACAGGGCTGTGGAATTTGCAACTGCTTGCTCGACAAGTGTGAAATCCTCGAAATATTGATTCGGATGCTCCAGAACTTCTTTTGAAAATTCTTGATAAATGAGTAAAATATGTTTCATTCGGGAAAAATATTATTGATAATGCAATCTTTAAGCGCTTCTTTGAGCGGTACCTTTGCTTTTAATTTTTCATCAATAATTGTTACCGGGTTTTTTCCGCTCTCAACAAGTCGGTAAAGGGGTTCAAGATATTTTTGCTCTTCTTTGACCAAACCTTCCTTTGCAAGATTCACAAATTTCAAGATCACTTCCATGATGTGATTATCACACGCTTTTGCTTTCAAGCCCTTTTTTATTATCTCCTGCTGAAATGTTAGAATTTTTTTGAATTCAAAACATTCAGTCACAGTTTCATGAATTGTTTTAATATTTTTACAATCGTAGAGCAAACCTTTGAGCAGTGCAAGATAAGCAAAGTTAAGAGGATATGGGATCGAATCTGCAGGACGGATCTCAATGAACTGCTTGGTGCGCACATCCGGAAAAAACATTGTCAGCACCTGTTCCAGCTCCTTATCAGTGCACTCTTCAGGATCGAAGATCGCTTTGAAGGGCTGTTCTTCAGTATAGCACAGTTGTCCTTCACGTGTAATAATGACAGGAGGTCTCTCAAGAATGTATTGAGCATAAGTAGCATAGCAGAAATCATCATCAAAGGCATGAGGAATGATGCCGCATCTGTCATCATCACAATGCAACCAGATATTTGTGCGTAGCGCATATTTTTTGTATCGCTGTCCTTCGAAGATCGGGCTATTGTCCGTCAGGATTGCCAGTAATGGAGAGAGGTAGCATGCAACCTGGAACTTCTTTGCATAATCCTCTTCATTCAGATAATCAAGGGTAAGCTGAGTCGAGGCAGTGCCTTTCATCATATTAAGCGCATACTTGCCTTTTTGGCTGAGATAGTCCGACATAAATACATACCGCTGCTTGGGAATGAAAGGGATATCCTCGATTCTAGAATGAGGTTGATAGCCCAAAGCAATAAGAAGCTGTTGATGTTCATGCAGCCATGGTAGAAGATCATGAATAAAATTCTTATAGGTCTGCTCCATCTCTGCGAGGGTGGAAGTGTGCTGTGTGCTGATCTCTATTTGTGCGCCTGGTTCCAGTGTAACTGTTGAACCATCCTTTTCCAGCCCAATGAGATTATCACCCTCAAAATTTCCTCGCCATCCTTTTTGTAAGAGGTAATTCAGCAGATCCCGAATACCATCTTTGCTATTTTCATCATAACGAACTGCGGAAAGATCGTTTTCACGCACAACAAAATGTTCGAACTCACCTCCGATCTTCAGGTTATCGGGCGTCTTTTCCTGTCTGTGGAAATATTCTACTATTCTGTCGATCTGTTTATTATAATTCATTCTACACCCAGCATACGAATAATAAAGGCATATCGCTCTGCAATGTCCTCGTACTGTGTATATCTTCCCGAACCGCCGTAATGGCCAGCCATATTCGTTTTAAGTATGAGTACATTATCATCTGTTTTCATATCACGCACTTTTGCCACCCAGCGAAGTGGCTGCCAGTAGCGTACCCTGCTGTCATGATATCCTGCAGTGAGCATCATATTGGGATAGGATTGCTTCTTGATATTCTGATATGTATCCCACGAAAGCAGATAATCGAAGTATTCTTTTTTATGTGGATTTCCCAGCTCATCATAATGATATTTTGTACCCGAAGCAGTCGAGTCCATAAGAACGGTGAGTTTATCCATTGATGGAACATCAGCGACAATCACTCCAAAAAGATCAGGACGCCAATTGGCGATAACTCCCATAATCATGCCACCGGCGCTTGCACCAAAAGCTGCCAGTTTTTCAGGGTTTGTGTATTTATTATCGATCAAGAACTCTGCACAGGCAATATAATCGAAAAAAGTATTTTTTTTATTGAGCAATTTCCCCTGTTCATACCACTGCTCGCCTTTTTCTTTTCCGCCACGCACATGAGCAATAGCATAGACGAATCCCCTATCCAGCAAACTTATACGGGCGCGGGAGAAACCGGGATTTCTGCTATTACCATACGCTCCATACGCATGAAGATACAAGGGATTGCTTCCATTGTTTTTGAAAAGTTCTCTTTTATAAACAATCGAAATGGGAACTTTTTCACCATCATGGGATGTTGCATATACTCGCTCGGACTGATACTCATCAGGGTCAAATCCTCCAACTACCTCATAACGTTTGAGGAGTTTTCTCTCTTTTGATTTCATATTATAAGCATATACAGAAGAGGGTGTGGTAAGCGAAGAATATGAGAAGTACAAGGTGTCGGTGATAAAATCCGGAGTCCATCTGTCATAGTATGCATACACTTTTTCAGGAAAAGTCATATAATAATCCGTGCCATCTTCAAGAAGAAAAATATGCGGTTTGATAACACCGCTATGTTGCTCGTACACGACGATATACTTCTCAAAAACATCGAATCCATCAATATAAATTGAATCATTATGAGGAATAAAAGTTTCCCATTTGAGCGGGTCGCTGGAATTAGCGGTCATAATTTTGTAATTCGGAGCAGACTCATTAGTTCGAATGTACCATGTATCACCATTGTTGGTTATATAATATTTCACACCTTGCTTGCGTGGCTTAAAAAGAGTGAATGATCCTATAGCCGGCGGATCATCTGCATCGAGATACCGCACTTCCGAGGTTGTTTTGCTGTTCGTTCCCAAAACGATGTAATCATTTGAACGGGTCCTTCCAAACCATACATAGAATGCGTTGTCATCTTCCTTGTAAATGAGCTCGTCATCAGCGGAATCTGATCCGAGAACATGTCTGTACGCTAGTTTGCTTTTCAGATTTTCCTCATTTGGAGTAACATAAAAGATGGTTTTATTATCATTTGCCCATTCCACATCATTGACAGGATATATTTTTTCAGCAAGCAATGTATCTGCCTGTATATCTTTGACATATAGGGTGTAACGCTCAACGCCGGTTGTATCAACTGTATATGCAAGCAACCGTTGATCCGGGCTGTATTCACGTTTGCTGATCGAGAAAAATTCATGACCTTCAGCGAGAGAGTTCACATCAAGGACTATTTCTTCGGGTGCAGAGAGCGAATTGAATTTCCTGCAATAGATCAGATAGGATTTTCCCTGTTCTCGTCTAGAGTAGTAATAATAATCACCCCAACGCGTCTGTGCATTGACTTCCTCTTCGCCGATCCTGCTGATGATCTCATTAAAGATCGTATCTTTGAGGGCTGACATTCCAGAAAGGATCGCTTCTGCATAAAGATTTTCTGCTTCGATATATTCTATTACAGTAGAATCGCTTCGAGTATCATCGATCATCCACTCGTAATCATCTTTCAGTTCGACGCCGTGCAAAGTTTTACTTGTTGGAATTTTCTGAGCATCCGAAGGTATTATTGATTCTGGCTGTTTACCTTCTTTATGAACTTTCTGTGATGCACAAAAAGCAGCGACCAAAAGTATGATTATCAATAAAAAATATTTTTTCACTTAGAATTCAATTCCAAAAATATCGAACATAAAGGCATATTTCAATGCAACTTCTCTCAGATGACTAAATCTTCCGGACGCACCAGCATGACCCGAAAACCGGATCTTCAGAAGTGCGAGATTTTTATCCAATTTTTTATCACGGATCTTTGCGATCCACTTTGCCGGTTCCCAGTAATTAACACGGGGATCATAAAATCCGCCGAAAGCAAGTATATGAGGATAATGCTGCGCCTTCACGTTTTGATAGGGGCAATAGGAATAAATATAATCGAAATAAACTTTATCATGAGGATTTCCCCACTCCTCATACTCAGAAATTGTGGCAGAGAGAGAGGGATCAAGTATAGTATTGATGACATCCACAAACGGAACATCAGCAATAGCGATCTCGCACAGTTCGGGACGCATATTCAGCACTGCACCAATGAGAAGTCCTCCAGCGCTTCCGCCCTGAATTGCTAATTTTTCTTTGCTCGTATATTTTTCCCGAATAAGAAATTCTTCGCATGCAATGAAATCTGTGAAAGTGTTTTTCTTATTAAGCATCCGCCCCTGATCGTGCCATTGCTTCCCATATTCGCCACCACCGCGGATATGAGCTATCACATATACGAATCCTCTATCCAGCAAACTTAAACGGGCTGAAGAGAAATATGGTTCATAGGTGTCTCCATAAGATCCGTAACCAGTAAGATACAAAGGATTGGATCCGTCTTTTGCAAACAATTCTTTTTTATATACAAGAGAAATCGGAATTTTGGTTCCATCTAAGGCAGTTGCATAAATTCTCTCCTGATTATATAATGAAGGATCATAGAATCCTTTTATTGTTTTCTGTTTACGTATTACTTTTTCCTGAGTTTGCATATTATAATCATACACAGAATAAGGTGTGACCATAGACTCGTAGGTAAATCTCAGATCCTTTGTATCAAAATTCGGATTACTTCCGGAATATGTCGTATAAATCGGTTCAGTAAAATCTATATAATGTTCCTCTTCTGTATTCAAATCTATTATTCTAATTTTTTCTAAGGCATCCTCCTGTTCATAAATAACCATATAATCTTTGAATATATCGATGTTAATAGAAACAGAGTCCCTGTGAGGAATAAACTCCTTCCAATTTTCTTTCCCGGGATTTTGGATCGAAGTTACCATTACCTTATAATTTTTTGCATCATCATTAGATACAATAAAAAATTCATCAATATGAGGACAGATATAATATCTATGTCCTTGTTCACGTGGTTGGACAATCTTAAATTCTCCGCTAGCTGGCGGTTCATCAGCTTTTAAATATCGGATTTCATAAGTAGTCTTACTGCCACTTGTAAATATCAAATATTCTTTACTTCTCGATTTATAAATCCATAAATAAAAAGCTCCGTCATTCTCTTGATAAATCAACTTGTCGTTTTTTATGTCAGTTCCCAGAACATGACGATATAATTTATCACTTCTTCCCGACTCATTTTCTGTTATATAAAATAAAGTTTGATTGTCATTAGCCCACTCAACATCATCAACAGGATAGGCAGTATCAGATAGAAAATAATTTTCCTTAATATCCTTCACCGAAAGTGTATAACGTTCTGCACCGGTTGTATCAAAGGTAAAAGCAATGTACTGATGATCGGGACTTACCACCAGATTCGACACATCGTAGAACTCATATCCTGAAGCCAGTTCATTTATATCAATAATAATTTCTTCTTCGGATTCGTGAATACATTTTTTTCTACAATACAGGGAGTATTCTTCACCTTCAATATCCTTCCAGTAATAGTAAAAACTATCAATTCGGACAGGTACGGACATGTCAGTTTCCTGAATTTTGCCAACGATTTCCTGGAACAGTTGTTCCTGAAGTTCTTTGGTATGAAATAAAACACTATCTGTATAGGCATTTTCCTTTTCAATGTGTGCGATCACTTCCGGATCAGTGCGGGTTTTGTCCTTCATCCAATAATAGTTATCGACCAATAATGTATCATGGATCGACAATTCATAAGGAATTTTCTTAGCTATTGGGGGTTGGGGATTTACTGCTCTTTTCTGCTCGTGAACAGTTCGAGTTGATGCGCACGCAATAATTGAGAGAGCTATCCCGATAAGGAATATTTTTTTCATGTACGTAGTTCCAAGTATTTATTTTGGTTTTTTCTAATTTTAAGTGGATTGAAATATTGAAATAAAAGAATCTGAATATCCAATATCCAACACGGAATAACCAATATCCATTTAACTACACTCTCTCTTAACTCTTTTAAAGTTGCTTTCAATTTATTTGTACTGCTAAATATTTCGCTTAACATATTGTTTTCCATTATTGTATTAATTGTCTAACGGAGTAAATAAAATCAGACCTAAATTCAGTATTTTGAGCTTCTCCATAATTCGCTGCAGCTGATGATCCACTTTTAAATAATTGAAATGTGATATGTTTATCTGCCTTTGTTTCAGGTAGTTGCGCATAAACATGAATAATCTTAACCGAATAATCAATCAGACGTTCCTGCAAATCGAACTTTTTATGAATCATTTTCTTTATTATTTTCCTTCATTAATTGGATATTCCGTGCCTGCCCCGTGTAATCTTCTTTTTTTATTACACTGGGGTTGAATATTGGATATTGTTTGCAACTTACAAACCAAATTCTCAAAAAAGCTATTTTTTATTAACAGCAGTATATATATTTTATGGGTGCCATTCATAGGCGCCGAGATCGACCTCGCTGTTATGAATGCGAGTTTCACCATCAAGGTCTTCCAGCCAGGACACAACACCCGGATTTCCTATATCCAGGCAGGGACTTCCAGATTTAATATGATAATCATTACTGCCGATGAATTGAGGATCATTATAGATATTTTCGAGACTGTCGGGATTCACATCAGGATATTCGATCGGAGAACAGGTGTATGATGCGACGAGACTGCTATCACTGAGCACATCAAGGTCGGTTTCATTATCCCAAACAATACAATTTATCATCTGTGAAAGGAGATCACTATTCACTCGCACGCCCCATTTTGTATTCGATGCAATGGTATTATTGACCATAAGAGATTTTGCATTATGGATATACACACCTCGTTCATTGTCTGCGATCAGATTATTGAAAAGTGATGGATTGGAATCGTCCAATGCATAGACAGCATCGAGTTTACTGTTCTCAATAAAATTCAGCAAAAGTACCGGATCGGATTCCCCATCAATAATAAATCCGGCATAATTATCATAGAACCAGGAATTCTCAATTCGTGGATTGGCATGAGAGCAGTATACCGCACACCAATGGCAATCATATACATAGCAATATTGAATTGTTGGTTCGGCATTTTCGCAGTAAAATGCAGCATTATAGTATGCGGCTTCAGAGCCCATATTTCGGATCGTTATGCCGTATATAAGATCAGCATTGCTTTGAAAGGAATTACCAAAATAAAATCCAGCGCCCTTCCCGTTTCCTTCAATGATCGCATAATCCGGCTGATGTCCACGCAGATCGGTCATAATAGTGAGATGTTTTTCGTCGCCATCCCACATGAGATTCGTGTTATTGTTTCCCGCATAGATGCCTTCCGTGAGACGAAGCGTGTCTCCATCTATGGCTGCATCGATTGCATCCTGGATCGTGTCATAAACATTGCTTCCAATAAGCACCCCTGAGTTGTTTGATTTGATGTCCGTTGTTGTTTTTTCACATGAGATCATGCCCATCGCCAGAGCACAGATCCCAATGAGTACTAAAATCTTTTTCATGATAACTCCTGTTAAAAAAAAATTGTCATTCTCGAAACCTGATTTATCAGGTTGAAGAATCTATTAACTTATTTTAATGTTTCTCTAATTAGAGATTCTTCACTACACTTCGTTCCGTTCAGAATGACAACTATTTTTATTTTTTATACCTCTTTTTTTATATACAATTTCTGAATGATCCACAAATAACTTCTCACATCTCTTCCATTTCTTACCTTTCATATTTCTTTTATAACATTTTTTACACTACCTGTCATAGGTATATACTTTTTTTAACCACAGAGAACGCCAGTCTTCTTCCGATCCCAGTTAAATAGAAAAAGAGATTTAACGGGACAGATAAATCGGAATACGTCTTGGCAGGCAGAGAGCACAGAGAATAATAAATAAAATACATCAATTCCATCTTACAATTTTTTCACTCCAAGAAATATTTGTCCATTAATCCGCTGGTTCATTATATTTTTGGTTATTGTCCAAGGTAAGCATTAAAACACTCAACAAACCTGTATTTATATTTAAAAAATCTCATATTTAAGAAGCTGAGTCCAAAGAGTCCTTCTCTGTTTCCTCTGCTTGTCCCGGCGTAGCGTAGCGAAGACGGATGGTTTTATACATATTAAATTACTCTTTTATACTCATATTTTCTATATTCTATTTTATTTCATGTTTAAGCAAAATGAGTAATTTACATAACCGATTCGATAACGATTGAGTAACTTTCATAATATTGGATCACACCTGTATCTATCGTCCAGCCCACATCGATAGTATCGATTAGTATAAATCCTTTCACTTCATGGGCTTTGGGGAAATGTGATTCGATCGTGTTCTGCAGGATGTTTGTTCTGCTCTTTGAAATCTTTAGCAGATCATCGGAAAATTGGACTCTCATTTCATTATGCAGGACTCCATCGCCCATTGGTTCTTTTATTATTTTTTCCGACTTAAGCACAGAGATGAGCACGCCCGTCTTTTCCAATCTGATAGTTTTATCCGGCTTTACATTAGCAAGTTTGGCGTTCCGGATGCTGAGCTTCATTTCCTTCTCTCCATTTATGCTCGTATAGACAAACTGCATGCCTGCAAGCTGTTCTGCGATATTTTTCCGCGCAGTCGCTTCAGCCATGTTCTTTGCCATTCCTTCATTCATGGATCTTGAAAAACCGTAGCCGAGCACCTGTTTTTGAACTTCCTTATAGGTTACATTTTTGTAATCGAAATGATCAACAGAAACACATCCTGTAAGCAATATAACTGCAATAAAACCTGTAATGAAAGCTTTCATCGTTTCTCCTATTAAAATTCTTTCTCTACCAATTCATCAATAAGTTCATCTTTTGGTATAAACGGCAGTGTTATTTGTCCATTATTTTTATTTCTTTCGTTCCATTCAATCGAGGTTTCTATGGCATGAGGATTTCGTGCCCAAGCTCTGCGAGCCACTCCTCCCATAACATCCCAATCCAAAGCCGATTTTATAACATTATCTACTTTTTTGCTTCCGTCGAGCACCAATCCGAATCCTCCGTTGAACGCCTTCCCGATGCCGACTCCGCCGCCGTTGCTTTCCACGACAAGTGTCATTCCTCGTGCTACATTTCCAGCAAAACAGTGAATCGACATGTCGGCACATACATTGCTTCCATCTTTGATATTTGCTGTTTCTCTGTATGGTGAATCTGTCCCGCCTGTGTCATGATGATCCCGTCCTATCATTATGGGTCCGACTTCTCTATTGCGAACCATTTCATTGAATTTGAGTGCTATTTTAACTCGACCTTGTGCATCAGCATAAAGAATTCGTGCTTGTGAGCCGACAACCAGCTTGTTTTCCTCAGCGCTCTTTATCCAATAATAATTATCCCTATCCTGAGATCGTCTTGTTGGATCGATGCACTCCATTGCAGCAAGATCTGTTTTGCGCAGATCCTCTGGTTTTCCGTTCAAACACACCCAGCGGTATGGTCCGTAACCATAATCAAAACAGATGGGTCCCATAATATTTTCCACATAGGATGGGAAGATAAATCCTTCTTTTGTGTTCACGCCATTTTTGGCAATATCATGTGCTCCTGCATCAAAGACCGCTTTCATGAAGCTGTTGCCATAATCCCAGAAAAAAGTACCACGCTTGGTCATTTGTTTTATCAGTTTGTAATGAGTAATAAGTGATTCATCGACCTTCTTTTTGAAACCATCTATATCATTTTTGAGGAGTGTACGCCCTTCTTCAAAGCTCAAACCTTGAGGAGTATAACCGCCTTCATATACTGCATGACATGAAGTTTGGTCGGACAAAAGCTCGACTTCAATATTATTATCAACGAAGTACTGCAAGAGATCAACCACATTTCCATAATATCCAATCGAGACCGCTTCTCCTTTTGCTTTGCTTTCCAGCATCCAATTAACGACTTCTTCTAAATTGTCAGAATATTTAGAAAGCCATCCTTGTTCGTGGCGTGTTTTAATGCGCGAAAGATCCACTTCTGCGATCACGCCGACTCCACCTGAAATCTCAACTGCTTTTGCCTGTGCTCCGCTCATACCTCCAAGCCCGGAAGTGACGAAAACCTTTCCTTTTAAATCCTCATCCTCAGGAATATTAAGATACATTCTTCCTGCATTAAGTAGTGTAATATAAGTGCCGTGCACAATTCCCTGAGGACCTATATACATCCATCCGCCAGCAGTCATCTGTCCGTAGTTTGTGACCCCCATTGCTGCTGCTGCTTTGAAGTCATCGGAATTATCGAACATACCGACCATTAAGCCATTTGTGCTTATCACACGTGGACTTTCAGGACGTGATGGGAACAATCCGAGCGGGTGACCCGAAGCAACAACGAGCGTCTGATGATCTGTCATGAACTCGAGATATTTCTTGATAAGCCGGTACTGCATCCAATTCTGGCATACCTGACCGCTCTCTCCGTATGTAACCAGCTCATAAGGATAAAGTGCTACATCAAGATCAAGATTATTGTCGATCATGACCTGTAGCGCTTTTCCTTCAAGTGTGTTGCCATTATACTCCTGAACTGGCTTTGCTTTGATATCTCCCTGCGGACGATAGCGGTATCCATAAATGCGTCCGCGGGTTTTAAGTTCTTCCAGAAATTCCGGTGCAAGCTTTTCATGTAATTCTGTAGGAATATATCGCAATGCATTTTTCAGAGCAGTCTTTATCTCGGTTTTTGAAAGATTTAATCCCCTATCCGGTGCTCTTCGAATCCCTTCATCGAATACCGGATCGGGTGGCAATTCCTTAGAAAGACTAATGTGCATTGCCTTGGAAACATTAAAATTATTATTCACGAGAGTCTCCTTGATCTTTCAACTAATAATTTCGGTAATGAGGGAAGTATCAATTCTCTCGAAATATTGTTCAAGTTTTTCTACTAAATAGTGTTTTCTTTCTATCATTTTCAGCTTTGACACGACCACATAAACAGATTTCTTAAGATAATTTGCTGTCAAAACAATCTGCAATGTTCCGATCTTATTCACGATGAAATCCTCTGTAACTGCATCGGCTCCGAGGAGTATAAAATCGCAACTTGAAAGATAACGAGCAGCTTCCGAATCTTCGATGAGCGTTGCATTTATACCTGATCCCGAGAGCAGTTCTGATAAATTTTCTCCTTCACCAAGTGGCAGGGAGCGGCAGCAAATCACTTCAGATATTTTGTCTTTGTGATATATAAGCATCTTTTTTACCGATGAACTATTGCTGAATGTGAGCACTCTCTTTTTGGAATCAAAGAGAGCAGATGCATTTTTCTTATATGAGTCATCAGAAAGTAACTTCCGGAATGCATTTATTGAAATCTCATTCACTCCATTTTTCTTAAAATACTCATCGAGTTTGATGATCGGGACCATTTGATAGAATTGCAGGGCACATTTATTTAAAAATTCAAGTATCTCAGAAGAAGTGGTATTTGAATTGTAAAGCCCGATTATTATTTCTAACGCTTCCTCTGCAAGCTGCTGCGCTCCGGAATGGCGGTTTTGAAGAAATTCCTTTATACGTTCATGAACATTTTTCATAAGTGAAGTTACACATCAAAGTTGTCCATAACCCACGCATCGGTGAAGAAGACATTTTTCACCTTTTTAGGATCTTCACCCAATATTTGTGTGCCCAATATTTTGAACTTTTCGGGATTATCACTCACAAAAAAAGTATAGTTCCCGATTGCTTTTTGAACTGGCTCTGAGGAATACATTTTTTTAAGTTCGAGGGCAATTGATTCCGCGGAATCTACAAGAGTGATGTTGTCTCCCACCACTTCTTGAATAACATTCTTCAATACAGGATAATGCGTACATCCCATAATGATCGTATCTATATCATTCTCCAGAAATTCATGCAGATATTCTTCGATGATCTCTTTTGTCACTTTGTGATGAATCCAATTCTCTTCTACGAGAGGAACAAGCAGCGGAGTAGGTTTGCTGAAGACTACACACTGCTCATCCAGTGATTTCAATGCCTTTTCATAAGAACCACTTTTGATCGTGCCTTCTGTGCCGATTATACCGATACGCTTATTTATGGAAACACTCAAAGCTTTCTTTGCACCGGGCAAGATCACTCCAATAATGGGAATATTGCTGTGTTTTTTTAATTCCTCGATCGCAAAAGCAGATGATGTATTACATGCAACAATGAGCAATTCTATGTTCTGCTGAAGAAGGAAAATCATATTTTGAAGGGAGTACTGAATAATTGTTCTCCGGGATTTCGAGCCGTAAGGTACACGTGCTGTATCACCAAAATAGACAATATCCTTGTAGGGTAATGCCTTTTTTATTTCGTGGAAAACAGTGAGTCCGCCGACCCCTGAATCAAATATACCAATAGGATTTTTCATATATTTGAAACGCTTTCACGGGGATTGTATGTCAAGTTTTTGGATATTTGATTGTTATCACTTAACCGGATTATACTCTATACAATAGATATTAGAAAGCAGATTATCGCTGATGATGCTGCAAACGCTGAAGCAAAAGTAACTCATCATACTATCTCTGTATTTTGAAATTTTGCCAATATCCTGAATTTCTTGACAGCGAAAATATGATTAACCGTTATACTATTTGTTATTAAAATCGAAGCTCTTCAAGTAGGAAAAAACATGAGTAATATTAAGCAAAGATATAAAGATACTAGACTGCGAGCTAGCAGGTTAGTGCGATGTTGGGTATGAACAGCGGAAGCTGAGGAGGTAAGCATCAAATGAGTAATGTGCTGGTAGCTATAATATCATCTTTGGGCACTCTGATTATTGCCTTATTGAGTGGTTATTTATCCTATCTTTGGAGTGTTTCGTCGCAGAAAAAAATCTACAACCACCAAATGAGATTAAAAGCATATAGTGAACTTAATGGATACAGGCAATTATTATCACAGCTATTTGTTTCAAGGTATGAAGCATTCATTTTTTCTGATTATCATGAATATCGATGGAAGATTCAAGGCAGTCCCAAAGAATCAATTGACCTGAAGGAAGCTATCCGGTGGATGAATAAAAGTGAGGATTTGGTACTCGAAATTTCTAGAACGGTTCAAAAACTATTTGAAACAGTTGGCTTTATACGAATCCTTTTTAAACAGACCTCGGAATTGCAAGAATTATCTGATAACATATACTACTTTAAAACCCTCAAAATTGAAAAAAAACCACAACAAAACTGGAAATTGGAAGAATTGGAAGAATGGAAGCTCAAAGCCATTCCCAATGTGCAACGCTTAGTTGAAGGGACTATTAAAGATTCAATTAATAAACTTACTTTTTATTTAGACAAGGAATTACGGGACGAACAATAGTAACTGCACCCAACATTTGTATTCAGCGAATCGCAAATACCATGCACCCGCTGACATAAGGTGTTAAAATCATTTATGAATGATTAGAAACATAATCAAATGTGCTTTATTGATATTTACTAACAAAATAATCCCAGATTTCAATGAAATCATATATATCCTGAATTTCTTGACATAGTATTTACAAGATAGATTTATCTCAAGCAAGATTATTTATTTTTAAAGGATTATTATGAATGGAAATTTAAAACCGAGGAACATAACATTTAGGAATGTAAATTTTTATGACGGGTATGTCATATGCTGTCAAAACAGCAGTATATGAAATTTTAAGCGGTATAATGTATGTTATATCGTCTCTTGGACGGACCATAATGTATTGCAAATGAAAACAGATAAACAAATAGGAAATGAACTACATGGTATTGTAGAATCGCAACGCGATACTTGTACATGGTATATTAGAGTTGTTTTAGACGACGATAAAATTGCTATTTTGAGAACAAGAGAAAGTAAGGTCATAAATATAGGTGATGAAATTGATTCTTGGGTTATAGGTTGGAATAACAATGAAAATCTGCCGATAGTAACCGAGGATGAGTTTGGTAGATTGCCTATATCTGATAGGATGAGACCAAGATATATAAATGCATTAAAATTGGTAACAAAACCAAATAATATTAACGAAGAAACTCTATTAGATAGCTTATCAGACCTAAAAGGCATGTTTAATCGTTGTATAAAAAAAGATCAATGGGATTGGTACTCGGTATACTTAGTATTAGAAAAGCCTTTATTCAGGAAACTGCTAAATTTGGTTGATTTATGCATTAAAGCAAGAAAAGAATTAAAAAAAGATAAGAATAATTTCAATAAACTGAAGGAAATACAAGAAATTGGCATTGATTTTAACGAGGTGCAGCGTAATATTACCAGTCAAGCTCTGACAATTGGGAAAAATCTTGATTTAAAGAGATTTACTGATTTTGCAGATTCCAACGAAAAACCCGAGCAAACGGATGAGTATATCTTATCACGATTCACGAAAGCAAAATTGGAAAAAGCAAATAAAACACATCAGGAAACACTTGAACTTGTTTCGATTGAATTAGAAAAACGTGGATATATAACTCAATATAATAATCTGATTGATCTTTTTTGTATGTTGAAATCTGGACCTGCAATATTTGAAATAAAAAGTATACATCACAAAAACGAACGAAGCCAGATTCGACATGCTATAAGCCAATTATATGAATATAGATACCTACATAACATTAATACTGCACAGCTTTTTATAGTCCTTTCATCAAAACCTATTGAAGAGTGGATAGTCAATTATCTACAAGAGGATCGGGAAATTTATGTGCTATGGATTGAAAAAAAAGAAATAAAAGGACCAGGTTTTGATTATATGTTGTAGAATATCTTCGGTAAATATAATAAATAGACGATTAAAAACGGTTGGAGCATACAAACCTACAGTCGCGGGGCTTGCTTACACAACAACCGCACCAGCATAAGGGTATGCAGCTAATGTCGATACCAAGAGCATTAATTAAAGGATATGAAACAAAATCTAATGTGCTAGATTTTTCCAACCTATCCCAAAATTGTTTAAACTTTTTTTGGTTATAATCAAATATTGTTAAGGAAAACACATATAAAAAGCCCGGATCAACTCCGAGCTTTTATTTTATAGTTTAGTGAGATTTATTATCTTATCACAACAAATTTATACGTTTCTCCGAAAGATGTATCCTGCAGTCTATAGAAATACACACCTGTGGCAAACCTGGAAAGATCAATTTCCGCTTCTCCGTTTTGCCCGAATACTGTATCAATAAATTCACCTTTCATGTTATAAATATGAATGATTGCATTCTGTTCCAGTACACTCCCTTTGAGCTGATACTCAATTTTCAGATTGTTCTCATTCTCTACAGGATTTGGATATTGAGTGATCACCTTAGTTTCTGCATAAGTATCATTATTCGGATCCACATTATCATCCGGAATATACACCGCAGGTCCGAACAATTCACTCAAACCGCTATAATCAATCTGTTCAAGCCAGTAATAATTTCTACAGCCCGGATCGGTATCAAGGTCATCATAGGAATAGGAATGAGAGACTGTTGTGGTTCCGTGCCCATGTATTAAAGAGGTATTTTTTCTTTCTACATCCTCAAACTCATCAGTGACAGATTGGTATATATTGAAACCAAGCACATCGGTTTCGGTCGCAGTTGTCCAATTAACCTGCACGAATTCCAAGCCGTTATCCATTGAATACACAGCATTAAATGCAGAAAGCTCAACAGGTAGGGTGTGATCACCATCTCCGAGCGCAAAGCCCGATACTATAGCCATGCCACCAAAATCTACCCGGTATGGATCACTTATTGTACCGGTACCAGTAGCAGAAGTTGGAGTGCTGACAACCTGCCAGCTTGGAGGTGTATGACAGCAATTCCCCTGAATTCTATTATTCACTCTTGCGTCAGTGAAGTTCGCATTTTCCTGATCCGCAGTCCACATAAAAGTAAAATCTGCATCTAAAACGCCTTCTTTTTGTATCTCCCAAGTACGCGATAAGCAGTAAATATCATTAGGATGAGCTGGTGTAACTCCTGTTACGACACGTGCAGATAAATAACTTAAAGTTGTCCCGTTATTATCGAACGCAAAACCATTATAACTGGTCAAGTAAGGTCCTATCGGATAACTGCCGGAAGAAACATTTTCCATCTTCAGAGAACCTGTGCTTGTTGTTGCAACGTGGTATGTACCACCATTCACAATAGTAGCCCCAGGTCCAAGAATAAGATCATTGCCACGTAAATCAATAACCTGACTTAAGAGAAGCTGATTCTGGACAGTTACATCACCATTCTCGATGTATTTTGTGGTACCGGAAACTTCCAATGTTGGATACGTTAAATTCTTGATCTCCTGTGTGCTCGTTGTGCTATTATAATCAACCGTACTGGTCGGATTCATAGTATAAGTTCCAAATACAGGCATAGTATTATCGCCACCTATGCCTAATGTCGTCCCGCCATCAAGTAAAAGGGTTCCCTGCCCTGAATTGATCTCACCAAGATGTCCCGGTCCAACATCCAGAGTACCATTTTGTACTGTGACATTATCAGCATAGAAAGAAACTTTCTCTCCAAAATATACTGAAGAATTATTATTCACAACAACGCTTGGAACCATATTTGTATTTGAATTCACAGATGGATTTAGAACATTTTGTGTAGTACCGCCATTGAAAACCACTTGTCCTGTTGATCCGGTATTGACTAAGGAACCATTAAAGGTCGCACCCCCTCTCAGGTTAAGTGTCCCATTACTTTGCTGATAAAAACCGGTAGGTTCTATTTCAAATTGATTTGAAACATCTACTGTACCCCAAGTTTGATTTACAGATCCAGCAACCAAAAAACTATGAGCTAAAAGTGATCCGTCTGAAATATTAACTATACCATCACCATCAAAATCTCCATCGAGAGATAAATATCCACCGCCCTGATTAACAGTGCTTCCAGGTCCAGCCCTGAAATTATTGCCGGAAATGACAGCAATATCGTTAATGTTAACTGTTCCATCACAATCAAAATCTCCACTAGTGTTTCCAAATTGTAACGCACCAGAACCACTTAAAGAAGTAGTCGAGCCAGCCGCACCCGTAAAGCCATATTCTGTATTAAGGGTTCCACCCGAAATACCAAGGGTTCCATTATTAGCAATGTCATTACATGTTCTGGATCCAGGCCCTACAACAGGCCACCAGTTGCTTTTAACAGATGATGGGATTATCACCGAAGTAGAAGCAACGGGCACACCGTTTGTCCAATTTGATGCATTATCCCAATCACTACTGACAACACCTGTCCACGTGGTTGTATCAGCATTGAGATAAGAGACAAAACACATTACAAAAATAGAAAAAAGAACAATTTTTTTCATTTTTCCTCCATCATGTTATTTTTAAATGACCGAACGTTCTTTAAAAAAGATAGTTTGTCAAATTATGCAATAATTATCCTACAACATTCGCAATCACCACATGCCATCCTGTTTTCGGAGCTGTGACCCAAACTGTGTGCCAATCCTTTCCTTCATAAGTAAAGTTACATTCACCAGAATTCTCTTGCAAGATTGATTTTAGATTTCCGCTAAAACTGCTTATCTGCTGCCCGATCCACGCATCATCGGAATGTAATGCGATTGTACCATCACCAGAGACTGCAAAGAACATTCGATCGGATTGTAAAGGGAAAACATTCTGTACTTCATCATTGATCTTTTGCATATAGATCGAAGTTCCAAGTGCACCTTTTACTGTGTCCTTCTTAATAATTGGAGCAGCAGCAATAGCTACAGTTTTGCCTGTCGATTTACTCACTACAATGGTTCCCAGTACTGAATTCCCAGCAATCAGACCAGGGAAATAAGAGCGGGTTTTCAGGTTCTTGCTTGTGAGATCATCTACAGTGGTATAATAAGAGCCATCCGGCAACAGGTACCAGATTCGACCATTTGGATCTGCTTTTTCCCGCTCGACAAGAAGTGGTTTGAGTTTCTTCCACTTTCCCGAACGTGCTTCATCAGTAAAGGACAGCGCTTGTAATACCGATAGAAACTCACCAACACGAACATCAATAAATCCGGCAAGGAGTTTTGTAGCTGCAATTGCGGTTATGCCAACGGTTGAATCTAATTTTGAAAAACCCTGTGAAGTTGTTCCACCCCAGCGTGCATTGATCTCATCAAATGTACCGTCACGCTTCATTTCATCGAGAGTATCTTGCCATTGCTTCACAATATCTGTTGAGGTATTTTTATTAAAGGTAATATAGAGCGGAGTTTTTCTTAATGAATACACAGGTTTCAGGTCTGAAGGATCGATACCTGCCTGCCGAGCCATCTGAACCATAGTTTCACTGCTTCCGACCACAAGATCGACATCTCCGCTTGCCAAAGCTCTATAACATTCTGCATCGCTAGGATAAAGTTTCAAATTCGTTACATTGTTCTTCTCCAAAAATTGATGACGGGCATCATCCTGAACTACTCCAATTGCAGAGATTTTTTTTGCATCCTCAAGACTGTTGATAGACAAATTAGAATTATTTAGGGCATAAAATACATACTCATCCGATCCAATTGGACCTACCCAAAGAAAAAGTTCCTCACGTTCTGCAGTTCGGAAAGTAGAGTAAAGTGCTAAATCGGTTTTAGTAAGAGCAAGCTCATAACTATCCGACCAGGGCATGAATTGGATATTCACTTTCATGTCGAGACGGGAAAGAATTTCCTGCACAATTTCTGTTGACTGCCCCGTGATCTTCCCCTCTTTTGTTTTGAAATTGAAGGGTGCGAAATCTTCTGTAATGATCTGTAATTTTACTTGTTCGCTCTCGTAACCATAACATGGAGATATCTCTAAACCAGTAATTGCGAACAGCATTGTTAATACAACGATTACAAAAACGTTCATTGTTTTTTTCATGTATAATCTCCGATTTTTATATTTATTGGATCATTATGCACTTCTTCGTTGCAGAGTAATCTCCTGCGGAAAGATGGTAGAAGTAAATACCGGGGCTCACCTTTTTTCCATTTTGGTCTTTACCATCCCAGGTAACTGAGACGGGGAGACTGGGTGAGGGGGCGAATGGGAGAAGTTCTCGAACCAGTTGCCCTTTCACATTATAAATTTCAATATGAGATAATTCGTGTGAATTGACTGTTCCATAATAAGAAATAACGGTTGAACCCGTGAAAGGATTAGGTGAATTCATCAGCAACATATCAGAACTCCCGCCGACACTGGGATCATCGACTGAGGTGGGAACATAAGAATACAATCTTGCAATACCATCCACATACTGGAGATTATTGAGATGCAACAAATTGGAATAGTTACAATACCAATCAGATCCTACTGGAACATCAAAATCAACATTTCCTTGATCAGTATTAAGAAACATATTAAAACATTCAAATTGTATATTGATCAAAAACCAGATAAAATTAAGCTCATCCGTCATCACATAATCGATGCCGCCTGTTTCCTCTTTCTTGTACAGGGTTGAGCTGTTCAAATCATCCATCAATGAAAGACCGCTTACGATCTGGAAAGGAACTGTAAATTCAACAGACATAAGATAATCATCCACATCATCTTCAGGAACATCAATACTTGTCCAACCTAATGATGGCATAGTTCCGGATACTGAAAATGAATAGGTATAGTTCTGTCCGTTTACAGTATTGCTAACTACTGATTCGACTGTATTAGCAGCTGTCGGATAACTACCTATATCCGTATCTATCCGCGCATAATAATGTTTCCCTTCTCCCACAATGAAAGTGTATTTCCCTTCGTTGTCGGTCAATCCGTAATTATCAACATAAATGCTAGAACCTACTCCTACCGCAAGCAGCACTTCGGCACCATCTATCGGGTTACCCTGGCTGTCCAGCGCATAAATTGTAATGGTAGCACTGCCATCAGAATATGTTCCGGTTACAGATGAAAGCCAGCCATCGCTTCTTATTTCAAATACAGAACCAAAGCTCCAGCCCCAGCCGTTCTCATATACTAAAGGATTATCAAGGGAGTTGTTTACCGGCTCCCAATGAACCCAGCTTTCATCCCAGAATTCATTCCACGTATGATCGCCGGATATTGCCAATATACTTGTACAAGGAATGAGCGCAGAACGTGATGTCGCTGCACTTATATCCGCATGTTCTCCACATCTTCCAATATGTTTTTTATAAATGCGTACCGGTTGGTGAGGTCTTTCATTGCCTGAAGTAAATTCCATTGTTTCGTTGATCCATCTCGTGATGATCGCCATTGCATGTGTCATCGTTGCGTTCACATTCTGTGTTCCGTCCCACACAACCTTACATCCTGCCAGAGAATCCTTTAATATCGGATAACCTGCATCTGCCTGGTTGAAAAGATAATTCCTCCAGAAAACACCAACCGGCGGATCGGCAAAATTATTATTATGTGTGGTGTTGTTTTCTATAATATTTGGGTCAATGTATGCGGGGATCTCATCTGTAATTTTAGGATCGACAATATACCAGTAATAAATCTCCCTGGGAACTTCTACTTGCACTGTATCACCTGCGGCATCCACTTTCCAATATCGTGTGGTCGAATAATAATTTTCATCTGTCTTAGAAGTTCCATAATCGACCACTTCCACATAATCCAGAAATTGGGCATTATTGTAGATCATCTCTGCGTTTTCTTGCAATAGTTCTGCAGAACCGTAAAGGTCTCCTCCTGAATTTGCGGAAAGATATTCCGGTGATAAATGTGCAATAGAAAAAGCGATCTCATCTATATACGGATCCTCGGCATCATTTATTGCGGATGCCCATTCCGGCTGATAAAGTTCATTGATACGGGACAGAACATTATAAAGATCGTTTCTCAACCACTTTGGCGCCTTGGCTATCGCTTGTTTTGATTCGTTCAATAAAGGGTATTCAGGATAAAGTGGATACTGTTCAAGGGAATCATTATCATTGTTAAAATAGATGCTATAAATCCCCCCTGCATCAACATAATGAGAAAGTTCCAATGAGTCAGTTAGCTCCCAATTATCTCTTCTGCCGGTTTCTATGATCTGGCTTTCGGGCTTTACGGGAGGTTCGTATGTTGTCGCCTCGCCCACACTGATAAAACCTCCATCTGGTTGCAATTCCTTATGTGTGCATCCCCTCTCTTCCCCATAGGCAAGGGAACACATCCCAATTATTAATAAACTTAACACTAACACTTTTACTTTCATGAACATACTCCTATTAATTTTTAATATCATATATTTTATTCTGAAATTTGAATAAACACTTAAATAAATACAATTGGTATTGTCAAGAATTTGTGTGAATCGCTAACTATAAAGCACATATCAAGTTACAAATAATATTTATAATATTTCACACCCCAATTCCTATTAATCATTATACGTCCAAGCAAGCTCGCTCAGTGTGACAATATTTATTATTTAGTGAACATTTTGAGGTGCTCGATTCTTTCTATGCTAAACATTCCCAATTTGAGCTGACAGAGTCGGCTACTCCAAAAAACAAAACATGTTGTCATTCCCGAGCGTGCTCCGCCAGCTTGCGGATTGGTGATCGGGAATCCGGTTTTTTCGCATTCTCTGAAATCCATTGCCTGTTAGCGAATCTGTGTCCTATTTTTTTAGGACGGAGACCCACGCAGATTGGACAGCAGGCGAACAAGTTTGAATTGATTTTCGCAGATAAAGAAAAAGCAAGGGCTTCTGAAGTTATTACTTCACCAATTTAGGAATTGTTTAAGAGGGAAACACGACTCAGCTTGCAAAGATGAGTCGGGGTGAACTAATGCAAGTTTTATCCCGAGTCGTTCTCTTCACGACCGACTCGGGATTTACACCACCGGAAAAAATGTCATGCGAACGGTTTCTTTACGCCAGTTGGCGGACGGGGTGAGGTTTATCTTATCTCATTTTACTCGTTCCCATCCGCCAGCCGGCGGATTGGGAACGCATTTCCCTGCGAAAGCCATCTTTCACAATTAATAATTATGGTTCATATACTTTATTCAAGTTACGAAGCAGGGCTTCATGTCAACCACCGTTCCCAAGCAGGGGCTTGGGAACGAGGAGGAACGGGGAGGGGCTTGGGAACGAGAGGGTGAGTCGGGCAGCCGGCGGATCAAGATGACAATGTTGGATAGCTATTTATTTTATCCTGCAACTCCTTGCACATATCTCGTGTTGCAACATCAAAATACATTTCATTGTCTTCAGAATAAGAAAAAATGATACCTCTCGATGAATTGATAAGAATATTTGGATGTTTCTTCCCGATCGTATATTTCATCACTTTTTCTAGATCACCGCCTTGAGCGCCAATGCCGGGAACGAGGAAAAGTGCATCAGGCAGCATTCCCCTGATCGTTCTCATTTCTTCGTCATTGGTCGCTCCGACAACTGCACCAAGATTATCCTGATCCCATTCTTGAATTTTCTCGCAAATGGCTTCATACAGCGTATATTCTGAGTTTAGAAAATCAGTATTTGAAGGATTGGAAGTGAGCGCAAGAAGGAAAAGATATTTATCGGGATATGCTTCAAATGGATCGATGACATCATAACCCATTAGCGGATTTACTGTAAGCGCATCAACTTCGAAGGTATCAAAATATGCCTTTGCATAGTGCTTCATCGTGTTCCCGATATCCCCGATCTTCACATCGAGAATAATTGGAATATCATCAGGAATATAGGAGATTGTTTTCTGTAAACTCTCGATCCCCGGCACTCCCTGTGAGATATAAAAGGCAAAATTCGGCTTGTACGCAACGACAGAATCCTTTGTTGCATCGATGATCCTTCGATTGAATTCCCATTGAGGTAGCTTAAATTCATTTTTTAAAAACGCAGGAATTTTCTCAATATCAGTGTCTAAACCTACACATACAAGTGAGTTATTCTTCTCAACAATGTGATAATATTTTTCTTTAAAATTCATACAATTTTTTCGGTTCCTTTTATTTTTAAGTGGGTTAATATACTTAAAATCTGAATATCCAATATCCAACACGGAATATCCAATATCCATTTATCACGACATAATGGAATGAAGACGGATTTACCGCAGTGTATCCGCCAGCTATCTGAGAAGACGAAAGTATTTTTGTCGCTATTGCTCATTTTTCTTTTTCGCCGTATCTGTTGGTTACCAAGCTGGGGCTTGGTAACCAGAATCTAACCGCATAATCAATAAGACGTTCCTGTAAATCGTACTTCTTTTGATTATTTTCTCTATTCTTTTCTTTCTCACTCATCTATCGTTTTCCTTCATACTTGGATATTCAGTGCCTGCCCCGTGTAATCTTCTTTTTCTTTTATTACACTGTGGTTGGATATTGGATATTATTTTCAACTAACCCACTTATCTCTTCAAAGACAAAGAGCAATTTTTCCTTTAGTCTTTAATGATGAGAACTTCATCCTCTCCATCTACTTCCTTCAGATGAACCTGCACTGATTCGATCTTTGCGGTTGGCAGGTGTTTGCCTACAAAATCTGCTTGAATGGGAAGCTCTCTATTTCCCCTATCAACGATGACAAGAAACTGGATCGATGCCGGTCTGCCGTAATCCAAGATTGCATTCAACGCAGCACGGGCTGTTCTGCCTGTATTGAGAACGTCATCAATTAGTAAAATATGCTTGCCTTGAATGTCAAAATTGAGAATTGAATCCTGAATGACCGGCTGATGCTCGATATGTGCAAGGTCATCACGATACAGGGTGATGTCAAGTGAACCAACATGTATTTTTTCATTTTCAAATTTCTCAATATAATGAGTAATACGCTTTGCGAGAGGAACTCCTCGTGTGTGTATACCCACAACATACAAGTCTTCACATCCCTTATTTTTCTCGATAACCTCATTAGCAAGACGCTTGAGAATGCGCTCCATCTCTTTTTCATCCAAAATTCTTTTTTTTGTGTTCATTTTGCTTCCTATATTTGTATTGAACCAATTAATTTTTTGTATGAAATATTATGACTTATACAATATTCCTGAATACCTTCAATGATCTCGATAGTTCCGAGAGGATTTATGAAATTATAAGTGCCGACCGCAATGGCTGTTGCTCCTGCAATGATGAACTCAAGAGCGTCATTAACTGAAGAGATCCCGCCCATTGCGAGAATTGGAATTTTTATAGCATTTGCAACTTTATATACATTCTGCAATGCAACTGGCTTAATTGCAGGTCCGGAATAGCCACCTACAATATTATGCAGTTTTGGTCTTTTTGTTTCCACATCAATTGCCATACCATATAGAGTATTAATGAGTGCAAGACCGTCTGCGCCTGCATTTTCTGCATGTTTTGCAATGTCTGTAATTGAAGTAACATTGGGTGATAGTTTGATGATAAGTGTTCTATCAGTTGTCTCTCTTAATTTCTTAGTAAGATCAAATACAATTTCAGGGGCAGTGCCGAAAGCGATGCCTTCATTCTCCACATTAGGACACGAGATATTGATCTCATAAGCGTCTATTCCGAGTTGAGTATCAAGTTTTTTTACCAAACTTGCAAACTCATTTATTGATGAGGCAGATATACTCACAATAAGATTTGTATCGATTTTGCTGTATTCAGGTAGGTCCGTTTTTATAAATTCTTGCACACCGGGATTCTGCAGTCCGATCGAGTTCAGCAAGCCGGCTTCAGTCTCGATTATTCTTTGTGGTTCGTTACCAGCTTTTGGTTCAGGCGTAATAGTTTTCGTGGTCAGTGCCCCAAGTTGCGAAAGATCGAAAAGTTCAGCGTATTCAAGCCCAAAAGTGCCGGATGCAACTGTAACCGGATTTTTCCACCTCATTTTGCCGAATTTGATCTCACATTTATTCATCCCAGATCACCTTTGCACCACCAAAGACAGGTCCGTCTTTGCATACTTTTTTATAAACTACTTTTCCATTCTCTTTGATTTTTATCACACACCCGCAGCATGCACCAACTCCGCATGCCATTATCCTTTCCAATGAGACATATATCGGAATATTTCTTTCATTACACAAAACGGACAGCGCTTGTAACATGAGCTCCGGACCGCATGCATACACAACATCAACATCCATCGAATCAAAGCAATTCTCAATATGCTCTGTTACTAAACCAGCATGACCACAAGAGCCATCTTCTGTACAATTTTGGACATCATCACAAAAAACATCGTTGCTGCTTTGTCCGCCATGATAAAACCACACTTCATTCCCTGCTTCTTTCAATTTTTGTTCAAGATATGGCATGGGCGCATAGCC
The DNA here is from genome assembly GCA_030613025.1 of Candidatus Cloacimonadota bacterium. Classification (GTDB taxonomy): domain Bacteria; phylum Cloacimonadota; class Cloacimonadia; order JGIOTU-2; family JGIOTU-2; genus Celaenobacter. Next base: position 30,654 of record JAUWMT010000016.1, read on the forward strand.
GATTCCACCACTTGCAATAAGCACTTTTTTATTTTGAGCCACAGGAAATCCATTTCCGAGTGGACCAAGCAATTGGATGATATGACCTTCTTCTAAAATGGATAAGTTTTTTGTTGATTCCCCAACTTTTTTTATAAGAAATGAAAGCACATCTTCTTTAATATCATACACGCCGAAAGGTCGTGGAAGAAGAGGAATAGCAACATCGGGATCTTTAATCTGAAAAAACTGTCCCGGCTTGATATTTTGAGTAAGCTCCTTATCACGAATTCTTAGCACAAAATATTCATCATTTACAGATTCAACTTTCAGTACTGGTATCTTCTTAAAATACATTTCTACAATTTCCAGGTGAATTTCCCGTCACATATTGTATAATGTATCTTGCCCCACATTTTCATTCCAAGGAAAGGACTGTTCTTTGATTTTGATAGAATTTCACTCTCATCAAAAGTGAAAGAATCTTTAAGATCGAATATATTGAGATCAGCCGGAGCTCCTTCTTTCAGTACACCCACATCCTTTTTAATAATGTCCGCAGGTTTTGAGGTCATTCTCACAACCAGTTCTTCGAGTTTCATCTTATCGTCTCGAACTAAGGTAGAATAGAGCACAGGAAATGCGCTTTCAAACCCGATCACACCAAAAGGTGCTTTCATGAATTCCAGCTCCTTTTCATAATCGGAATGAGGTGCATGATCTGTTGCGATCACATCGATCGTACCATCCATCAGTCCTTCAAAGAGCGCTTCCCTATCCTGCTCCGAGCGAAGAGGTGGCTTCATTTTTGTGTTTGTGTCAAAGCCGTCACATGCTTTCTCGGTAAGGACAAGGTGATGAGGAGTAACTTCTGCAGTTACCTTTATGCAGTCTTTCTTTGCCTGGCGGATAAGCTCGACAGTTCTTTTTGTGGATGCATGAGCAATATGTACATGTGAGCCAGTCACGTCTGCCAGCATAATATCTCTGCTCACCATGATCTCCTCTGCCAGAGTGGGAATACCGGATAATCCAAGTTTGGTGGACATTGGTCCGTAGTTCACCTGCCCTTTGCCTGAGAGCGAATATTCTTCGGAATGACAGATCATTGGAATATCATATATGGAGGCATATCTCATGACATTAAGTTGTAATTTTGCAACCTGAATACAGTTGCCGTCATCGCTAACGCCCACGACACCACCTTTTACAAGGGATGCAATATTTGCGATCTCCTTGCCTTCGAGTCCTTTTGACATCGCACCAATAACGAATATTTTGGTCTTGCCCACATCACGAGCTTTTCTCATTATGTAGTTGAGCGTCGAGATATTATCTATTGCAGGATTGGTGTTCGGCATACAGCACACGCTGGTAAAACCGCCTTTTGCAGCGGATTCTGCGCCCGAAGCAATATCTTCCTTGTAAGTATATCCCGGGTCGCGAAGGTGGCAGTGCAGATCTACAAATCCGGGGAAAATATGCATGCCGGAGCAGTCAATTACTTCAGCATTTTTCTCTTCGATAGCAGGAGCAATTTTTTTAATGACCTTTTTATCGATAAGCACATCGGCTTTTTCTATTTTGTTCTTATCAGAAAGATAGACCATACCGTTTTTCAGAAGTATCATGCGACCTCCCTTCCGGGTTTTCCACCAAGAATCAGGAACAACAGCGCCATGCGTACTGCAACGCCGTTTGTGACCTGTTCAATGATTATACTGTGTTCGCTGTCCGCCACTTCAGGAAGTATCTCGACTCCCCTGTTCATCGGACCGGGATGCATGATAAGTACATCATCTTTTGCGAATTCCAGCATCTTGTTACTCAGTCCGTATCTGCTCGTATACTCGCCGAGTCCCGGGAAAAGCCCTTCGTTTTGACGCTCGAGCTGCATGCGCAGTCCCATGACCACATCGGCATCCTTTATTGCAACTTTGAGATCATATTCACATTGAACTCCGTACACTTCTTCTATCTTGGGAGGCATAAGTGTTCGGGGTCCGCACACCACAACATCAGCACCCATTTTCTTCATGCCGATAAGGTTTGAGCGCACAACGCGGGAATGAAGAATATCGCCGACTATTGCGATTTTCAGTCCTTTTAACGAACCAGTTTTTTCCCAGATACTGAACATATCCAGAAGCGCTTGAGTGGGATGAGCATGCCTGCCGTCGCCTGCATTGATCACAGGTTTATTGGAATACTTATTTACCAGTTGCGGAACACCCGGGCAGCTATGACGGACTACATACAGGTCGATGCCCATTGCATTGAGAGTGTAAACCGTGTCCTGAATACCTTCACCCTTTTTCATGGCAGATCCAGCAGAGGTAAAACTTACCACATCGGCGCTGAGCCGTTTTACAGCAAGTTCAAAGGAAATTCTGGTGCGTGTGCTGTCCTCAAAAAAAAGCGTGGCAACCGTTTTTCCGCGAAGTGTCGGTATCTTCTTATATTCCCGACTATTGATCTCCTTCATCACCTTGGCAGTTTCAAAGATCTTTTCGATCTCTTCGACCGAGTAATCATCGAGGTCAAAAACATTTCTGCCTGTGAGATTTAGCGTATGCTTCATGCACTTCTCCTAATTGATTAATAACTATTCTTGCGTTTCTTACATTTCATATTTCTTTCATAACATTTTTTCACTACCCAAAATTTGTCATTCTCGAAACCTGATTTATCAGGTTGAAGAATCTATTAACTTATTTGAATGTCTATAATTTGAGATTCTTCACTCCACTTCGTTCCATTCAGAATGACAACTATTTTTTTCATTTACTTTTTTCATAATTTATATTTTCTTTTGTGCTTCTCGCCTGCCACGGCGGAGCGCAGAGTAGTCGGGTGGTTAAAAGTTCCTTTTTCCTTTTCGTCTTTGCGTGAATCTTCAGAAAAAACAGCGCCCTCTTTGTAAAATTGACTTTTACAATGCACTTTTTGGCTTTGCTGTTTTCCTGTTAAGTTCAAATTAAATGCGTAATAAGACCGCTTCGTAATTTGGGTTCAAACCATGTTGATTTCGGTGGCATGACATTATCGGAATCTGCAACCTTCATCAAGTCGTCAATCGAGGTTGGATAAAAAGCAAATGCAACTTTGAAATTACCGCTGTTCACAAGTTTTTCCAATTCTCCCAAACCACGAATACCGCCTACGAAATCTATTCTTTTATCCTTTCTTGGATTGAGAATACCAAGAAGGGGTTCCATAATATTTTTATGCAAAATGCTCACATCGAGTGAATCGATCGGGTCATCTTTATCGAAAATTCCGGGCTTTGCTGTGAGCTTGTACCATACGCCGTCGATGTACATGCCGAAGGTGTGTTTCATTTCGGGTTTATACTGCGATGACTGTTTTTCAATTTCAAACTTCTCAGATATTTTTTTCAGAAATTCATCATCTGAAAGCCCATTCAAGTCTTTGACCACCCGGTTGTAATCCATTATATACATCTGATCATCGGGAAAGATGACTGTCAAAAAGTAATTATATTCTTCATTTCCTGTATGATTTGGATTCTGTTCTTTTCTGATTTTCTGAACTCGCGCGGCTGCTGCGGATCTGTGATGTCCATCAGAAATATAGAGCTTATTTAGTTTGGCAAATTCATTCACGATCGTCTGTATGATCTCTTTATCATCGACTTTCCAAACGGTGTGTCGAATGCCATCGCTGCTCTCGAAATCATAAAGAGGAACATTTTTCTGGCATTTTTCCACCAGCTCATTAATACTGTTCTGTGCATGATAGGTCAAGAAAACCGGACCTGCATTTGCACTCAGCATATCCACATGTTTTGCTCTGTCCTGCTCTTTATCTTCGCGTGTATGTTCATGTATTTTTATGATGCTGTTGTTGTAATCCTCAACCGATGCTGCTGCAACGATCCCACTCTGCACATGATCTCCCATGATCTGGCGATAGATGTAAAAACAGGGTTCTTCATCTTGAATGAGCACTTTTTCAGCAATTAATTTCCTGAGATTTTCCACACCTTTTTCATACACTCGCTCATCATACCCGTCAATATCAACAGGTAGGTCGATTTCGGGTTTGGACACATGAAGAAAGCTGTAGGGGTCATCTTTTGCAAGCTCACGAGCTTCCTCGGAATTTAATACGTCATAAGGTGGAGCTGCGACTTTCTCAGCATATTTTTGGTCTGGTCTAAGCCCTTTAAAGGGTCTGATATCTGGCATAAATTATCCTCATTACCATTGATTATTTGTATAACATTAAGAGCGGATGAGTGAATATCCTGTCAAATATTTTAGCAGTACTCAGGTAAATTTTTCGTTTTATTTTTGGAGTGATTTTTTCTCATGTGAACAAGAACGTTAAGCGTGGAGAGAAGAGCGATCCGGTTTCATCCACCAACCGGCGGATACGCCGTGACAAGATAGAGAAGAGAGACAGGGCAAAATCATAAAGCAATACAAATTATAAAAGTTTGTCATTCTTGAGCGGAACGGAGTGGAGCGAAGAATCTATTTATGAAAAACACGCTTCTAAAGAATAGACTCTTCGCAAGCTCAGAGTGACAATATATTTTTATTTGGAGTTGCTGACTCCGTCGGCTTCATACATGAGTTGTATGGTAAATAGCTACAAATTAACCATAGTTTAAGACCAATGACCACTTCTGAAATCTCAAATCGATGTTCGTCAATCTTCATTCAAAAAATCCCGTCACGGAATGGTCCATGACACCTCAGTAATGGCTCTTTTAACTTTGCGAAAGGTGAGCTTGTTCGCCCATTGTCGAAAACTTGCGCAAAGCCACTTGCTATTTTTGGGAAATGAACCTACAAAATAAAAAACTGCTGTCATTCCCAACCATGCCCAACTTGATTGGGTATTGGGAATCCAGTATTTTTCTTTGAAAACTTGCAGCTTTGGTTATTGTTACTTTAATCTTAATGCCTTCTGGATTCCCACTTTCGCGAGAATGACATGCTATTTTAATTTTACATTTTATAACTTTGCGCCCTTTGCGTGTTTTTTCTCTGCGTCTCTGCGTGAAATATTTTCTGATCGTTCTTAAGTCCGAAAAGTGAACTGAACCTTGCGAATGCTTGAAATATCTTTAATAAATCAATAGACTCTTCTCTCCATTTCATTCCGCTCAGAGTGACAAGGTTCATCGTGTGTTTTCTAATTAAAACTGTTGTGCAATGAAGACTTAAGTGAAACTGGAAATGATAGATAAAGTAATATTCAATATTTGTATCTGCGATGATCAGTTCAATCTGCGTTTATCTGCGTGCTATTAAGATTTATATTCCGGCACGGAATGGTCCATGACGTCTTGAGTAAATATATCTCGTCACCAAGTTTAACTTAGTGACGAGTTCTGGATTCCCACTTTCGCGAGAATGACATGCTATTTTAATTTTATATTTTATAACTTTGCGCCCTTTGCGTGTTTTTTTCTCTGCGTCTCTGCGTGAAATATATCATGAAATTTCTCTTCCCATTTTCCCTTAACCCTCTTCCGTTTTCCATCCTCCATTCTTTTCTCTTGACGTCTCGAAACATAAAATCAGAATTTTTCCAAACAAACGGAGGTAACATGTCAGAATTCGTAGATTGGCATAATAAAGAAATGCTGAAAAAAGCAAAGAAAGCACTTGAAGCTCATAAATTTCTGGTCGAGCTCTGCGAGAACAGTGAAGAAGCTCGTGAAAAGACACTTGCACTATTGGATAAAGGATCTTCAATCGGTATAGGCGGATCAATGACAGTTCGGGAGATCGGTCTGTTTGATCATCTAAAAGATAATGGATATAATATGATAAATCCCTACGTACCCGACCTTTCCCGCGAGCAGGTATTTGATTTGCGCAGAAAAACTCTCATGTCGGATTTCTTTCTCGCAGGATGCAATGCGATCACTTTAGAAGGAGAGATCGTGAATGTTGACGGGTATGGAAACAGAGTGGCAGCTATCATATTTGGTCCGAAAAAAGTATTTCTTTTTGCTGGAATGAATAAGATCGTGCTCGACAGACAACAGGCATTGGACAGAATCTTTGATATTGCAGCACCTACCAATGCGAAACGGCTCAGCAAAAAAACTCCCTGCGCTGTAACTGGTCTTTGCAGCGATTGTGACTCTCCGGAACGGATATGCAAACACCTGACAGTCAATATGCGGCAAAATATTCCGAACAGGATAAAAATATTTCTCATTAAGGAAAATTTAGGATTTTAGAGATAATGTGATAATAATTTTGACACGAGGAAGATAATTCTGCAAATTTGAGTCAAAGGAACTATATGCAGATTAAGATGAAGAAATATAGGTTTGATGGAATGAAACGAATTGCAATATCCACGTCATGTGGAGTATATACAAACTTTTGGAGAAATTTAATCGTGATATCCGCGACCTTGTCCGCGGATACAAACATTTGCTGCAATCTGAAAAAATATGATTGAAACTATATCAGAATTACTTGAAGAATTTAAACGTCTCTCTTTGGAAATGATTAAAAAAGAAGACGATGACATCAAGCATAGAGTAGCGATTGGCGAGAATTATGAAGGTATGACTTCAGAACTCCTTTCTCGAGGAATATTCAAAGGGCTAAATCTTCGAATCGTAGAACGTAGCTTTATCTACAATGATAGCGGAAGTATAAGCGATGAATTAGATTGTCTTTTGGTAGTTGGTGAAGGCATAAAAATGACCTATGCAGATAGATATAAGTATCATATAAAAGATGTCATCGCCGTAATTCAAGTCAAAAAAAATATCTTTGCCAAAGACATAGATGACGCACACAAAAATCTAAGGTCAGTATTCAATGTTTCCAAACCACGAGATGTAGACGATGCAATGGGCAGAATGTTTCGAAATGCTTACAAGCTAATTGTATCTAAGGACTTGCCAAATGAGGAAAGACGAAAGCGTTTTACCAAAAGAGAGGATATCATTTACAGTTATATTATGATGGAAGCTTTCCATCCACTAAGAATTGTGATTGGCTACTACGGATTTAAATCAGAACACTCTTTGCGTGAGGGATTCATTTCCAAGATGGAAAAGCTAACTAAAAAAGGTCCAGTTAGAGGATACAGTCCATTTAGTTTCCCGAGTCTTTACTTATGTGGTGACTTTTCTATACTCAAGAACAATGCTATGCCAATAGGTTATCCAATTCAAAGGGATAGAGACTTTTACTTCCCAATTCTGTTCACATCAAGCGGCAAGACGATGTATCATCTTTTAGAATTGATTTGGACAAGGCTTGCTTATAAATTCGAACTTGGCTCTGGAATTTTTGGTGAAAATTTTGATCTTGAAAGTGTGCATCCGTTTCTATGGTGTAAGGAACGTCAAATTGATGAAGATAACTGGGGCTGGGAATTTTACTATCATTCTATTTCTAAAAAAGAACTAGAACAACCACTAACACCTCTCCCGTATAAACCCATTGAAATTACAGATGAACAGTTTATAGTACTTCAATATGTATCTAATAGTGGCTCAATTGTTGTTGAATCTGATGCGAAGTTCAACAAATTCATTTTAAAAAAAAATTAAACAAGAAAGGGTTTGTTGAAAGCTTAATCGAGACAAGGCTTGTTTATCTTGATGAAGGTATGCTTCGAGTGATGGTTGACAAAATTAACTATGTCTTCAGTCCGGATGGTAAAGTCTATGCAAGCGAAAACAAAAGCGGAGAAATGTCAAATTTTCTCTTCAGACAACTATCTGAAACTAAGAAAAACAAAAAAGACAGCAGCTAAAAATGTATAAAGGGTGTTAAAAGCCTTTGTATTCACCGTTTTTGAAAAAAAGAGTTTATTTCTAGATATTCCTAAAAAGATTGACAGCTACTTCGCATCCTCAATTCCCCATTCAAAATTCTCGAATTGAAAAGTGAACTATGCAAGAAGTTATTGTCATCGCAGGAACTGCTGCCCTCATCGGATTTACGCATACTCTACTCGGTCCAGATCATTACCTTCCCTTTATCGTACTTTCCAAAGCCAGGAAATGGTCCTATGTAAAAACCGCACTTATAACCTTTATCAGCGGACTGGGACATGTACTCAGTTCTGTGGTACTGTGATTTGTGATCTTCCTCATATTCATACGCACGCGCATCAGCAGCACGAACAATTTTTCTCAACGGCAGTGCGATAAATTTTCTCGGATTATAATAATTAGTTTGACAGTATTTTTCATTTTATAAAATGCGCTTATGGCATATATAATTTTAGCACGAAAATACAGACCCCAGACCTTTGATGAGGTCATTGCTCAAGAGCATATAACCAACACATTGAAGAATGCGATCAAAACAGATCACATTGCACAGGCATTTCTATTTACCGGACCGCGTGGTGTAGGTAAAACCTCGATGGCACGAATTCTTGCAAAGGCATTGAATTGCAAGAAAGGTCCCACTGATACTCCCTGCAACGAATGCAAAAATTGTGTGGAGATCACACGTTGCAATTCTGTTGATGTGATCGAGATCGACGGTGCATCAAACACAAGTGTGGAAGATGTCCGCAGTTTACAGAACGAGCTGATGTACCCTCCGCAGAGTTCAAAGTACAAAATTTACATCATAGATGAAGTGCACATGCTTTCCAAAAATGCCTTTAATGCGCTCCTGAAAACCCTAGAGGAACCGCCCAAAAATGTGAAATTCATCTTTGCGACCACAGAACCGCACAAAGTTCTGGCAACTATCACCTCTCGCTGCCAACGCTACGATTTCCACCGTATTCCGATCAAGCAGATCATCGAGCAGATCAATAATATTACTCCTAAAGAGCATATCACTTTTGATGACACTGCCATCTTTCTTATCGCAAAAAAAGCAGATGGAAGCCTGCGCGATGCATTGAGCTTGATGGACCAGATCGTTTCTATTGGTAAGGATAAAATTACAAAGGAAGATGTGCTGCAGGTATTCGGTATTGTAAATATCGATGTGTATCATTCGCTGATTCAGAAGATCATTGGGGATGATGAGAAAGGGCTGATCGAGGATTTTCATCATGTTGTGGCGGAAGGCAATGACATGAATGAACTCACACTCGGCATGATCGAGTATTTCAGAAATATTCTTATGATAAAGATAGGCATCATACCAGAGGAAGTGCATAGCGATGATCTCGATGCTCTCTCCCCTATCAGTGAAAACTTTTCTGAAGAAGACCTTCTCTATGCGATCACCTTACTTGTGGATACAAAAGACAAACTGCGCATCTCATCTCATCCGGTTCTTCTTCTTGAAACCAGCTTACTTAAACTGGCTAATATCAGTCGGTTAATACAGGTTGAAGATTTTAGTCAACATCAACAAATGCCCTCTTTTACACCACCTGCCGGGAAGAAAAAAAGCTCATCTGAAAAAGTTTTATTTAAGAAGAAACATGCAGAAGAGAAACCGAAAGAGGTAAAAAAAGATGAGGTAAAGCAGGAGAAAGCTGAGCCCGAAATCGTACTTACTAAAGACATTATCAATAGAGAATGGTCTGTTCTGAAAAAGAAATTGCAGGATGAAATGCCAATTATTTCAAATCATTTTTCCAAAACGACAATAAAGAATATCGCCAATAATTTTATCCATTATTCTACAAATTCCAGAATTACCTACCAGATGCTTAATGAGGATATTGATAAGATCACTACTATTTTTTCCGAACATTTCAATACGCCGGTGAAAGTTGTGTTTGAGTTCGAAGAACCCAAAACCGGCAAAAAATATCTGCACGGCGCATCCTACGAGGAAATTAAGAAAAAATCTCCAAAACTCGCTGATATGATCAAAGCGATCGACGGCTATATTATCGAACAGAAACCAGATTAATTTCTGCATGATAGGCAACTCAAATATCGGCAAAGTCCTTGTCATTCTGGAAAAGGAATACAAACAAAAACGCATTCCGATCATTTCACAAATTTCTGTATATAAACGAGATCCCTTTCTCATATTGATCGGCACAATTCTCAGCTTACGAACCAAAGATGAAGTCACTGCAGAAGCATCCTACAGGTTATTTGAAGTTGCTTCCACTCCTGACGAAATGCTGAAACTCAGCAATATACAGATCGAGAAACTCATATTTCCAGTTGGATTTTATCACAGGAAAACAGAGCATATTCTGCAAGTGTGCAAAATCTTGTTGGATAAATATGATGGCAAAGTCCCGGATAAGCTTGATGAATTGTTGGAATTACCCGGAGTTGGACGAAAAACCGCAAACCTGGTAATCGTGCTTGGATTTGATAAATTAGGCGTTTGTGTAGATACGCACGTGCACCGCATTTCGAACAGGTGGGATTATGTGCAGACAAAAACACCTGAACAAACTGAGTTCGCTCTTCGGGAAAAGCTGCCAAAAGAATATTGGAAGATCTATAATGATTATTTGGTATCCTTTGGACAGCATCTTTGCAAGCCCATTTCACCCCATTGTTCGATCTGCCCGATTGAGAATTTTTGCCCTAAAAAAGGAGTGGGAAAGCATAGGTAGAATTAACTTAGACCTTGCGAATGGTTAACGAAGGAGACCTTCGCAATGGTTGGAAAAGAATAGTACACAGATTAACACAGATTTGGCTGATTAACACTGATAAAATAGAAAATAAATTCCTACTCTGTGATCTCTGTATATTCTGCCAGTTGGCTGATGACAATTCTTTTTTTTGTTTCTAATCTCAATAATGATGGACTTCACAAGCCGGTGCATCAGTTCAGAGCGATACCTCCACAACACCTTCATTCTGAACTCCATCTAGACTTCGTCTTTATGAAGTCCAGCCTGAATAGTAAAATAAAAAAGGGCTTCCGTAATCAGAAGCCCTGAAATTGATAATGATATGTGTTTAATTAAAGTAGAAAATTCCTGAAAGTGTGAAAATAGTTGAGGAAACCTGCCTATAGTCTCCTCCGGAAGTTAATTCCTGTTTATACGAATCAAAAGTAACTGTAGCATCAAGCGCAAATTTTTCAAAAATCAAACCTGAACCAACTGCAAATCCGGAACCAACAACCTGATCACGTGGGACAGGGTCATCGACCCAATAATCATCATAGTTGGAAAAAATAGTCGGCACTGTATGGAATCCAGCGCGCAGCGGTATTACTGCAAAATCTGTAATGAAGAGATATTCTGCACCTGCACGGATTTGATCAAGATTATAATCACTAATAATATCTGGCTCAGAACCATCATCATAAGTAATTTGCTTATCTTTATATGCACGTGTTTCATAATCTGCGGAAATTGTGAAATTATCTCCCAATTGAACTGAGGCACCGACACCAATCATTGCTGGCATCTGAATTGTCTCTGTGACTTCACCTAAATCACCTTCAAGGTCAAAGGGTGATTTGAAATCGACACCGATCTTAAGTGGAATGGGATTGCTTAAATTTGAGAGATTTATCATAGCTCCTGCATTGAAATTGAAACCACTGAAATCCTCCGAATAATCGAATGGAATCCAACCATAACCATCCCAATAATCGGCATTAACCGACATAGAACCTGTCCACACATTAGAAGCTAAACCTATAGAAAAAATTGGAAGAATCTCTGCGGCCAAACCCAGACTTATATTGGACGCACCACCGGTTGCCTCACCTCTCGTAAATTCTTCCAAATTCCATTTCGTATATAAATCAAGCTGTTGCTGATACGCCACAGCAGCTACGACTTTCAATCCGGGGAAATTAAAAGGATACACTCCACTTGCAAAATTGGGAACAAAATGACCTAAAGATTCTGATTCACTTCTTCCTGAAAAATCAGTCTTGTATGTATCTGTAATATAACGCATCACAGCTGAAGCTTCAGGATCAATAAGCTGTGTAAGACCTGCCGGATTCCAGCTGATCGCTGTAGCATCATCTGCCACACCGATAAATGCCCCGCCAAAACCTGCAGCTCGTGCGCCGGCTCCGGTGAGATTCCAGTTGATATTCTGTGCATAGCTTAAGGAAGTTACACAGAAGAGAATCGAAATAAGAATAATGATAAATTTTTTCATTAATACTCCTAATTTATTTTATTACTACTTTATCTCCAATTTTGATAGAACCCTCTTTTGCCAAAATTTTCGCAACAGACATCTTTTCATGAACCTGAGTAACTATCAACTCACCGAGCAAAGTGACTTTTGTGCCCAGAACTTCTTTTGTGATAGGATGAATGATCTCATCGCCTTCACGGAAAGCAACACATTTTGTACCTTTTCGGATACCCACATTACTGCCAATATCAAGATAAATAACATTTTCGTCAGTGTTCACGATATAACCTTCCACAAGAGGAAGGGCATTATAGATCATAATTGCTATATTTTCAACCAGGAATTCGAGATTTGACATGCTCGGCTCGCCTGTTTGAGATTCCTTTGCAACGATCGTTTCTGCGGTTTCAGTATCAATTCCTCGTGCACTTACTTTTCCAAAGCCCTCGGCAATATTTATTGTCCCAACAACGATCACATCTGCTCCTGCAAGTTTACCAACTTCAACAGCAGTTTCTTCATCGACCATGCCGGACATTCCTAATGCCTGCTCATTCATGACCTGATCCATTGCCCCACGCTCGATCACTCTGAATCTTCTCAGGTTGACAAGCTGGGTGATCAATTTTTCCATGAGTGTGAATTCAATTTCTTGTGCCTGACCCTTAGTTTCAAAAGGCAAAACTGCGATAGAAAGACGGGAGCCAACCTGGGTTACTTTGGACGGATCATAGGTGAGCGCACCGACTGGAACCTTATCTTTTGGGGGTTCGAGCTTCACTCTTTCCTCATCTCTTTTTAAGGTTGGAATGATAGGTTTTTGTTCTATCTTTTTCTCGATCTGCTCCTTATCAATATTAGCAATTTCTATGGGTTCTTTCTCCACTATTTCTTTCTCAACAGGTTTCTCTTCAACCTCAACAGGTTTTTCTTCGATCACTTCTTCAATGATAACTTCTTGAACCACAATATCTTGATCTGGAGGAACTCCAAGCAGAACTTTTTCTAGATATCCCTCAGCTTCTTTTGATTTCTTGTATGCAATTGATAGTTCCAATTCGTCCTTTGCTTTATCCAATTCTCCAAGATGATAATAGGCAATACCCATTTCGCGGTGAGGAAAATATTTTATGAATCTCGTGCCATAAGTGCGCATCTTTTTGGAATCCTCAAATTCAAGTGAAGCAGCACTTTTGAATTCCTCGATAGCACGCATCCAATCACCTCTTAACATATACTCCTCTCCCTTATCATAGTATTGATAGAACTTCTCCAGTCCATGAAGGAATGATGTCGTAAGTGTGAGCATAAGTAAAAAGATTATTATTTTTTTCATGAAAGCTCCAAAAATTATTGCATTATTTCAATGATCTCTGCCGAGATCTGCTTCGCTGCATTATCAAAAGCTGCCAAACCTGCTTTGTCCATATCTGTGTTTATGCCTTTCACATTAGAAAATGTATTCTTATATATTTCTTCGAAAGTGGACATATCCATCACAGAAATTGTTACATCCACATACGCAGAGCACATGTTGTAAATCGTTGATCCTTTTCGGGACTGAGCTTCAATGATCATGACATAATCAGCATCGGATTTCATGTCCACAAAACTGTAGCCGTTTTCGGACAGCTTCTCTTTCAGCTTGGGCTCAATATAGTTTACATCCAACGGTTTACCAAAATTGAGCTCGACAGATTCGACGAAAACCTGCGGTCCAGAAACATTCAGCAGCACATTTGCAGAAGGAATTATGAGACTCTTTATAATATCCTGAATTATTGGATTCAATTCATCTTGGGCTACCAGCTTATCCATTGGCAGTTCTGCTTTAATGACCTGCATCTTATCTGCAGAAAGTATATTCGAGATTCTGCATGATGCCAAGCCACTCACCGCAGTTTTATCATATTCAATAAGCTCGCCCTCACCTTTGAGAAAGCTGAAATGAATAGGAAGATTTGCAATAGGAGTTTGCAAATACAATGCTTTGAAAAGAATAGGATCATCCAGTCCTCTTCCTATAGTTGCAGTGATCTCCGGTTGAAGAGGTTTGATCGAAATTGTACCGAGAACTTGCTGCAAAGTCGAATGAATGGTATTAAGCAGATAGATATTCTGTCCGTTGTAGATTGTTTCAAGAGATTCGGACAGAAAGGGTTCGATCGGGTTGAATGCCTGCAGGTATAACTGTAATGCTTCAGCGATCTGACCATTCGTTCTGTTCTGCTCAGCTTTATTAAAAAAATCCAGTGAGAGTGCAAGCGCCTTGTCTATTTTTTCTTTGCGCAGTTGGGCATATTTATCTTTTGAAAGCATGTAATAAACCCAGTACTGATTTTTGTCCTCCCAGGTGTCGACAAGTTCGTATCCTTCCAATTGTGCCTGAGTTGAGGATTGTATTTGTGATTCAAATTCCTCTTTCACCACACCGGCTTTTTCAAGAATTTGATTTAGTGTCGCACCGCTTATCGTGACGGTGATCTCAGAAGCGATCTCCCGTAATGCCCGGTCCTTTGCTTTCTGAATATATTCGCTGGTCTCTGTATCTTTTTCTGCAACTCCGATACCAATATAAGAATTATTGTCAATTGGTCTCTTGTTGACCCAGTCCGGTTTTTTTGCAGCATAAACCGAAAAACACACAAACAAAAAAATAAAGAGAAAAACAATAATTTTTCTCATACGCTCACCTCTAACATACAATTAATTATTACAGAAATTTTTCCATAAAAGATGTGTCAAGAATTTTGGAAACGTGATCGTTGAATATGATTTACACCTATGTTTAGGAATGATCATCTTCAAGACTTATGAATATGTATTCGCATTGCTCTTTCATTGTATTCAAAGCCACACTTTTCATAAAACTTTTTTCTGCCTTCAGTATAGGTAAGAAAGAAATAGGTTCCGCTGAATTTCTCCTTCAGCATGAGCATCATCTTTTTGCCTATTCCCCTGCCCTGATATTCAGGACGAACAATTACATCAAAAATATTCGTATAATAGCAATTATCTGATATAGCTCGCGCAAATCCGATAAGCTTTTCACCATCATAAGCAGTAATATAATAGGAATTTTTAAATGCCTGGACGATGTTCTTTTCGCTCTTTCGCCATTCGACACTCTCAAACACCTCGATCAGTTCTTTGGCATACACCTGATTATTTATTTCGAATCTAATTTGATCATTTTCAGCCATTTATCAGCCACTCCACTGTATTATTTCTATCATTAAAAACTACACCATCCTTTTCTTTCACATTAATTATTTCCATATCCTTTTCCTTTAGTTTTCGATCATGGAATTTTATAGGAAAGTGCTCCTGTCAACTGAGAAGCAAATTCATTATTACCAAAAATAGTATATATTGAATACTCAAGAAGAAGTGCAAAATCACCTCCTAACCGCATACCTGATGTGATCCCGGCATAAGATAGATGGTCACCTTCTCCCAAAAAAGAATAGAGTCTCGGACTTATATAAAGAGCAAACTCCTTTGCAGGATGGAACGATGCATAAAGCGGCAATAATATACCTGTACTCTGAAATATATGTTCGATAGAGTAAATGCTTAGTCCGAAGCCTACACTACATGCGATAAGAGAGCTGTCATTACCAACGAACTGATATTTTATATCTAAAGTGGTCGGCAAAGGAAATGCTAATTCAATTCCGACATCACACTTCTCGGCGAGCCCGCATCTTACATTAAGTTCCCAGAAATGATATCTTGAGAACAACTCCTCTCCTTTATTATTCAAAATATTACTATAACCTATAGCAAATCCCACATTCCCTTTTTTGTCACTCGTGCAGTTTGAAGTGATGACATTGACGAGCAACTACAACAAAGAAAAAGAATTTGTATTAATCGTACATTCTTCATAATGATTGTTCCTTTGAAATAATGTGTGAGCTTATTGGGCTGTTTCGAGTGTCAAGTTATTATTTTTCACAGGGTTATCCTTCGACTACTGATGAATGCAGTGCCGAGGAGTCGAGGTAATGATAAGGTAAACCTTGCGAATGGTTGACGCAGGAATCCTTCGCAATGGTTAAAATGGTAAATAACTATGATGCTGGATGAACCTGCACCTACCCGTATTTTTGTTTATCACGAGTCGGTCGTAAAGAGAACGACTCGGAAAGAATATTTCAGAATTCACCAAAGTCTTGACAAATAATTCTCCCTTAAAGGGAAATCCCTGAAAGAAATTCAGTGGAGTATGCATGAAAACCTATTTGATAACCGGCGGATGCGGTTTTATCGGTTCGCATTTTATTCGTTATGTGCTTGAAAACAACAAGTCCTCTTCAATATTGAATCTTGACGCACTCACTTATGCCGGAAATCCTTTGAATGTAAAAAATATCGAGAAGAACTATCCTGGCCGCTACACTTTCATAAAGGGTGATATCACAGACGAAACATTGTTGAAAAATATCTTCAGTGAAAATGAAATTGATCATGTAATTCACTTCGCAGCAGAATCACACGTTGACCGCTCCTTTGACGATCCGATGCAATTCGTGAAAACAAATATAGTCGGTACAACTGTTCTTCTCAATACAGCAAAAGAATTCTGGCAAAAAGATGAATGGAATTCCAAAAGGTTTCTCCACATTTCCACCGATGAAGTTTATGGTTCATTATCGCTTGAAGAAGATGCTAAATTCACAGAAAATTCTCCCTTAAAGCCACGCTCTCCTTATGCAGCATCAAAGGCAGCGGCTGACCTTCTTGCCCAATCATATTTTGAGTCATTCGAATTTCCTGTTCTAATAACTCGATGCTCCAATAATTTCGGGCCCTATCAATATCCTGAAAAACTCATACCCCTGATGGTCCTCAACATGAAAAATGAGAAAGCGCTGCCGATCTACGGAAACGGATTGAACATTCGTGACTGGATATATGTGGAGGATCATTGCAAAGCATTGCTCGAAGTGTTGGAAAAAGGACAGGTTGGAGAAATATATAATATCAGCGGAGAGCAAGAGTACAGTAATATTACACTTGTGAATATGATCTGCGAAATTGCTGCTTCACTTACAAATAAAAAGAAGGATCATTTCAAAAAATACATCACATTCATAAAAGATAGACCCGGGCACGATCTGCGATACACGATGGATTGCTCAAAAGTGCAAAGCGAAACAGGATGGAAACCCTCACACAATTTCATTGAAAATCTTACCTCTACAGTACAATGGTATCTGACTCATAATGAATGGGTCCGATCATGCGAACTCAGCTTGCAAAAATGGATGAAATCTCATTATGCTATTTAGTCACTTAATTCTATGATTCTGTTATATTTTGGCAAAATCATTTCATCAGTCTCTGTGAAGTCTTTAGTAAGGGGGGATTCACATGGTCAATATTTATAATCAAATTTTTCATTCGTGTTATTTCGTGTTAATTCGTGGTTACATCTTTTCCGGTTTATCCGAGTTAGGATTTGACAGACACTCTCAATTATATACATTAATTTACTGATATGAAAGATATTACTCTTAGTGCGATAAAAAAATCCTTTGGAGGATTCGAAGTTCTCCAAAACGTTTCCCTTGAACTCATTCGAGGTGAAAAGGTCGGGCTTATTGGCAGGAATGGAAGTGGTAAGACCACGATATTCCGCTTGATAACCGGCACTGAAGAATCGGATGCAGGAGCGATAAGTGTTGCAAAAGGCGCTACTATTGGCTATATTGAGCAAATTCCGGATTATGCTGATGGCACTGAAGTTATCGAAGTCCTCAAACAATCCTGCCAGCATATTTATGACCTGCGTGATGATCTTCGAGTTCTTGAACACCGCATCTCCGGCACGGAGGATAAGAATGCTCAGGCAAAACTGATCTCCAAATATGAAAAACTCCTGATGCAATTTGAGCATCTCGAAGGTTACGATATTGATTTCAAATTAGAAAAAGTATGCACCGGTCTAAAGATCACAAACCAAATGCTGCTTCGGGATTATAATTCACTCAGCGGAGGTGAAAAAACAAGGGTAATGCTCGGTCAAATATTTCTTAATCATCCCGATATTCTACTGCTGGACGAACCCACAAACCACCTGGATATCGAGTCGATCGAATGGCTTGAAGAATTTATTTCTCAGTATAAAGGAAGCGCCATCATCGTTGCCCACGACCGCTATTTTATGGATGCCACTGTTGCAAAGGTTATAGAATTGGAAAACGGTAAGACAAAGACTTATAAAGGCAATTATTCAAAGTATATCGAGCTGCGTGAAGAAGAGATACAACGACAATTCTCTGCGTTCAAGAACCAGCAAAAGAAAGTCGAGGCAATGGAAGAAGCGATCAAACGGTTTCGTGATTGGGGAACCAGAACAGACAATCCGGATATGTTCAAAAAAGCAGTTAACATGGAACGAAGATTGGAGCGGCTTGAACTGGTGGAAAGACCAACAGAAGCAAAAAAAATGGGGCTCGATCTCTCGTCTGTACAACGTTCCGGCAAGGATGTGATAAAACTCAATGAAATATCAAAATCCTATGATGAACATTTATTATTAAACTCAATTGACCTATTTGTCTATTATCAGGAACACATTTGTATTTTGGGGAAAAACGGCACTGGCAAGACAACCATTTTCAAGATAATTCGTGGTGAGATACAACCGGATACAGGGGATGTTAAGCTGGGCTCCAGATTGAATATCGGCTATCTTGAGCAGGAAGTTCATTTTGAGAATGAGAACGAATCTGTACTCGATGTATACCGCAGAATGTTTCCCATGCAGGAAGTCAGGGCTCGAACTTCTTTGGCTCGTTTTCTCTTTTTTGGAAATGATGTGTTTAAGAGATTGGGAGACCTATCCGGCGGTGAGAAAGTGCGGTTCCAGCTTTGTGTGCTGATGAAGAAAAATCCCAACTTGCTGCTACTCGACGAGCCAACAAACCACCTTGATATTGATTCTATGGAAATGCTCGAAGAAGCACTCCTCGATTATAAAGGTACAATTCTCTTCATCTCTCATGACAGGTATTTCATCAACAAGATCGCCCATAAAGTAATCGAGCTTGAGCATCATAAATTGTATGAATATCTTGGCAATTATGATTTCTACAGAAAAAAGAAACTTCATAAAATTGAAGTGGATAAAGAGATCACATCTAATACAGAAAAAACAGTTTCACAACTGGATCATGCTACGAATAGGAAAGTAGCCAATAAGGAAAAGACGAGATTAAGACGGCTACAGGAAATTGAAAAGGAAGTTGATAACATTGAATTTCTTGCCTCTCAAACGGAAAAGGACATCGATGAGTATGGCAGAGATTATCAAAAATTGCTCGAACTTTATGAGCAGAGAAAATCACTGCAAAATAAAATGGATGATCTGTTGAAGGAATGGGCTGAGCTCGATGCCATTCGACAGGTAGATTGAGGAGCCAATTTTTTTTTACAAGCAAAAAAAATGGCAATCATAGAATGTTCATAGAACAATTATTATCAAAAAAATATTCTTCATTGTTTCTTTGCGTCTCTGTCTTTGCGAGAAATTTTTCTCGACAACTTTTGATTAAAAGATTGACAGAGGTTGTTGCTGAAATTACTGGCAAACCTGAAACATATATCTATGTTCGAATCGATGAAGTTCCCCATGAGAACTTTGGCATCGGTGGAAAGAGTTTATCATAAATGAAATTATCTAATCCACAAAACGATAGAGAGGATTAATATTCTGATGTTTTCAGACTCAGGACTTTTTTCTTGCGCCTTGCTCCCCTTCTTGATATTCATATCACGTGTATTTGATGTGTCTCTTGGCACACTTCGCATTATTTTCGTCAATCGGGGCATGAAGTTCCTTGCACCCATCATCGGATTTTTTGAAATTTTCATTTGGCTTATCGTAATTGGGCAGATCATGCAGAATCTGAACAATATCACTAACTATATTGCTTATGCCGGTGGGTTTGCAATGGGGAATTTCGTAGGTATTTTTCTCGAACAGAAGCTTGCAATGGGCATAGTGCTGCTCAGAATAATCACCATGAAGAATGCCAGGGAACTCATTGCTCATTTCCGTGGGCTGGGCTATCGTGTCACAAACGTACCTGCTGAAGCTAATGCCGGCAAAGTGGAGGTCATCTTTCTTCCTGTGAAAAGGAAAGACATTCGAAGCGTCATTGCTGCGATTAAAAAATACAATGAGAATGCCCTATACACATTTGAGGATGTACGCGCACTGAGTGAATGGGCTATCCCCAGAAAAGAAAAACATCCATTCCTGCCAAAATTCAAAGCATATTCCCGTTTGTTCAGATTCAAAAGGAAAAGTAAGTAATGACCATGCAGAGATATAAAGCCATCATCTTCGATCTTGGAAATGTGATCATCGACATTTCACCTAAAAATGCATGCGACTATTGGGCAGAAATTCGTCAAAAAAAGCCAGAAGAATTATATGTCGCCTTCCCCTTTGATGAAACCTATGCAAAATTTGAAAGAGGAGAGATCACCCCCGAAACCTTTAGAAAATATGTAGCAAAATGCCTGAGTATAACACTTTCCCAGAAAGAGTTCGATGAAGGATGGAGCATGATCTTGATCCAGTTGCGCGGGAATATTGCAGAGTTTTTACAGAGTCTCAAGAAGTCGTACAGAATTGTCGCCTTATCAAATACTAATGAAATTCACGTGCCAATGTGGCAGGAAATGTGCACTCCAATTCTTCCCTATTTTGAAAAAATCTTTTCATCAAATGAAATCGGTTTCCGCAAACCCGAGCAGAATTCTTTCCAATGCGTTCTGGATTATTTACAGATACATCCAAAGGAAACAGTGTTTTTGGATGATAATTACGAAAATACTATTGCTGCAGAAAGGATTGGGATGAAAGTAATTCACGTTGAAAGCTATGATCAAATGATGAAGGAGCTTGAGAAAATCGGGATATTGTAATTTAATTCTCATACATTTTCAATCCAAATAACATTTTTTTTCTTAAATTGAGTTGTAGCGAAATTGGGAAACAGATAATTTATGAGAATTTATGGAAATATCTTAATTTTCCAAAAAATGCAAATTAATTGTAATATCTAATATAAATTAATTGACATAAACATATTTTAAATGGAAATTTGCATATTATGTGTAATAATCACAATTTATGGAGATAAATATGATACTGAAATTTAAAATAAAAAACCATCTATCCATAAAAGATGAAGTAGTTTTGGACTTTGTAGCAACGAAAAAAGACAAAAACTTTAACTTTTTTTGCGAAGAAATTGGAAAATATAAGGTCTTGAAGATTGCGATGCTTTTGGGTCCTAATGCTTCAGGTAAATCCAACATATTGCATGCATTAGACAGATTACGTAGTGTAGTATTAAATGATAATTTAAGTAAAAATGATGAAATAGATTATATTCCTTTTGAATTTGATTCTTCTACAAGAAAATCACCAACAGTTTTTGAAATTGAATTTTTAATAAACTCAAATAAATTTTCATATAGGATTGAGTTCAATGACAAATTTATATTAAGTGAAAATTTACATGTATTTGCCCCAAATAAAGCTAATTATTTCAATAGAACTACAGACAAGAAAACCGGAAAGGTGCTATTAGTTCAAGGCAATAAATTTGATATTGATGAAGTAGATAAAAGGACTATTGAAGGTAATACACTTCCTAATATGACAATTTTATCTGGATACAATAAGACAAGTTTGCAGATTAAAATTCTAAAGAAAACTCGAGAATGGTTTGAGAACTATCTAAATCCTATAATTGAGCCGGGAACTAAATTAACTGATTACGTTAAGTCAAAATTGCATAAAGATAAGATTAATAAAAAACTACTTATCAGTTTACTTGAAAAAGCTGATCTCAACATATGTGATACAACTATCAATGAATTTAAGATCACAAAAGAAATGGTTGAAAGCTTAAAAGACGAAGATATTGTTTTATATGAAATCATGAAAAGAAGAATGGGCGATAAAAATGAACTGGTTAATTTAAACCTGTATTTTCAACATCTAATAATTAAAGAGAACAAAGAAAAACTCTATAAATTACAAAGTGGTTTAGAATCCCTGGGGACACTAAGATATTTTGGACTATCAGGTGTTCTAACGGAATTAATAGATAAACCCGGCATATTAAACATTGATGAATTGGAATCATCACTTCATCCTGATTTGTTGTATCATTTCATTAATACTTTTATGTTAAATACAAAAAAATCTCAACTGATTTTTACATCACATTATTATCCTTTACTTGAGGACACAGATGAGCTAAGAAAAGATATAGTATGGTTTACAGAAAAACGTGAAGACGGATCTACTGAGTTGTATTCATTGAAAGACATTAATATCCGTTCTTCATTGAATTATTATAAAGCATACAAAACCGGTAAATTTGGTGCTAAACCATTTATTGGATCTGCATATCTTCCTAATCCTGAGGTGAAGGATGAGTAAACGAGAAGAAGGAATTTCCATTGCTATAATTTCTGAAGGTGAAACAGAATCATGGTATTTTAAACAACTATCTACTGCCGAAAGAGTACATGTAACTCCTTATCCCAGAGAAGATAAAAGTCTTGACTCACTATATGATAAAGCTGTAGATTTAATCTATGATAGAAGTTTTGATTTTATATTCGGATTAGTCGATTTGGATATAAGCAAAAACAATAAAACAAAATTACAGAAACTTAATAGTTTATCAAAGAAATCAAATAACTTTTATGTTGTCCGATCTCAACCATGTTTTGAATATTGGTTTTATCTTCATAGCGGAAAATATTCATCTCGCTATTTTTCAACTTGGAAAAATGAAGATCCATTAAAACCTGAAATTAAGAAAATCATTGATGAGTTCACTCTAAAAACCTTTCAATATAGTTCACAAAATACTTTACACAAAGTAATGATCAAATATTAGTATGGTTAAATAAGTAATATTTTTTAAGGAAATCACTATGTTTCATACGAACGAAAATCATATACA
>JAUWMT010000030.1 GCA_030613025.1 Candidatus Cloacimonadota bacterium
TGCTTTTCTATTAACTCATCCAAATAGGGTGGCAACGCCAATCCCTGATCCTGACTGTAAGCTCTAAATTTTATCATGTGCTAAAGATAACTAATACCATATTTATTGTAAATATTATTGAGGTTATGGGACAGCCCCGGGGAAAAAAAGTTCCCCTTCTCTTTTTAGGGGATGAGGTAAAATAGAATGAAAAATATAATTCTACTAGATTTTCAAGTTTACGGATGGACACTAATTAAGCTCATAAATTATCATAAATCTATACAAATTCATAAATTACTTGATTAAAAATTTATCTCTTACAAATCTTAAACAAATATTTTTATAATTATAATAAATAAAATATATACATGTCAGGAGGAAAGGTGAAAATAAAAAAAGTCATCTTATCTGTAATTATATTTTCCATCACTCTTCAGCTCCTTTTCTGTTCATCGGCAGCAGTTGCCAAAAAGAATGAACCTGAAGAAGGAGTCCGCGTTGCCGTGTGGGGCTTTCATTACAATGACCTCGATAGCCGCACCATGTGCAACAAATATCTCCCCGCTGATTTTCAGGAAGTAGGAAAAGAAAATCCCGGGATCGTGATGATCTCAAAAAAAGATGTGGGTAAGGCGCTTGGGAAAATTAAGATCGAAGAACTTGATCAAGCCATCGTTACCGAGTTGGCACAAAAGGTCGATTCCCAGATCAATATCTGGGGAAATATTTCCGAGATAGAATCCACGCTTTACAAGCTTATAGTATTCATTTTTGATGTCCAGACAAATGAGATCAAATATGAGCAGATGCAGGTTGAGAAGAAAAAAGAAGAGCGTCAGAGTGCTGCTCAAAAAGTTATTGATATGGCTATCGAAATGTGTGGTTCTGCAGAAACCAAAGCTATGGAAATCGCTATGAATTTCTTCAATTCGGAGCAATATCCAGATGCAAAAAAGGCGTTCAGAAAAGTGCTGGAGCTCAATCCAAACGAAAAGGAAGCACATCTTTACCTTGCTTACATCAGTGCACTGGAACGAGATTACACCACTGCGATCGAATATTATGACAAAGCACTCAAGATCGATCCAAACTATATCATAGTTCTTGAAGGACTTGCCTGGTCATATAAAATGATCGAGGATTATGAGCTTGCATCGGAGACCTACCAACAACTTGCTGAACTTGAAGAAAGTAACATTGATTACATGCTCTGCATTGGCGAAATATGCAATATGACCGATAATTTTGATGGTTCCGTTGATGCATACAATCTTGTGCTTGAAATTGATTCCAATTGTGTTAAAGCTCATCAATCACTCGGAATTCTCTATTTTGGAGAAGGTATTTATGATGATGCGATCCCTCACCTTCGCGCAGTGATCGATGCAGGTGTAGATGATAGTGATATCCTTAAAAAACTGGCTATTGCGTATCAAAAAACCGGCAGGATTGGCGAAGCTATTCAGCAGAACATTGAGATAATCGAGAAAAATCCCAATTCCACTGCTCCTTATCTGAATCTTGCTGCCATTTATGTCACTCAACAGAATTTCACAGAAGCCCTCGATGCATTGAACAAATATATCAAACTCATGCCTGATTCTGAGATCGGGTATAACCGAATTGCCGATGTTTACCGTCAGATGAAGGAGTATGATAAAGCTGTTCAGTATGCACAAAAATCAGCGGAGATCGCACCAAGCCAGCCGGAACCCTACCTGATTCTTGGCGAAATCGATAATGAGCGTGGATACCAGCACTATCAGCTTTTTATCAATTATGATGAAAAGGCAAAGAACCCGGAATTCAGTGCAGAATATGATAAAAATCACAAATTGCGTGGCGAAAATAAAAAGAAATCAAATGCTTATTTCAAATCCGCAAAAGCATATTACGAGAAAGCAAATACATTGACTTCCGATTATTTCATGCAGAAACGCCTGAAAGATAAGATCGAGCTGGTAAGCAAGCTTATCGAAGAAACAAAACATGATCCCTTCTACGATGAATAAAGCATTAACTTTTCAACAGATAATATTCCATCTACAAAAATTTTGGAATTCACAGGGCTGTATAATACGCCAGCCCTATGATGTAGAAATGGGCGCCGGCACTTTTCATCCAGCCACCTTTTTCGGGGCTCTTTCCAATAAAGATGAACGGATTGCTTACACTCAACCCTCAAGACGCCCGAAGGATGGACGCTATGGCGATAATCCTAATCGTTTGCAGCATTATTACCAATTTCAGGTCATCATAAAACCTTCACCTGATGATATTCAGGAGCTGTATTTGAAGAGCTTGGAAGCCATCGGAACACCAATTAAGGAACACGATGTGCGTTTCGTGGAAGATGACTGGGAATCACCGACACTTGGTGCAGCAGGTCTCGGCTGGGAAGTGTGGCTTGACGGAATGGAAATTTCGCAATTCACATATTTCCAGCAGATAGCAGGATACGAGCTGAAATCCGTACCTGTAGAACTCACATACGGTTTGGAGCGGATCGCTATGTACATTCAGCAGGTCGATCATTTCAAGGATATCAAATGGAATGATACCATGACCTATGAAGATGTGTATATGGCAAGCGAAAAGCAGTACTGTGAGTTCAATTTCAAAACTGCAAATGTTGAGATGCTCTTCGGCGAGTTTGACAGATGCGAAAAAGAGGTTTTCAGGCAGGTGGAATTCGGACTTGTATATCCCGCTTATGATTATGTACTGAAATGTTCGCATATATTCAATCTGCTCGATGCGCGCGGTGCGATCAGCGTTTCGGAAAGAGCATTGTACATCAAACGCATCCGTAACCTTGCACTTGCCTGCGCAACCGCTTTCATTGAATCCCAGAATAACAAAAAATAAGGATAAATATGCCCAAAAATACTGAAACAATATATGCAGAGATACTCGATTGTTACACAGATACTTTCAAAGATTCTCTGCACTCGATTTACATATACGGAAGTGCGACCACCGATGATTTTAATGAGAAATATTCAGACATCAATGTTGCGATCATTCTTGATGATATCTCGATTCGGAATCTCATTAAAGCAAGGAGCTGCATAAAAACGCTTCGCAAGAAAAATGTGACTGCCCCGCTCTTTCTTACTAAAGAATACATAATGGATTCGCTGGATTCCTTTCCAATAGAATTTCTTGCAATAAAAAGTTCTCATCTTACGCTCAAAGGAGATGACCTTTTTGCAGATATCTCGATCGAACCGGAACACGTTAGACTTGAGGCAGAACGCGAACTAAAAGGAAAATTGCTTTTACTTCGTGCTTCATTTATTGAGAACATCGACAAAAAAAATGTATTGACCGCACTTGTCGTGAACTCCTTTTCTGCCCTCATTCCCGTTTTGAAAGGTGTTCTGTTTTTCAAGGGTTCGGAAATTCCTAGAAATGCATTAGATGTCATAAAAAGAGCATCAGAAGTATGTGAGATCGATCTGTCATCCTTTGAGTCTGCTTACAAAATAAAGAACCGTTATCTCAAACTAAAGAGCGAAGAATTCATAACCTTTTTTGAATCCTACATATCCGCAGTAGATTCACTAACTGAACTCGTAGATAAGTTTTAATTTTTTCATATTTGATAATGAATGCTGTAAGCACAGTATGTGTGGCAATATAGTTATTATGAAGAGAATCGTAGTCATCGGAGGAGGTCCTGCCGGCATGATGGCAGCTTGCAGAGCTGCTGAATGCGGAGCCAGAGTAACACTTCTTGAGAAGATGAACAAGCTCGGACTAAAACTTTCACTTACCGGCAAGGGCAGATGTAATATCACAAACACCGAACCTGAGATAATGACATTTATCGAGAAATATGGAGAGAACGGAAAATTTCTTATTAATGCCTTCAATACATTTTTCAATAAAGAATTGATGGAATTTCTTCAGAGACGCGGTCTCGTTTTAAAAGAGCTTTCGGGCGGACGCATCTATCCTGATTCCGATAATTCGTGGAATGTTGTAGATGTCTTCGCAGACTACCTAAAGGAACTGGGAGTTCACATAGAGCTGGAATCTCCGGTAAAAGAGCTGCTGCATTATCAGAATATTATTGGTGGTGTCGTTCATGAAAGTGGAACACAACTTTGCGATGCTGTCATTGTCGCGACAGGTGGGAATTCCTATTCAAAAACCGGCTCCTCTGGGGATGGATATCAGCTTGCTCGTGTCACTGGACACAAAGTTACTGATCTTTATCCCGGATTGGTTCCTTTTAATCTGCTAGATATAGATCCAAGATTGAATGGCTTAAAATTGAAAAATGTAAAGGGCACTGTCACTGTAGATGATGAAATACTGTCAGAAGCTTTTGGTGAATTCTATTTCACGGAATGGGGCGCTGACGGTTCTGTGATACTTCGTTTAAGCAGAGATGTAAAAGAAGAAGTTCAAGAAGATTACCTGATATTGCATATTGACCTCAAACCAGCACTAGATGAGCAGAAAGTACATGAGAGAATACTGAGAGAGATAAACAGTAACGGCAAAATATCATATAGGAATATGCTGAAGGAAATGCTTCCTGAAAAGATGATCTCGTACTTCATCACCAGAACTCAAATACCGGAAGATACTAAAATTGCAAATATCACAAAAGAGCAACGTGAAACCACTGTTAAAAATTTGAAAGACCTTACTTTTACGATCACTGGCACCAGATCCTTTGATGAAGCCATCGTTACTTCCGGCGGAGTAGAGCTTTCACACATCGATCCCAGAACAATGGAATCCAAAAAAATAAAAAATCTGTACTTTGCGGGTGAGGTGTTGAATATCGATGGTGACACTGGGGGATACAATCTGCAAGCAGCATTTTCAACAGGATATGTAGCAGGGGAAAACGCAGCAAAGGAAAAAGATAATGAAGAAAATTGATCTGCACATACATTCGAATTTTTCAGACGGCACAAGACATCCCAAAGATATAATTAAAGAAACTAAGGAAATGGGTTTTGATGTGATCTCCATCACAGATCATGATACTCTTGATGGCTACAATGCAGGTAAAAGATTGGCGAAGCATCTGGGTATTGAGCTCGTTCCCGGAGTTGAGATCAGTACATACTATCAATCTTTTGATGTACACATTCTCGCCTATTTTGTGAATATTCATAATCGGCAGCTTCTGAATATGTTGAAATATATTCAAAAAGGAAGAATAGTACGCGCTCAGAAAATTCTCGATAAATTAGACGAATACGGCATTTGCCTTAAGATCAAAGATGTATTCGAACATGTCGAAAATAAAAAAGTGGTTGGACGTCCTCATATTGCAACTGCAATGGTAGAAAAAGATTATACAACTTATGAAGAGGCGTTCTGGCACTATATTGGTAATGATAGACCGGCTTATGTACGCAAGCCCACTTTCCCTCCGGAAGAGGTGATCAAGATCATCAAGGAAGCCGGAGGTGTCTCGATACTTGCACATCCGGGAGTCATCAAAAATGATTTCATTATTCCCGATCTCGTAGATTTTGGTCTGGATGGTCTTGAAATTTTTTATCCGCTGCATAGTTTGTATCAAAGACAGAACTACCTCGAACTTGCCGAGCGCTACGGACTTCTTGTTACTGGCGGTTCTGACTATCATGGATTTGCCAGAAAGAACGAGGAATACGGACAAGCGATGCTAAAAGAAAGTTACTATAACGAGCTCTTGGCACACAAGGATCGAAAATATGCCAATTAAAAGATTAGTACTGCTGGCGGAATATGAGACAAATACCTATCTCATCTGGGATAAGGATTCGAAAGCCGGAGTAGTTATTGATCCTGCGAATAATGCCCGGAAAATTGTGGACGAAGCAAAAAGACTTGGTTTCACAATAAAATATATTATAAATACTCACGGGCATGCCGATCATATCGGAGCGAACTCCGAACTGAAAAAACTAACCGGTGCAATACTCTGCATACATGAAGATGACAGCGAGAAATTGGGGAATCCCGACCTGAATCTCAGTTCTTTTGTAGGATTTCCTATTACAACTGTAAACGCTGACAGATTATTGAAAGATGGTGATGTAGTAAATATCGGAAATATTTCATTAAATGTGATGCATACTCCGGGTCATTCAAAAGGAGGAATCTGCCTGTTGGGTGATGGATTTGTGTTTAGCGGAGATACACTATTTTTTGAGAGCATCGGTCGTTATGATTTTCCGGATAGCAATGGCGAGCTTCTGAGAAAAAGCATTGAAGAGAAGTTATTTGTACTGCCCGATTCGACAAAAGTTTATACAGGTCATGGGGGACCAACCACAATTGGTCATGAAAAAAAGCATAATGCCTTTTTCTTTTAAATTATGATTTTACTCTAAAAAGGTTATGATTAAAAATATGTTAGAAAAATTTTCAAATATTTGGAAACCCTTAATCTCTTATTCTCGTTCCCAAAGCCCACTTTGGGAACGCAATGTCTTATCGTCTTCCGTTACCAAGCAGGGGCTTAGTAACGAGAGTAGAAGGTGGTGGTTAATGAAACAACAAAACATTAACCGTTTTAACGGTTTCTCGTTTATTAAATCTGGCTTTTTAGTGTGGACTCAACTATGATAATAATATTAGATTTCGGTTCTCAATACACGTATTTGATCGTGAAATCAGTTCAGCAATTGAACGTATCATGTAAAGTGATGCCTTTTGACGTTGCTATTTCAGAGATTCTTAAGATCAAACCTGAAGCGATCATTTTATCCGGCAGCCCGTTTAGCGTGCTGGATGACGATGCACCTTTTTGCGATAAGAGAATATTTGAGCTTGGAATTCCAATACTCGGGATATGCTACGGCATGCAGCTAATTTGTCATCTGCTGGATGGCAGAGTTGAGCATTCATTGAAAAAGGAGTTCGGGTACGTTGAGCTTATCGTTGATGAAAAGCATGGGCTTTTTGAAGGACTGGAAACTGGAGATGTCGTGTGGATGAGCCATTCGGATAAAATTGAGAAAGTGCCCATCGGTTTTGAGACTTTTTCCAGCACTGTAAACACTCCATTCGTTGCCATGCAAAATAAGGCGGAAAAGATTTACGCAGTTCAGTTCCATCCTGAGGTATCTCATACGGAAAAGGGACTGTTCATTTTTAAGAATTTCATCTACAATATTTGCGGATTAAAACCGAATTGGACACCGGGTTCATTCATAGAGAAGGCATCAAAAAAGATACGAGAGAAGGTCGGAGATGCAGGTGTTGTGCTGGGTTTGAGCGGCGGAGTGGATTCATCTGTGACTGCTGCCCTGCTGCATGAAGTGATCGGTGATAAACTCATTCCAATCCTTGTAGATACCGGCTTGATGAGAAAAAACGAAGTCGCAGAAATTTTAAAGATTTTCGAAAATGTTGGAATCCATATTGAAGTGGTGAATGCAAAAGGTATTTTTCTCGAGCAGTTAAAAGGGGTTACCGATCCCGAAGAAAAAAGAAAGATCATCGGAAGATTGTTTATAGAAATTTTTGAAAAAGAAGCGCTCAAATTCGACAATATTCAATTTCTGGCACAAGGTACTCTGTATCCAGATGTGATTGAGAGTTCTTCGTCAAAGACAAAAGATGGTCCTTCAGTTACGATCAAGTCGCATCATAATGTGGGCGGTTTGCCGGAAAAACTCAATCTAAAACTTATAGAACCGATTCGGGAATTATTCAAATATGAAGTAAGAGTAATTGGCAAAGAGCTTGGATTACCTGATGAAATCCTTTTCAGACATCCATTCCCGGGACCCGGTCTGGCTGTTCGTATTATTGGAGATATTACCGAAGAAAAGGTTGCTATTCTTCAGGAAATTGATTTCATATTCATCGATGAATTGAGAAAGAACTATTATTATGACCGTATCTGGCAGGCATTTGCAGTATTGCTTCCTGTACAAACAGTTGGCGTGATGGGAGATGACAGAACTTATGAAAATGTATGTGCACTCCGTGCAGTCAACAGTCTGGATGGCATGACAGCAGACTGGACCAAGATACCCTACAATATCTTAAGAAAGATCTCAAACAGGATCATCAATGAGGTTAAAGGTGTTAATAGAGTAGTATATGATATTAGCTCAAAGCCGCCGAGTACGATCGAGTGGGAATGATCCATTATGAAGAAATATTGTATTTTTCTTTTGTTATTGCTGATACCAAGCTTTGGGTTTGCCCAATTTAATATTGTTGCAGAAGTTGCAGGAGAACCTCTTACATGGCTTGAGTTGCAAAATCGGTACGAATCGGTCTGGCATGAGTATTTGCACGACCCATCTCTATTTCCTGAAGTATCGCAACAATCTATTCATGGGGATCTGAAAAAAAATGCTCTTGATCAGCTTATTACGGAGCGACTTTTCGAGATATATGCTGATGAAAATAATATCTTCATTAATGAAGAAGAACTGGAAACGATTTTCAAGCAGATCTATTCGGATAATGACCTTTTTCTTACAAACGGATACTTTGACGAAACAAAATTACAACGCTTCAAGATGCAATACCCCACACGATACAGGGAGATAATAGACAGAATTCGCGATGATATGCTCGATGATAAGATCAAGGAGATAATAAAAGAGCAGTTCTATCTTAATGATAGAGAATTGTACGATGCCTATATGCGTGATAATTCAAGAATTCAACTGAAATATCTCATTATTCCTGACAGTTTAATGCCCACAAATTTTCCTTCAAGTCCGGCTTATGTGAAAGAATTTCATAAAGAGCATAAATATTCCTATCAAGCCCCGGACAAGGTTCGCATCGGTATCATATACATACAGGATGATGATTTTTTCCCTTCATCCAAGCCATATTATAAATACGTTCCTGCCTACCGCAGAGATGCTCATGCACAGTCGAGGATTTATGCGGAGCAATTAGCCGATTTGCTTAATTCGGGCTATGATGAAAATAGTCCCATTTTAAGTACCCATCATGTATTCGAAACAGGATATTTGGAAACAGATGATCACATTGGCAAGCTTGAGCATAGCGATGATATAATTAAGAAAGCATTGCAGTTGTGCCCAGGAAGATATCATCCCTCTCCCATCGAACAGGAAAATGGCTGGATAATTTATAAGACAATTGGGAAAAAAGGTGATGGCATCGCTGATTTTGAGGATGCTGCTCTTTCGATCTGGAAGGATTATATCTCAGTAGGGCGTGATTATTATTTCGATTGTGAAACTGAAAATTATTATGATAACAATATAGAGCACGAACTGCTCTTCGAAATTAATGTGAGTTATATCAGTATCGATGCAGAAGACCTTCAGTTCGATATATATTTTTCTGAGGACTCTTTGTGGAATTATTACGAGTATAATCTTGAGGAATTTGTCACTGTGCGGGACACTATGTCTTTTGAAAAAGTGCGTGAAGATATTATCGAAGAGCTTACCAAAAAAGCGAAAAAGAAGCTATCAGATTCAACTATAACTCACATTAAAGAGAGGGTTTC
Organism: Candidatus Cloacimonadota bacterium; assembly: GCA_030613025.1. Lineage (GTDB taxonomy): Bacteria > Cloacimonadota > Cloacimonadia > JGIOTU-2 > JGIOTU-2 > Celaenobacter. The sequence continues at coordinate 9,455 of JAUWMT010000030.1, forward strand.
CGAGCATGATTTTCTTTTGGGTTATCCAAGCGCAGAGATTAAATTGTTCCAGAAATATATTGAAAACATGCCATATTATAGAGAGCCCTATCCCCTCGTTCAAGATACCATTTTCAAAACTCCTATCGATTCCATGTTTTTCGCAAAAAAAGGAACACATTATGTGATCGGGCTGGTAAATGACAGACGACTGGTCCTGTCGAAAGAAAAAAACTCACTCAAAGATGAGGTACAAAATCTTCTTGAAAATAAATGGGATACAGATTGGCAGGATGGATTTCAGGAATTTTATTCACAAAATAAAAACGCCTATTTTGAGCCCAATCTCTATCGCTTTTCCTATATCTTTATTCCAATTGATACTTCGCAGGTGATTATCGATTCTTCAGATGCGAGAGCATATTTTTCTAAAAATAAGGATAAATTTATTCAATCCGATCGAGTTAAACTGCAGTCACTTTTCGTTGCTGAAAGTCCTCTTATCTACAAGAAAGTTCAAGACATTCAGAATGCAGTGCTTGATGGAGTAGATTTTGAGATCATCTCGGATATGTATTATGAACCACATCCATTTATTGAAAAGGACAATACATTCATTAATATAAACGATCTCAATGAAATGATATATTCATGTGTTGATACTCTTGGTCTGAACGAGGTCTCTTCACCGATTTGCACAGACGAGGGGTGTTTTTTCATTAAAATCATTGAAAGAGAAAAAAATGATGAGAATATTTTTGAGCTAAAGAAATCGCAGGTCCTATATGAAATGAAACTTCCCCTTGCAGACAGCACAGCGTACCGTACCGTAAAAACAATTTATGATAACATCTACAGCAATAAAGATATGCTATTCAACACTCATCATGAGGATACCTATTATACTGATTACCTGAAACTGGATGATGGATATACGGTTATAGATAATTTGATCCCCTTGCCAAAAAGAGAATATGATGAGTTGAATTCTCTTAGAATTGGAAATAAATTTCCTAAGATTTTTACAGTCAATGGTGGATATGCCATCCTCTTTCTTGAAGATAAAGTCTCAGGTAGGAAGATCGTCGGATATGATGCATACACAAAAGCCCGTGATGAATTTCTTTCCAAATTGCAATTCAACGAAGGAAAGATTTTTACGGAATACCTTACACTTGAACTTATGAACCGGCAGAAGGGATATCTTACCTATATTTTCGGAGGATTACGTGAAACTCCGCTTATCAGTTATGATGACATGATCAACAACCTGCAGGGCAGCAATATCATTGTGCGAAGTGCTTTTACAAAGGAGCAATACACATACAGCCATCCAATCCGATTTACTGATCACGGTTGGGGATTTTATTATATTGAGAAAAAGGAAGTTGAAACCCCGCAAAACTTCGCATCCATCAAGCAGAAATACCGTCAGGAATATGTTGAGAAGAAGTTCAAGGGCTGGATGGAAAACTATAAGATGCAGAAACAGGTGAAGGTTTTTGTGCAGTAAATTTGGAAAAGTGTAAAACTTGACAGCAAACTGATGGATAAAAAAACAGTGTCTACCGCAATTTTTTTTACTAAGGTTGCCGGGATAGCTCAGACGGTAGAGCAGGGGCCCGAAAAGCCCTGTGTCCGTGGTTCAATTCCGCGTCCCGGCACCATTTTTTTTACCACCAAATTATGGCAATAATCGGAATAACGATCGGCGACCCAACCGGCATCGGTCCAGAAATTATTAAGAAAGTACTATCGGCAGACGCACTTAACCACAAGTTAGTTATTTACGGAGCGCTTCCTGATTCGGTAGTATTAGATAATATTGCAATTATTTCCAATTCAAAAGAGATCAAGCAAGCCGATTCTAATGTGCTTTGGTATCCTGTCATGAAGGAGGAAAAATTTATTTTAGGGAATCCATCGAAAGCAAGTGGACTTGCCGCATACTCTGCAATAAAAAAAGCAGGCGAGGATGCCTTGAATGGTTACATTGATGCGATCGTGACAGCTCCCATTAGCAAACACCATATACAGCTTTCTCATTCAGATTTTATCGGGCATACTGAATTTTTTGCTCGTCAGGCAAATTGCCCTGAATTTGTAATGAGCTTCTTTAGCGATAAACTGAATGTTGGCTTACTTACGACCCATTGTGCATTATATGATGTTTCTTCTCATCTTAATATTGAAATGATAGTAGCAAAAATTCACATCATTAATAATTCATTAATAAAATTCTTTCACGTAGCAAATCCCAAATTAGCTTTGCTCGGGCTCAATCCCCATGCCGGTGAAGAAGGGGCATTTGGCAATGAAGAATTACATGTCCTGCTGCCCGCAATGGAAATGCTTCAAGATCAGGGTGTTGATATAACCGGTGCCTATCCTGCAGATACCTTCTTTGCATGTGACTATTCTACTTATGACATGATAATTGCTTCATATCACGATCAGGGCTTGATACCCTTTAAGATGCTTGCTTTTGATACTGGAGTTAATGTTACTCTTGGGCTGCCATATATACGTACTTCTGTTGACCACGGCACTGCATTTGCAATTACCGGCAAGAATAAAGCATCTGAAAGAAGTCTATTAAGTGCAATAGCACTCGCTGAAAAAATGCTTTCATGATATCAGAATATCAGCATTTTCCTGAATATAAAAAAATAATTGGAATTGATGAAGCCGGCAGGGGACCCGTTGCCGGTCCGGTTGTGATCGCTGCTGTGATATTACCACAGGAATGTGATATTATTGGCATTAATGATTCCAAAAAACTATCAGCTAAAAAGAGAGATGAGCTTTTCAAACAGATAACATTTCAAGCACTTCATTATGAATACAAGATTATCCAGCATACAATAATTGATGAAATAAATATACTTCAGGCGACTTTTCTGGGTATGAATGAACTTTTACAACCTTTTCTTTCATCATCTCATTTAGCGCTCATCGATGGTCCTCACTTACCCAAAAAAGAATATGATGAAAACTGTAAGTTGATTCTCAAATCAGTAGTATCCGGTGACAGTACATACATGTGTATTGCTGCAGCTTCTATCATTGCCAAGGTTGTAAGGGACTCAATTATGGCCAACTATCATAAAAAATATTCGGTTTATGACTTCAGCAATAATAAAGGTTATCTCACCAGGAAGCATAGAACTGCAATTGAAAAGCACGGCATTTGTCCTATTCATAGAAGAAGTTTTTCGCTGGTGAAGGAAATATATAAAACACAATAATTACAGTTTTCTAAATCAACCTCCAACCCGCCACACTCTTTACCAAGCCCTGCCCTCCAACCTCTTTACCAAGCCCCAGCTTGGTAAAGCATATCAATCTATCCCAAAATACAGCATGAATTTATTGACAGCACCTTGCAATCTTCCAAATAAATTAAATCCCAACTGGGAGGTTTAGATATGAAAAGAATTATTGTTTTAATAGTCATATTAAATGCTTTAGCATTTTCTCTTTCAGCATCAAGCCACCATGCACTCGTAATAGGTAATGGCAATTATGAAGGAGTTTATCTTCGCATCTCTGTTAAAGAAGAAACCAACAACAAACAGATTCCTTGGGATTCCTCCTACCTTACAGATAATTTTATCTTTGCTATGAGTTGTACACCTAAACCTAAAGAACCAAAACAAGAAATTGAGGTTGAAACAGAATATACTTATGGGCAAATAAAAGTTGAGAGCAATGCAGAGGGATCTGTGTATGTTGATAATGAGTATGTATGCTCCATTACAACAGATTCTATTAAAACTTTAAAAAATATACGAACCGGTTCTAATACAGTAAAAGTAAAAACAGATAATGAAACAAAAACTGAATATGTAACTGTACAGAAAAACAGCACCTCCTCAGTTTCCTTTTATTTTACACAAGAAACAATAACCGAAGACAACATGGTTTTCGTCCAATGTGGAACTTTCCGTATGGGCAGCGATGATGGAGAAAGTGACGAGAAACCTATACACAGTGTTACTGTGAGCGATTTTTATATTGGGAAGTATGAAGTGACAAACAGAGAATTTATTGAATTTCTAAACACAAAGAAAGTAAGTTCAAACGGGAGTTATAGTGGGAATGAATATATTGATATGGATGCTGAGGATTGTGCAATTGGCTATAGAAATGGGAAATTTTATTTTAAGGGCAGCCAATATGCGAATGACATAGATTGTCCTGTGATAGTGATAACCTGGTCCGGAGCTGATGCATATTGCAGATGGAAAGGAGGACGCCTGCCCACAGAAGCGGAATGGGAATATGCAGCAAGAGGAGGGAATTGTAGCGGAAAATGCACATTCTCTGGGTCGAATAACATAGGCGATGTCGCGTGGTATAAGGATAATCCAGGGAGTAAAGCCCAAAAGGTAGGCACAAAACATCCAAATGAACTTGGCATCTATGATATGAGCGGCAATGTGTGGGAATGGTGTTCTGACTGGTATGATAAGAATTATTATTCAAAGAGTTCAACGAACAACCCAACCGGACCAGGTAGTGGTGCGTACCATGCCTTGCGTGGTGGTGGTTGGACAGACTTCGAATATCACTGTCGGGTTACTTTTCGCGGCGATGGTAGCCCGAACAGTAGCAATGTTGATATCGGTTTTCGTCTCGTGATGACTCCCTGAAGTATTACATTTTTCCTTTGCTTCGTTTTAAAGAGATGGATCATAAATTATGAACGAATACAGAAGCGGGGGGGGTTCTTTAATTAAATAGTTCTTCGAGGCTCTGCCTCGGGGTTTCCAATTTCTCCATCTCCATTTTGGAGAGGGCTGGGGTGAGGTAAAATAATGAAAATTCGGTTTTCAATCATTGGATTGAAATAAAATTGGCGAAATACTCCTTGGCTCTGCCACGGGGGATAGTCAATTTTAAGAAATTTCTTTATTTAGCACCTTTACCAATTTAGGAATTGGTAAAGAGGAGAAAGATGGAATTAGAAAAGAAGAACCCATCCCAATCTTTCCTCGTTTCCAATCCCCAATCTCCTCACCCTCGTTACCAAGCCCAAGCACCCACAACCTCGTTACCCAAGCCCCTGCTTGGTACCGCATAAGATGTATTATTTACTAATCTCCACTCCTGCGAAACTTGAGTTAAATTATAATTCAATTTATAGTAAACTGAAAAAATTGACATTAACTCTGAAAATTGTCTTTTTGCCTTAAAAGAAATGGACGGAGGTGCCATGAAGAATTACAAAATACTTTTTATTTTTGTTTTATTAATGCTACTATCATCTTTTTTATATGCTCAGGGGTCCTGGCATCCTGAGAAAACCTATTGGCCAAGAACGCTTATTGACAGCAGCCAGACAGCTATCAATGAAGTAAAAGCAAGGGTTACAGTACAGCCATTCCTTTCAATCTATAATGATATTAAAACAAAATCAGACGTGGATTATACTACATGTACTACAGAACTTCAAAAAGCAGTTGTTGCTCGTTGTGCTGCATTTCGCTTCTTCATCGAAGATGTAACATTTTATGGAGATAAAGCAAAAAATTATCTCCTTGTAATGCAACGTGCATCCTATTCAAATATAGAAGAACAATATAAAAACATTCTCTGGGATTCTGAAATGCTGTCACTGGCTTGTATTGCGTATGATTTTTTAAAAGGGAACAGCTATGACTTTGGTGGATATGAAGCAGAGGTTCGTGCCAAAATCCAGGATATTGCAGGAGATATGTATTATGATTTAGTTACGAGCAATCCGTGGACAAATCCTTTGCATCTTATGTGGGATATCGGTTTTGGTGAGCAGATAAACTATGGCGTAAAATTTGCTTCTGCTCTCGGTATGTGTGCGATAGTTTTGAACACGGAAACCACAGGTGATACCGATAAACAGCCGGAAACATGGATAAATTATTGCATGCAGAAAACAAATTTGCAGTTTAATGATTGGCTTGTGAATGAGCAAGGCATGTGGGCAGAAGGTCCACACTATCTGTCATTCACTGCTTCCAGTTTTTTGCCTTTTGCGATATCACATGATAATTTTGTGAACAGTCAGTCCGAGTATTACGACGGTGAATTCTTACCTCCACTTACACAGAATGATAATTTCCAGGCAATCCCCGAGTGGGGTGTAAAAATACGCCAACCCAACGGAGCACGTCCCAATTTTGATGACAGTTTCCTAAATCCCTTCTTCTTCAACGGCATGCTCGCTGAACTATACAACGATGATGTGCTTGCATGGGATTTTGTTGATTCTTCAGACCCATATTTTGTGGGTGCAACTTCGGGCAATATTGATGTGGAAATGATCTGCACTTATGATGATATTGATTTTCCCGGGACAACACCTCCTGATTTTTCTCCCACACAGTTCCTACCTGATGCCGGGCAGGCAATATTTAGAAGTGATTGGAGTGAGGAAGCGACCTATATGTGTGTGATCGCTGAAAACGGACAGGCGCGTGAAGGCGGACGAACACACGAACATCCTGATAATGGCAGTTTTATTATTTATGCACTCGGAGAACTGCTCGCTATGGATTCCGGTTATATCAGTTGGGATAAAAGAGACAGTGTGCGTTATGCAAAAAATCACAGTATGATACTTGTGGACGGAGAAGGTCCACCTGCATCCACACTTACTACTGCGGAAGGAACCGATGCAACTATTGGTCAATATTATGATACCGAAGGATTAGATTTTACAAGTGTGTTCACTAATTATCAAGACACAGATTTTTTGAGAATGTTCACTTTTATTAATAATTCATATTTTACAATAACAGATATGATTGGTTCATCATCAACTCATGATTATTCATTTCTCCTTCATGGAAATGGTGGAGGATCAACAGGGAACGGTTTTTTCCTTGGCACAGACGGTTCGGTGTATTCTGTTAATGATGTTGATCTGAACTTCTTTATAAATTCCGCACATCCAATAACTCTCGACAGTTTGGATGATTATCATGATGACGGGACCTATGATGTGCCGGCAACCCATACAGTTACGAGAGCCCAGGTAAATGCCCGATTCGGACTTTTTACATCCTTCCTTATACCCACTCTGGCAACTACAAAAGATATTACCTATACCCCAATAGACACTGATAGCACTTGTGGAGGTACGATAGAAATGGGTAGTGAGCAAGCAATCCATATGGGAAATGGTGCCAATTCTTTGCAAACCATAGATTTTTTCGGAACTACCCTGGGGTATGATTCGATGGTACTTCATGTTGTGAGAACTGGGGATATTCCAATTAATATTCAGCTCACATATGGGCAGACTTTTATTTATGGAGATAAAACACTCATCTATAGTGATGTCGATAACATTATTGCTTTGAATATTGGCGCAGCATCTGCTGATGGCTATGTGAGCGAAGCATGCACTGTGGAATTCTTTACAGGAAATGCTCCATCAGGCGTAACCGGCGGAACGTTCATCGGTTTCGATCAAGGTGTTTCAACTATTTCGTTTGATGGTGATGATAATTTTGAAATAGAAGTTGTATGGTCATTGGACTATGCTGTAAATCCTGAGCCATCACAAAATCTCTATGATCTTTCTGTATATCCAAACCCATTCAAGCAAACTAATGAGATCTCCTTTACTCTTTCCGTTCCACAAAATGTAAAAATTGAGGTTTTCAATATTAGAGGACAAAAAATCGCAACCCTTACTGACGAAGATTATGCAATCGGTTCACATTCCGTCACATGGAACAGAAAGAACGAGGCTGGCAAGTATGTTGCAAATGGAACATATTTATACAAAATATATTTTGATAAAGGCGACACAATTTTAAGAAAAGTAAATATCCTAAAATAAGGAGCAAAATGCTGAACCACACGTCTTCACTTCGTTACGCCGTTGCAGGCGAAACACACCAGCCTTTGTTGCAATACGCCTTGGTTTTTTTATTAAACAGGTGTGCTTTTTGCCTGTCACGACATAGCGCAGCGCAGTCGGATGGTAAAAATATTTATATGTAGGAGAAAACATGAAAAAAACTTATCTCTTTCTATTACTTTGCATCGTACTACTGATCTTCAGTTCTTGTACGATAAAGAAATGGGATCCGCCGGAATGGGATGTGATCCTGGAAATTCCCGTGATCAATAAGCATGTATATATGCATGAACTTGAAGATACCACGGACACCTATATTATTCGACTGGATAACGATACTCTCTTCTTTTCAATGTCCGAGGATATAGAATCCAAATATGTGGGCGACGAACTCAAGGTGGACGGTAAAACCGAAACAATGGACAAAGAGATTGGTGACGAACTCGAGATCGATGGTCGCGATGAAAGCTTCAGTGTGAATGTGGGCGACAAGTTGAACATTGACGGACAGTCGCGGTATTTTGAACGTGCTCTTGATAAGATCGAGGTGGATGAAACTGGTAATTCTGATTCAAGAGTATATGTTCTCGACTTCGCCCGTTCAGCAGTACCCGGTGTCGGAGAGATTCATGATGAAGCAATCCCGCCAATCTATAATTTTCCGCCAATCGATACCACCTTTTCTGTCTTTGAAAATGATAATATTCAATATGTTGTCATTGACTCAGGTTTTGCCTATATTGATTTCACGAACAATACGGAAATTCCACTGAGTTCTACAAATCCCAATTATTATATGCGGCTTGAAATCTATAGTGGTGCAATACCCACTCTTGATGACCCGATCCTTACCTATGAGATCGATCATGTAATTGCAGCTAATGCTACGGAGTATATCGTGCTGGATCTCTCAGGCGCTCAGGTATTTAGAGATAATTACCTTCGCATTTTCCTTTCTACGGATGGCACCGGCGGACAGCTGATCGATGTGCTTGAAGAACATAATTTCTACGTAACATTTAGCGTCTCTGAAATGACCGTTAGCGAAGCAAGTGCGAAATTGCCACAAGAAAGTATTACTCATGATGAGGCAATTTCCATTAAGGATGCTGCCCAGGAAATTTCTCTCGTGTCGGCAACAATTGATAGCTGTGTCGGGAATATTCATATTGATAATTACCTTCCAATCGATGCACACGTGACTATTGATTTTGTTGAGTTGCTTGATGATAACGGCATTCCTTATCAAGTTGCATTTGATATTGATGGAAGTTCTACGCAGAATGATTTTCCCTTGAATTTCAAGAATTTCCAAATACTATCAACCCAAGAAAATGTTATCGATTCACTTCATTTCTCTTACATAGTAATAACAGATGCAACTGAGGGTTATGTTACAATTTCAGAAGATATGGTGGTTTCTACGGATATCCAATTTGGTGAGATGAAATTCCGTAAAGTAACCGGCTACCTTACTCAAACCTTTACGCAGGATGATACTCTTTCTCTTGCAGATGCAACAGATAAGATACTTCTTCAGGAAGCTCACATTCGCAGCGGAATGATGAATATTGATCTGTCCGGTCTTTCGTTTGATCCTCAGATCTCGATCATTTTTGATGAGCTGAGAGACCAATTCAACAATCCTGTGCATATCACAAACGAAGATTTCAGCGGCTACAACTTTGCAGATCATAAAATTCTCGTCGGGGAAGATCAGATCGTGCATTATCATGTTGAAGTCGATATGCCGGCTACTGAACTGATAACAGTCTTGAATGACGATATTGTTACTGCAGATATTCATCTAAGTAATCTGATCTTCGACAGTGTTTATGGCAAGTTCGGTGTAATGACCTTAGAGGATGAAAAAGCTGTTGAAGTAGATACCACAGGAGAATATTCACTGTGTTTTGCTGAAATAGATAGCTGCGATGTAACGGTCAGTATCCCCGAAGAATATTATACACTTCCATTCGGTGCTCAAATAGAAATAATATTTGAGGAGATCTTTGATGAATTTGGCGATACCCTTAAAATCAATCTCTCCTGTCCGGGTGATGCGACGTTCTCATTTGATGGATATACTATTGGCAATGATCCTTCCTCGACTACACCGATCGACTCACTTCACTACTCCTACATTGTGACAACCGAAGCCACACAGGGGTATGAAACAGTTTATTATGAAGATGAAGTTCGGGCTGAGATCGAGATGGGAGAGTTGATGTTCAGTTCGATAAAAGGTATTATCGATCATAAACATTTTGAGATGGATGATATAGAGGAAGAGCTGGATATTGCTGACCTTCCGGACAGCATTGCGAATGTGATGACATTCCAGAATGCAGAGCTTCATCTCGATGTTTATAATGGAACCGGGTTTAATTGCTGGCTGAACATTGATATGATCGGAAGTAATGACGAAGGTGACACCGTAACGATACATATTGATGAAACAAGCGGTACAATTCTTCCAAATCAGATGAACCATATTGTGGTTACAGAAGGCGTATCCGAGATGCTCAGTATTGTACCAAAGCGAATAACAGCGCTTTCTCCCTATGCCGTTTTAGGAAACGGTTTTTCAGTTGGCACGATCACAAAGAATGATTCAATTAGCGGTTCCTATACAATAGAGACGCCTTTTAAATTCATAATAAATGATCATACGGTGCAACTTGATTCCCTGAATCACATGGAGCTTGATGAAGACACACGTGATGCAATTCGTGATAACTTGAATGGGGTGGTTATGAATCTCACGGCTGAAAATCTGATGCCCTTTGGTGCAAATCTTGAACTTCATTTCGCTGCGGACACCTCGGAGGTGTGGACTAATCCCGAACTTGTTATTGACTCCTTCTATGTAGCACCTGCAACTATCGATCCGGTTCATCATACAAGCGGAGATATGGTTGTAAGTGAGATTGAAATAACATTGACTCATGATCATGGAGATTTTAGTGTTTTTGAAAATCCTGATGTGTATGTGGGAGTTAAAATGCACTTGATCGGCACAGGCGGTGAGGTAGTTATCATTCGTGGCTCAGATAATCTAAGGATATTCGGGTATGCGACTGTGGATGTTCATATTCAGGATGCAGGGGGTGAAAAATGAAAAAAGCAATAACACTCCTTTGTTTACTTCTGATTACCTGTTCATTGCATGCAAAAGCTCTTTCAAATCCTGTCAGTGTTGCCCTGGGTGATGCATTTATTACAAAAGCAAGAGGTTTCCAGTCCCTGCATTGGAATCCTGCTAATCTGGGAATACCGGATAATGATATGACTTTCAATCTCATTCAGATCTCATCGGATGTAAGAAACAATGCTTTCGATCTTGGATATTATAACGATCTGATGGGGAAATACCTTAATGAAGATGATGAGCAGGAATTTCTCGACAAGATCCCGGATGATGGGCTTTCGCTGAATGTGAATGCCGGTGTGCACTTGCCTCTCTCGTTTTCAATTTGGAAATTTGGTATGGCAATTAACACTGTTGCTCACTCATCTATTAACCTCAGCAAGGAATATTTTGATATTGCGTTGACTGGCAATGAAATTGGCGAAACTTACACTTTTGAGGACAATCAAGGTTCAGCAGTTGCGTTTGCAGAAATCCAGCTTGGATATGGAGATAGAATTCCTATTGAGAAAATTTCCAGTTCTTTTGCTGATCTTCCACCGATCTATGGGGGTGTAAGTTTAGGTTTAATACATGGTCTTGCCTACGGCGAAATATTGGATTTTACTACAGAATTCTCCACAAATGATAGTGTGATGAATGTGCATAATAATCTGTTGATACGCACTGCTGGTTATGATACTGATAAGGAAGAGATCATTGCATCATCAGTATTTCCTGGAGCTGGTTCGGGATTTAGAATGTCCGTTGGGCTCACCTCGCTGATCACTGATAAAATTACTGCATCCCTTGCTATCAACAATTTGTTTGGTAAGATCAACTGGACTGAAGCAACTGAGGAGCATCAGATAAGTATTGAAGCCCCTGGTCTTACAATTGATTCATGGGATGATTCTCTTCTCGTAGATACAACCTATACTGTAGATGAATTTTCACAAACAATTCCTGTTGAAATTCATGTAGGCGGTTCTTATAAACTCAATCAATTTACATTCTATGGTGATTATGTACAGGGATTTGACAATAGCTTGCTTACCTCAGCGAAGCCCAAATTTGCTTTTGGTGCAGAATATATGCCTTTGAATTGGTTGCCTGTACGCGCAGGTTTTGGATTTGGCGGTGATGAAAAACCTCATTTCTCACTTGGTTCCGGATTTGAGTTTCAAAGTTTTGAATTCAGCTGGGGGTTGAGTTATTATACCTCACCATTATACACGACCGCAACCGGATTGAAAGTATCCTTTGGTGCGCTTCTCGCATTCTAAAGATAAAAACTATATTGAAAGGGAGCTTCGTGCTCCCTTTTCTATTTTCATATAAGTACTTATCATAAGTCGAAGAGCTGGTGACAAGAACAAAGGAAAATTTCATCCTCCATGTAATGCAAAACTTGATTCGCAGTGAACGTAGTGAGCGTGAATCAAGAATTGCGAATATGGGTCTCATCATTCTCGCTTCATGCTTCGCCACGAAGCAAGTCTGATCCTTTGTTATTTTATTAACGAAAAGATCGGGAATAGTTATGCATTCTCAATAAAATATTTTGACATTATCTGCTTCTTAAAATAAAAGTAACTTACACCATGGAGGTGCGTATGAGAAATAGAATTTTATTATTATTTATTTCGCTATTATTGATTGGGACTATACAGTTGACTGCAGATACCCTCATAGATACCAGCTACAGTGTTCCTGAAATGGATGGATGTATTGATTATAATACACAGTGGAATACATACTATGTTGACATTCTCGGTAGTATGCTAGCAGGAGATTTTTGGGATTGGTATAATGGCGGAAACTGCTATGTCCGGTCTTTTGTTTCCTTTCCACTTCCTGAAGTTCCTTATGGTTATGAGTTAGATAGCGCGTATATCAATTTATATCAAGGTGCTTCATTTGGTAATTCAGTACCCGAAGTGTTCCCGATCTGGGATATGACCTCGGGAAGTTATGAAGTGCCTTGTTATATTGATCATGTAGATTATGGATACACTTTGGATGTAGGAGATTTTAATTCAGGTGTATTAGAAAATTGTATTGGAATTATATCTGAGACTCCGGGAGATGGGTGGAGGGAGCTCGAAATTACTCAATATGTACAAGGGGATATTCAAGAAGAACGAGAATACTCCCAATACCGCATACGTTTTCCAATAAATACAGATTATGATGATCTTGATGATCTTTTGTTATATGGCTCTGGGGAAAATACAGCAGGATATAAACCTTATATTCGGTTTATTTTTACTATCAATAATCCTATTGATGAAGTTTATCCTTCGTCCGTTAACGGTTTGGTATCCATTTATCCCAATCCAGTGAGAGACAATTTTACTATTGTGTTTGAGAATCCAAAGCAGAAGCGGATGCAGATATCCTTTTATAATGTGCGAGGTGAAAGAGTGAAGAACCTTCATAAAAGATTTTCTGTTATAGGGAAGAATTCTTTTACCATTCAAACCGATAACTTATTACCGGGTGTATATCTTATCAGGATAGAGAGTAAAGATGTGAATGTCATAAGAAAGGTGATGAAGATAAATTAAAAATCACATTCTCAATCTCTAGTCCTGATAAAAGAATCCAATTTGCAAAATACAGCATTCTATTCATAAGTTTCTATTAAAATTGTAAGTAAAGAAAATAGTCTTTTATGATATTTTGCTATAAAAACATCTCCAAATCCATACCAACCTCTCACCCCGATTATTATTTTTCCTTCTTGAAAATAAATAGGGAAACGGTAAGACTGGTGAAAAAATCCCATTGGATATGATAATAATACCATATTCGGTTCCACAAATTCTAAGGTGTATTTTTTATTCAAACAAAGATGTCCTATTATTTTTAGAAGGGAATTTTTTGATAAATTTGTGCTTATCGATAAAATTCTTTTAGGTATTTTCTTTATAAGCTTTTTTCCTGAATAAGACTCATCGATCATAATTAAGATCAATAAAAATATGACGATTACTGCAATATTCATGATATTCATTATTGCACTCCTTATAGATGATCATCATTAATCATCGGGCTTGTTTTCCTTTTTCATCGCAAAATAAACAAAGGTCTGTGAAATAATTTTGTCAAATTTTTCTGATCTTCCTTGAAAGTATGCACCTTTTTTTGCTATGATTTCAACATGTATGCACCGATTAAAATCTTTCTCAACATAAGAATCTTCTAAAAAACTTGAACAAATTTATACATCATAAGCTATTTCGTACGGAGGCTTCATGGATTTGAAAAAGTTGTTTCTGCTGATAATAATACTCTTGAGTATCAATTTTGCGGTACTCAAGATCAGTGATATTCATAAAGATAGGTCATCCCGAAATGAGATGGTTGAGATTTCTCAACCATTAATAAAAAACTACGCACTTCGGGATACCCTTGATTTCGAGGAAAGACTGCAGAAGAATGAGATAGTAACTCTCTCTCGACGAAACGGGATAACCAATGCAATTGAAAAGGTCAAACCTGCTGTTGTAAGTGTCAATGTGATACGCACAGAAGTAGTACAAACCAGTCCATTCAATTCATTCTTCAATGATTTCTACAGGGGATTTTTGCCACGAACTTATAAAAGGGAAGTGCAGAATCTTGGTTCAGGAGTAATAATCAGCGAGGACGGATATGCGATCACGAACAGCCATGTAGTTCAAAATGCCACAGAAATAAAAGTATTTCTTTCTGATGGAAGAAGTTTTGAAGCTGAACTTATCGGAAGTGATGTTGTAAATGATATAGCAGTTGTTAAGCTTAAAGACATCGAAACTGAATTGCCGCATGCTTATCTGGGAGATTCTGACGGAATTATCATAGGAGAATGGACAATTGCCCTTGGAAATCCGTTTGGATATCTTATTAAAGATTCTAAACCGACAGTCACAGTCGGTGTGGTGTCTGCAATGAATAGGAATTTTCGTAGTAATGAAGACAGAATATATAAAAAAATGATACAGACTGATGCAGCGATCAATCCGGGTAACAGCGGCGGACCGCTTGTAAATATTAACGGAGAGATCATCGGCATCAATACTTTTATATTCTCAAAAAGCGGAGGTAGTCTTGGAATGGGCTTTGCGATCCCATCCAATAGAGTCAAAAATATCGTGCAGGAGATCATAAAGTACGGAGGTATAAGGCCGATCTGGTTCGGTTTCAAAGTTCAGGATATCACTCCGTCACTGGCGAGCAGTCTGGGTCTCGATTCATCAGATGGCGTGATCGTGTCTTATATTGATGAAGATGGTCCAGCTGATGATGCCGGTCTTAAAAGAGGAGATTTAATCATAACTATTGACGGACAAATAATAAAAATTGTCAACGATGCAGAAATTGCAGTATCAGACATTCGAATCGGTGAGATCTTAAAAATTGAGATCATTCGTGATGGCAAAGAAATGTCAAAAGAACTCACACCTCAGGAATATCATGATAAGAAAGGCACTTTTTTTAAGTTGTAGGAAAGCATGAGCAAAAGTAAAGAGAACCTAACACAAGATGTCGGTAAGATATCAAGCGGAACTTTTCTCAGTAGAATTTCGGGATTGGTTCGCGATATTTTTCTCACTCATTTTCTTGGCGTGACAGCCATCGCAGACAGCTTCGGAGTGGCTTTTGTTATTCCCAATATGCTTCGAGGACTTTTCGGGGAAGGTTCACTTGCCGCTGCATTCATCCCAACCTACACAGAAATAAAAGAGACTCGCTCAAAAGAAGAAGCAGTTGCCTTTGCCCTGAACCTTTTATCAATATTGGTGCTCATTCTTATCGGACTGGTTTTACTCGGACTGCTCCTGGCGCCATATATAATTCGGATAATGGCGCCGGGCTTTAGCGCTGAAGTTCAGGAGCTGACAATCCATCTTACGAGGATTCTCTTTCCATATCTTTTTCTGATCGGGCTGACTTCCAGTATTATTGCAATTCTAAACGCACATAAAATATTTTTCTTTCCATCGCTTTCACCATTGGTGCTGAACCTTGGCATTATCCTGCCCATACTTTTTGTTTCCTTTTTCACTCATACAGATATTGTTTATCGAGCATATCTATTTGCCGGCGGCGTGCTTCTTGGTGGTGTGTTTCAGCTTTTTGTAAATATTCGCCTTCTCAAAACGATAGGATATACTTTTCGGTTAAGGATAAATCTTAAACAGAAGGAATTAAAGGGAGTATGGAACAGAATGATACCCGGCATATTAAGTTTGGGTATTCGTGAGGTAAATGTTGTAGTGGATACATTACTTGCCTCTCTTCTTATCACAGGAAGTGTTGCAGCTCTGCATTACGGCAACCGGCTCATGCAGCTTCCTCTCGGTGTTTTCGGAGTTGCTATAGGCGCCGCACTTCTGCCCATGTTTTCCCGTCAAACTGCTCACAAAAAGGCAGACGAACTCATACACTCCATTCAGGAAGCATTTCAGATGATCATGATAATTATGATGCCGATCATAGTACTAATACTTGTGGTTGGCAAAGATGCGATCTCGCTCGTGTATCTGCATGGCGCCTTTAACCAACAAGCCCTTATTATGACCTATTCGGCGCTGGCTTTCTATTCGATCGGATTGATCTCACACAGCTCGGTGAAAATATTTGCATCAGCTTTTTTTGCACTGAAAAACACAAAAACTCCGATGATCATCGCAGGGATTTCCGTAGTGTGTAATATTATTCTCAATCTCATTTTAATGCGTTTGCTTCAGCTCAGAGGACTTGCCCTGGCAACTTCAATTGCTGCAACCTTGCAGGCAACCATTCTCTTTTTCACGCTTCAGGCTAAGATCGGGCGCATCTCTTTCAGGAAGATCGGAATGACATTTATAAAGGTTGTAGTATTATCAGTTATTGTCGGCTTGGTTGCATATTATTTAAATGTCCTTTCATATCACTACTTGCCTGCCGCAAGAATTTATATTTTCATTAAATTACTCATAATATTTACTGCCAGCTTGATGATTTACTTGTTTGGATTGAAACTGCTCAACGTTACCGATTTACAAAAAATCAAACACTCCATTTTCAGAAAAAATAAATGAAACCAGCAATTCGGGAAAAAGTAAAGCTGATCCCTCACAGTCCAGGCGTGTATCTGATGAAGAACAGCAAGGGTGCGATCATCTATGTGGGAAAAGCAAAAAATCTAAAGAAAAGGGTTTCATCATATTTTAACAGAACCAGCTTTGACCTGCCCCGTACCGAAGTTCTTGTGAGCAGAATTGCTGATCTTGATTATATCGTAACCCGCAGTGAGCTCGATGCGCTTATTCTCGAAGACACGCTTATAAAAAAGCACCGTCCCAAATTCAATGTTTCATTAAAGGATGATAAGCGTTATCCATATCTGAAAATTACAATGAAGGATGCATTCCCACGTGTATTTGTGACAAGAACTCTTGCTCGTGACGACTCAAAATATTTCGGTCCATATACTGAAGCTCATTCAGTCCGGAATACGTTGATTCTTCTTGAGAAGATATTCAAATTGAGGACCTGCAGCAAGTTCATTCCCAAAGAGTTGAAAAATAACGGAACTGAGGATCGTGCGTGCTTGAATTTTCAGATCAATAAATGTGATGCCCCTTGTATTGGAAATATCTCTTATGAAGAATATCGTGAGAGGATCAATCAGGTGATACTATTCTTAAAGGGAAAAACCGATGCTATTATTTCTCAATTAAGATCACAAATGGAGAGAGCATCTGAAAGCCGGCAATACGAAAAGGCATCCCGGTATCGCGACCAGATTTTGGAAATTACTCATGTAACCAAGAAGCAGATCATGAGCAGCCAATCTCTATCTGATGCCGATGTGATAGGGATAGGTAGATGGGAGTCGGAGTGCTGCAGCGTTATTTTGAAAATTCGAGATGGAAAACTAATCAAAAAGGAGCACTATTTTCTTGAGAATACCCAGCAGGAAACTCCGGCTCTTATTCTCTCGCGCTTTATTACACACTATTATAATTATCATGAGGATATTCCACCGATACTTATGATGCAGCAGGAGCCACAAGATAGCGAGCTGCTTACAGAGTTATTAAAAACAAAAATCCATATTCCGCAACGTGGTGATAAGAAAAAGCTGGTTGATATGGCAAATCATAATGCATTTTTACTTGTCGAAGAAAAGAAGCTGGCTCATATAAAATCCTCGCAGAGAACGGTTTTTGCAGTAAAGGAATTGAAAGAGAAGCTTCATCTTGCCCGACTTCCAAGAAAGATCGCTGCCTTTGATGTGTCCAATCTTTTTGGGAAAGAAGCTGTTGCGTCGATGGTGTTCTTTTTTAACGGGAAACCCAAAAAGAGCCAGTATCGCAGGTTCAAGATAAAAATGGTGCCCGGTATCGATGATTATAAAATGATGAATGAAGCGGTGACCCGATACCTGAGTCATCTCGATGATAAGGATGTTGAGCAGCCGGATCTTATCCTTATTGATGGAGGAAAAGGACAGCTTTCTGCTGCTTTGAAAGCATTGAAAAAAACAACATTCTCAGTCTCACTTTTTTCCCTTGCTAAGCGGTTAGAAGAAATATTCGAACCCGGTAAAAAAGAGCCGATAATTATTCCTAAAACTTCCTATGCGCTCAAGTTACTTCAACAAATTAGAGATGAAGCTCATCGGTTTGCTATTACATATCATAAAAATTTGCGTGATAAAAAAACTCACTATTCGGAATTAGATGGGATCGAGGGTATTGGTGAAAAAAGGAAGATGCTTCTTCTTTCTTATTTTGGCTCGGTGCAAAAGATCAGGGATGCAACTGTGGAAGAGCTATCTTTAGTGCCCGGAATAAGTACTAAAATTGCAAAAATGATCATAGACTCATTACAAGTAATTTCAAAATAATGAACTTGTCATTTCATATTTTCTTATTTGATTCCAAAATTATTGAAAATACTACCCGTTCAAGTATTTAACTTCTTAAATCTCAAGTCGTTAATCGACATTCGATATTCGCTAAGAAAATGTTGATTTAAGAACAAGGAACACCGATTGAAGATTTCAAGAATAAAAAAGAGGTGATCCGAAAATCACCTCTTCAAAGAACAAATTATATTAGAAACTAATGATTTTCGAGTGACCGGTTTTTGATATCTTCAAAATTTCTATCTTCAAATTTTACTTCCACTCCATTGAACTGCCGCTTTATGTCCTCGATCTCTAAAGCTGGATTTTTGCTGTATAAAAGTTTTATATGGTTGTATCTATTACATAATGTGATGATATTTTTTGAGGGATTCTTTTCAAGGATGATATAGATATGATGCAGATCATCACGTTCTTCCAGGTAATGTTCAAGCTTAATGATATCATCGCCCTGAATGTCATGGGCGTAGATGAATGCGATTGCCTTTTTGTGACTTTTGGGGGAGACTTTACTTCTAGTGAATCTACCTTTCATTTTACCTCCGTGCTTTGGTAATAATTAATATTCTCAAATTGCCTTTCAATTAGTTCCTAAGTTTTTTTTAATGCATTTTTGATCATATGAACAAGGTCATCGATCTCAAATGGTTTAAAAATTATGTCGTGCAAGCCATCCTTTCTGGCTTTAACCAGCACATGATTCGGATCATATCCAAAACCCGTCATCATGATTATCGGAATTGTGTCATCAAAATCTCTGATCTGTGAATAAAGCTCGTATCCATCCATATCCGGCATCGCAATATCGCTGAGCACAAGGTCAACATGCTGCTCCCGAACGATCTGTAACGCATCAAATCCATTATCGGCAGTGGTCACTTTATAGTTCTTTTTCGGAAGCACATAGGAAAGATAGTCCAGTGTGTCCTGCTCGTCATCAACAATAAGTATAGTTTTCATAAAGATGATTTTCCTGTGATCTTAGTGTATGCCTGCATATATTTTTCGCGTGTCTTTTCGATAATATCTTTTGGAAGATGAAGAATGTCATCATCGGCTGAAATATCCTTTTTATGTTGTATTCCCTTAGATAAAAGATAATCCCGTACAAACTGTTTATCATAACTTTTCTGAGATCTGCCCGGTTCATACTCATCTTTGTCCCAAAAGCGTGAGGAGTCAGGAGTGAATATCTCATCAATCAGAATGATCTCATTATTATAAAGACCAAACTCAAATTTAGTATCCGCAAGAATAATATTTTTCTTCTCAAGAATATCGTGAGCAAAGGCATAGAGTTGAAGACTTATCTCTTTTATTTTTTCTGCAAGGAGAGGATCGACTACACGTTTCATCTCTTCATAGCTGATATTTTCGTCATGTCCTTCTTCGGCTTTTGTAGAAGGTGTGAATAAGGGTTCGGGAAGTTTTTCAGATTCTACAAGTCCTTCAGGCAATTCAATTCCACAAACCCTTCCGGACTTCTTATAATCCTTCCAGCCAATGCCTGTAATATAACCGCGAACAATGCATTCAATGGGAAATTTCTCAGCTTTTTTGACCAGCATCGAGCGTTTATCAAGGTCATCAAAAGCATCCTGAATATCTTCAGGGAAGTCTTTCACATCGGTTGAAATGACATGATTCGGAGTGATTGAAGCAGTGTGATCAAACCAGTAAGCTGATATCTGATTAAGGATTTTACCCTTATCCGGAATCTCATCACGAAGAATGTAATCGAACGCAGAAATTCTGTCAGATGCAATGATAAGAAGCTTGTTTCCCAGATCGTAAATATCTCGCACCTTTCCTTGCTTGAGAGGAAATAAGTCTCTAAGTTGTGCCATTATTTACGATCATTCCCCTTGCTTTTTTTTCTGAATAATATATGAATGAGTGATCCTCGCAGATTTTCCGATCATTGAAGTTACACCACAATAGCGTTCCATAGAAAGTGTAATTGCTTTCTCAACATTAGATTCATCAATGTTATCTCCAATAATTGTATAGATAATGTGGATCTTTGTGAAAATTTTCGGATGTTCTGTAGAGATTTCTGCATCAGCAGAGACCTTGATATTCTTGTAGGGAACTCTCATTTTTCTGAGTAGAGATACAACATCCATGCCGGTGCAACCGATCAAACCCATGAGAACCAATTCTTTCGGTCTGCATCCTTGATCGTAGCTCATGTCTTTACCTGCATCGAGTATAATTGCATGATTGGAATCTGAGACTGCGCTGAATTGTAGCTTATCGATCAATGTCACTTTTGCTTTCATATTTCACAAAAAGGTTACAAGGGATAGAATTGTTGTCAAATTTATTTTATATATTTTGTAAAAAAATTAGAAAAATTGCGGGAAGATTATCAGAAGTATCTGAATTATTATATTTGAACAAATACCTGCGGCAATATCGTCGGCAAGCACACCCCATCCATGAGGAAGTTGTTGCAATTGATTGATGGGAGTTGGTTTTACGATATCAAAAACACGGAACAGAACAAGTGCATAGATAAAGACCATCAAAGTGTGGGGCAGGAACATAACTGCGAAGCAAAAACCGATAAGTTCATCAATAGTGATCTTTCTGCTGTCATGTCCCAAGTCTTTTTCAGCACTTTTTATGATGGGAACAAATATCAAGCTTGCGACCAACAGAATTCCGATCAGTAATAGGTTACCAACAACACTGAGAGGTGGAATTAGATAATAATACAGAATAGCAGTGAAAATTGAAGTAAGCGTTCCTGAGGCAATAGGAAAGTAACCGATAAAACCAACTGAAACCAGTAAATTTCTAAAAAATTTCAGCATGATCAATAAAGAGCGTCGGTTTCTATCCTCTCAATATCTGCACCAAGTGAAGCAAGTTTATTCTCAAAATATTCATAGCCACGATCAAGATGATATACTCTGGATATTTTTGTTTCTCCATCTGCAGCGAGAGCAGCAGTAATGAGTGCAGCAGCAGCACGAATATCAGGAGCCATAACAGGCGCGCCGGAGAGTTTGTTGCCTCCATTGATACTGATCATGTTTCCCGATAATTTTATATCAGCCCCAAGGCGCTGCAGTTCGCTTATATACATAAATCGGTCAGAAAAGATATTTTCATTTATAATGCTCTTGCCCTCAATTGTAGATAGCAAAGCGGCAAAGAGCGGTTGAAGGTCGGTCGGGAATGCGGGATAGGGATTAGTGGATATTTCGACGGGATATTTTTTTCCTTTATTATAGATTGTGATTGAATTCTCCTGCGTTTCAACCGTATAGCCAATATCCCGGAGTTTATTGAGCACGATGCCTGAATGCTGGGGAATGCAGTTTGTGACTGTGATCTTCCCATTAGTTATCGCCCCTGCAACAAGAAGCGTACCCACTTCGATCCTGTCGGGAATAAGCGAATAGTCAGCAGGATGGAGTTCTTTCACACCATGAACTGTGATGATCTCAGTACCGTGTCCATCGATCTGTGCTCCCATTTTATTAAGAAATTCAGCAAGTCCGCTTATCTCCGGCTCGCAGGCAGCATTCTCTATGACAGTCGTGCCTTCTGCAAGAACTGCAGCCATGAGCACATTTGCAGTGGCGCCGACAGTTTTATTCTCAAAAAATATTTCAGAACCTTTCAGCCCTTTGGTTTTCGCATATATGTAACCATGTTTTATCTGGATGGTCACACCCAGTTTATGAAGCGCTTCCAGATGATAATCTATTGGACGGGCACCAAGTGCGCAACCTCCGGGAAAGGATACTTTTGCCTGTCCGCAGCGAGCGAGTAATGGACCAAGTGCGTAGATCGAGGCACGCATTATTTTCACAAGTTCATATGGGGCTTCATGATTTTTTATTTTTTTTGTAGTGATGCGCAGCTCATGGTCTGTGAATTCAGCTTCAGTGCCGATCGTTCTGAGCAGTTTTATCATTGTTCGTATATCGGAGAGATTCGGAATGTTCTTTATGTGATATTCTCCATCGGCAAGGAGTGTGGCAGCCAGAATAGGTAACCCGGCATTCTTCGATCCGTTTGCAGCAATTGTTCCTGTGAGTTTGCGTCCACCGCGTACTAAAATTTCATCCATTTTGTAACCAACTTCTATGTATTATTTATGAGTATTAAAACTCGATCTAAATCATTGTAGTCCTTCTTAATGTCAATGATTTTGTAATTATATTGTTCTGTCAGCTTAGAGAGTTCTTCTTTTTGATATGCTCCGATCTCAAAAAATATTCGACCATTCTTTTTGAGATATTTCTCAGCATTCTGTAAAATTTTGTCATAGAATTCCAGCCCGTCCTCTTTCGCAAAAAGCGCCTCTCTCGGTTCGTGATCCCTGACCTCTTTTGGTAATTCCTTGAATTCCTTTTCACTGATATAGGGTGGATTGGAAATGATACAGTCGTACGTACCTGTGACTTTATCAAAAATATTGGAATGCAATAATGAAATATTCTCGATTTTCATATTATCAATATTCTTCTTGGCGAGTTTTAATGCTTTTTCTGAAATATCCGTTGCAACAATTTGAATATCCTTTTCTGAATCTTTGAAAGAATTACTTATCGAAACAGGAATATTTCCAGAGCCGGTACCGATGTCCAGAAGCGACCACGTATTTTGGGATGACTCCTTAATATATGAGATAAATGCATCGACAAGGATCTCTGTTTCCGGTCGCGGAATTAGAACTCCTTCCTCAACGAAAAAAGAAATTCCATAGAATTCTGTAGAGCCGAGAAGATATTGAATAGGATAGTGGGCAGCCCTGCTTTTGATAAGTTTTTTTATGTTTGATAAATTTTTCTCAGCAAGGGGTTTGTCGTATTTCAGATATAGATCGAGGCGGGAGCATTCCAGCACGTGAGCAATGAGCAGTTCTGCATTCAGGTGGGGGGAAGGAATATCTTTTTCTGTGAAGTAATCCGATGTCCAGAAAAGCACATCTTTGACTGTCCATATTTTATTGTCTTGCAATGCCATAGTATGAGTAAAGAAGAGTGGAGAGAAATTGTTGTCAAATTTATGTGGATTGATGGTGTTGCCAATAGCTCTGATGCTCGTTCCCAAGTTCAACTTTGGAACGAGATAAGTTTATATGAAAAGCTATTATATGATAATGTATTTCGTTGATGAATTAATTTATCTTGCTATTTAAGAATTTCTATATTAGACATTGAAAACTAAGATAGTTCTATTAATCTTTTATTTTTTCAAATATTGATGAGTTCACTCTAAAAACCTTTCAATATAGTTCACAAAATACTTTACACAAAGTAATGATCAAATATTAGTATGGTTAAATAAGTAATATTTTTTAAGGAAATCACTATGTTTCATACGAACGAAAATCATATACA
>JAUWMT010000012.1 GCA_030613025.1 Candidatus Cloacimonadota bacterium
ATGCTTTTCTATTAACTCATCCAAATAGGGTGGCAACGCCAATCCCTGATCCTGACTGTAAGCTCTAAATTTTATCATGTGCTAAAGATAACTAATACCATATTTATTGTAAATATTATTGAGGTTATGGGACAGCCCCACCCCTCTTTTTAGAGGGGAAAAATTCGATGTTATTCCGGAAAAATAAGTGACATTTCTCGCTCTGCACTTTCGGGAGAATCTGATGCATGAACAGCATTTTCAGTAAATGAATCTGCAAAAAGGAAACGGATCGTGCCAAGAGCAGCTTTCTCATAATTAGTATTTCCCACAAGTTCTCGAAGCTTTAAAATTGCATCTTCTCTACTGAGAACTGCACCTACAATCTTTCCGGATAACATAAATGATTTAAGCTGAGGATAGAAACTCTTGACGATGTGTTCTGCATAGAAGATATCTGCCAGCTCGTTATCCATGGTGAACATTTTCAATTGATCGATGACAAATCCGTTGTCTTCGACTATTTTGAGAATTGATCCGATTTTGTTCTTCCTTGTGGCATTAGGTTTGATAAGAAGTAAAGTCTTTTGTTCCATTTTCTATCCTATATTATTTGAGTATCTTCAAAACTGATTCTTCAATCTCTGTTTAACTCAAATTTTGTTTATTTATTTTTGGTTGCTAAATAATTTTACAAAAAAATAAGCAAGAAAAATATTTGTTTTCATCAATATTTTTAATCAAATGTTTATATTTAAGAAATCAATTATCAATTTCATTTCATAATAAAGAAGAAAGTAGAGTATTAAATGCCATTAGAAAAACTGATACAAGGACATCAAAAATTTAAGAAATCATTTGATGAAAACAAGGAGCTGTATTTGCAGTTAGCAAATCGGGGACAGCATCCAAAAGTATTGTGGATTGGGTGTTCGGATTCAAGAGTGGTGCCGGAATTTATTGTCAATGCTGATGCTGGAGATCTATTTGTTATGAGAAATATTGCAAACATCATCCCGCCGAGTGATGCACAAGACATCTGCACAAGCTCAGTTTTGGAATATGCTGTGCTCGAACTCAAGGTGGAACATATTATCGTATGCGGACACACGGGATGTGGGGGAATCACTGCTCTTGTAAAAGGAGTGCCAAATGACTCGAAAGTATATGATTGGCTGAAGTATGCACATAAAGCAAAAACTTCAACAAATAAAAATGATAAATCAAACATATTAGAAGCAATAAAAAACAACATTCTCCTGCAAGCTGAACATCTCCTCTCATTTGATTTCATCAAGAATAGTATGAATAATCTGAAGATACATAAATGGCTATATGATATGCATTCAGGTGATATTTCATATTATGAAGACAAGGAAAGTAAGTGGATCAAAGTTGATCAAAAAGAATAAAAGATTTTTAATAATTTGTAATAATTCTCGTTTTTCATAAATAAATCTATATCTGAGTTTACTCTAAAAAGTGTGTAATTAGAAATATGTTAAAAAATACATCAAATATTTGGAAACCGATCCCAGTTAAATGAATACAAATTTAACGGGACAAGTGAATCGGTTACAATTAGCTATCTTCCTATTAACCACCAACTTAAGTTGGTGGTTAATTAAATAGAAAGCAGATCAACGCTGATTATGTTGATTAGCGCAGATAAAAAACTAAAATATGTAAATGATAAAAAAAATAAGATCACAATCATTTGCATTATCCAAGTGAATTTTCATTATTCAAATCCTAATCTGTGTCTATCTGTCTCATCAGCGTGTATCAGTGTTCCTTTTAAATCCTCATGAAATTACTAAAATTCTTGACGTATAAAAAATGGATACAAGGGATAACGACAAATTATTAAAAAAACGATAGAGGAAACTCAAAAAAATGGCAGAAAAAAAAGCAATTGACTCACTTATGGGAAAGGGAAAGACATTCCCCCCACCAGAAGAAATTAAGAAAAACGCCTACATAAGTTCGGATGAACAATATAAAGAAATGTGGGAAAGATCCATCAAGGATCCCGATGGATTTTGGTTGGAACAAGCTGAGATTTTGGATTGGTTCAAGAAACCGACAAAAGGTCTTAAGTACACATGGGATACAAAAGCTCGTAAAATCGAGCATACCTGGTTTGAAGACGGCGAGCTCAATGTAAGTTACAACTGTTTGGATAGACATCTCGGCACACCTACCGCAAAAAAGACAGCGATCCTTTGGCAGGGTGAAATCGAAGATGACGTAAAAAAATACTCCTACGAAGAACTCTATAAGGAAGTATGCAAATTTGCAAATGTTCTTAAATCCAAAGGTATCAAAAAAGGCGATACGATCGCGATCTATATGCCCATGGTTCCCGAACTTGCTATCACAATGCTTGCATGCACACGAATAGGTGCGATCCACTCAATTATTTTCGGTGGATTTAGCGCAGATGCTATTCGCGGCAGAGTAAACGATTCTGATTGTAAGATGCTTATCACAGCAAATATTTCTCGTCGTGCAGGAAAACATATCCATCTCAAAGATATCGCTGATAAAGCTCTGAAAGATACCCCTTCGATCGAAAGCGTGATCGTTATTAAGGTTAATGATGAACCATGCCACATGGAAGAAGGAAGAGATTTCTGGTATCATGATGAGATGGAAAAAGCAGCTCCTGAATGCGAGCCGGTTCATATGAACGCAGAAGATCCGTTATTCATTCTTTATACATCAGGTTCGACTGGCAAGCCCAAAGGTGTTGTCCATACAACCGCTGGTTACTTGATACATACAATGACCACTCACAAATTAGTTTTCAATATTCATGAAGACGATATATACTGGTGCACCGCTGATATCGGCTGGGTGACAGGTCACAGCTATATTGTGTATGGACCTCTTGCGAACGGTGCGACTTCAATTATGTTCGAAGGCGTTCCAACCTATCCTGATGCTGGACGTTTTTGGGAGATAGTGGATAAGTTCAAAGTAACTGTCTTCTATACTGCTCCTACAGCGATAAGAGCACTTATGAGATTTGGTGATGAGTGGCCCGCAAAATACAAATTGGATTCCTTGAGAATTCTTGGCTCAGTTGGCGAGCCCATCAATCCTGAAGCATGGAAGTGGTATTACGAAAAGATAGGACATAGTCGTTGCCCGATCATGGATACCTGGTGGCAGACCGAGACCGGTGGATTTATGATTACACCTCTTCCCGGTGCCCATACTCTGAAACCCGGCAGTGCCCAACGACCTTTCTTCGGTGTTGAGACAGTAGTCTTGAGAGATGATGGCTCCGTCTGTAACGTCAACGAAGGTGGAAAACTCTGCATCAAACAACCTTGGCCCGGAATGATGAGAACTATGTGGGGTGATCACGATAGATTTGTCGATACATACTTCACAATGTTTGATGATGTCTATTTCGCAGGTGATGGTTGCCGGATCGATGAAGACGGTGACTACTGGTTATTGGGAAGAATCGATGACGTGGTCAATGTTTCCGGTCATCGTATTGGTACAGCAGAAGTTGAAAGCGCACTCGTAAGCCATCCTGCAGTTGCAGAAGCCGCAGTCACACCAATTCCTCACGAGATCAAAGGACAGGGTCTCTATGCTTATGTGACCCTTGTTCACGGCATTGAGCCAACAGATGAATTGAAGAAAGAACTGGTAAAACATGTTCGTTCGGAAATCGGTCCCATTGCTACTCCAGAAGCAATTCAATGGGCGCCCTCACTTCCTAAAACTCGTTCAGGAAAGATCATGCGTCGCATCTTACGCAAAATTGCTGAAAAAGATACGGGTAATCTTGGTGACGTTTCAACACTCGCTGATCCAAGCGTAGTTGAAAGTCTCATCGAAGAACGTAAATTGATCGACTAATTATAACAATAATAATAAAGCCGGATTTGCTGACTTGCCTTTCCGGCTTTTCTTAATCATAATGAAGTAGGAGAAAAATGACTGAAAAGAAAATTATGAATAGATGGTCTGTTGTGTTTGGAGCGATCGTAATTCAGCTTTGTCTTGGTGCGATCTATGCGTGGTCGGTTTTCACAAAACCTCTTGTTGAAGCAGGATGGACAAAAACTCAAACTCAGGCAGTCTTTGCAGCGGGCTTGGCACTTTTTGCCATTGTGATGGTCATTGCAGGACGACTCATGCCGAAATACGGACCTCGCAAACTCGCAATGTCGGGTGGTGTGGTCCTCGGATTGGGATACTTGTTGGCTGGACTTTTTGCCGGAAATAATTTCTGGCTTGTATTTCTATTTGTCGGAATAATCGGCGGCTCTGGTATCGGTCTTGCTTATGTTGTGCCTATTGCTGTTGGAATGCGCTGGTTCCCGGATAAAAAGGGACTCATTACGGGACTGGCTGTTGCAGGTTTTGGATTTGGTGCTATGCTCTGGGTAAAGTTGGCAGGAACATGGGGTAATTTGATCGCAGTTCATGGCTTAAGCAAAACTTTCTCAATTTACGGTATCGTGTTTTTCCTTGCTGTACTTCTTGGTAGTATCTGGATGGTTTTTCCACCAAAAGACTGGAAACCAAAAGGTTGGCAACCTACAGAAGCAGAGAAAAAATCTGATGACACAAAATATCAAATGAAAAGTGCACAAATGCTGAAAACTCCACAGTTCTATATGATACTTCTAACTTTCGTGTTCGGTGCAAGCGCTGGATTGATGAGCATCGGTTTAATGAAACTTTTCCCGATGCAGGCACTGATGGCTGCAGGTATAAGCGAAGTTGCTGCTTCAGGAATTGCCGGAACTGCAATGGCTGTATTTTTCTCCCTTGCAAATGGTCTTGGTAGAATTGCCTGGGGTGCGATAAGTGATAAACTTGGAAGAAAAACTTCTATTATTATAATGATGCTTACTCAGGGTATTTTTGTTATATTATTCCAGTGGATAGCCGGAACACCGGCGCTTCTTTATATCGGAGCTGCACTTATCGGATTTAACTTCGGTGGTAATTTCTCACTATTTCCTACCATTACTGCAGAGACTTTCGGCACAAAATACATTGGTCAAAATTACGGTTGGGTATTCCTTGCCTATGGAGTTGGCGGTATTTTCGGTCCTATCCTTGGTGGAAAACTCGGTGATATGGGCAACTTCTCATTAGCATTCATAATTTGTGGTGTGCTGTGTATAGTTGCTGCAGGAATTATTTCCCGCGTCAAACCACCAAAACAGATTGCATAAGATTTAATTAACAAATAAATTCGTAATATAGGCGAAGCGATTGTTTGATCGTTTCGCCTTTTATCGTTTAGAGCACACAGTATACATCTATACCTATATGCTCAATATCCTTTAAAGAATGTCATTCCCAACTTGATTGGGAATCCCGTATGTAATTCGATTTCTATGAAGTCAACGATGAGGATTAGAAAACAGGAAGAAAATATCAATAGCACGGAATCCTCGTACCTTAGGATTCCTAATGCTTCTACACTCGTTCACATAGCTCATTCGTATTTAGATTTATGAAAGAGAAAACTAATTTGGGAACTATATTTCCGATCTTTTTTACAACGGCAAAGCTGTAGTTTGATAATGAGGGTAAAGAGCTATTATTAAATTATGAGCTTACTCTAAAAAGGTTATTATTAGAAATATGTTGGAAATTTTTCAACCATTTGGAAATCGATCCCAGTTAAATGAATACAAATTTAACGGGACAAGTGAATCGGTTACAATTAGCTATCTTCCTATTAACCACCAACTTATCCGTCAAAGACGGAGTAAACAGTTCTTTGGTGGTTAATGAAACAAAAAAATGCATTAACCGTTTCAACGGTTTCTCGATTTCTTAAATTGAACTTTTTAAAGTGGACTCAATTATCATTTATTCAATAATTTTGCTTTTTGGTCTTCAAACTCTTTGTCCGTCAAAACGCCATTGTCTTTTAATTCTTTTAATTTTATTAATTCATATAGATATAGACTCTTTAGTAATTTCAGAATTTGATAGCTGATTGGACTCTTCCTCAAGTTTTTGTATTTCAAGATTTTTCTTTTTGTTTCCTTTACTAACGCTAATAATTATAAGAATCAGTAAAATTATAAATAAAACTTCACCTTTTGTATTTATCACACCTGCCCCGTAGGGAAATATACCCCCAATTGAATAAAAAATCCAACGGGGTAAACCGTATCGGGGAATATTTTATTCCAAACTCATTCCTAATTCATTCATTAAAAAAGCTCAGGTATCAGCTGCTTTTTCTATATGCATCGAGAGAGTTGTACCGCCACCGTGACCGGAATCCTTTTTTAATAAAAGCAGGATCGGTTCACCATTGGGATTTGCTTCCTGCATTCGGGCAACCATCTTACGGGAATGAAGCGGATCAACACGAGCATCATTTTCTCCTGCTGAAATCAGAATTGCAGGATAGTCTGTTCCATTAATAACATTGTGATATGGTGAATATTTAAAGAGATATTCGAATTGTTCAGGATTATCAGGGCTTCCGTATTCATCTATCCAGAATCTGCCAGGACCGAATTTATGATAACGGATCATATCAAGAAGAGGTACTCTACAATTTACAACCTTGAATAATTCGGGTCTTTGAACAGTTACAGCTCCAACCAAAAGCCCTCCGTTACTTCCTCCACTGATCGCCAGTTTTTCCGGATTGGTATATTTATTTTTGATAAGCCATTCTGCAGCAGCAATAAAATCATCAAAAACATTCTGCTTGTTTTCCTTCATTCCTGCTTCATGCCACTTTTCTCCATATTCACCACCTCCGCGCAGATTCGGAATCGCGATCATGCCGCCAGCTTCAAGCCAGACAATACTCGTTGTTGAAAAGTAAGGAGTTTGGGATGAATTGAATCCACCATAACCGGAAAGTCTAACAGGATTATTTCCATCTTTTTTCAAGTCCTTTCTCTGAACAAGAAACATTGAAACTGGTGTTCCGTCTTTTGAATGATACCAGACTTGCTCAGCATAGAAATCCTCAACATCTATTTCCAATGGAAATTCTTTATAAATATTTAATTTATCATTTTCGAAATCGTATTTATAAGTAACACTTGGATAAGTGAACGAGGAAAAATTTACCCAAATATCATCTTGCGACCAATAACCACTGACATATCCTGTTCCGAGTGTTGGAAAAGATAAATCGCGGATATAATCACCTTCCAAAGAATATATCTTAATAACCGTGTAAGCATTGTGCTGATATACAGCATAAATATGACCGGCGATTGCAATGAGATAATAAAGTTTGTCTTTTTGTTCCGGCAAAAACTCCTGCCAGAATTCTCGCTGCGGATGATCGACATCAGTAATATAAACTTTCCCGTTGGGTGCATCTTTATCTGTCTTTATCAGAATTTTATAATCCACAATATTAACCGAATAAGAAGCATCAAAACCAGTGGCAACTGGAATCATTTCTTCATCATTAGTGCGTTTGAAATAGATCTCATTCTTTCTAAAAAGACGACGAGTATAAAGTGTATATTTACCACATTCGGATAGCCATACACCATGAGACATTTCCATATTGTCTTCATTGAAATAGATTTTTTCATCTTCATCTGCCGAAGTTCCCAGTTTGTGGAAGTAAATCGAACGCCAGTAATTTTCTTCTCCTTCAGGTACTTCATTCTTTAATGGACAAGCTGAATAATAGAAACCAGAGTTATCCGGCAGCCAGGATGTAACATATTGTTTTCGACCTCTCAAAGTGTCAGGTAAAACTTTTTTTGTTTCAACTTCTATTATCCTGATGTGGGGATTCTCATCTCCGCCCACTGTTTTTCCAAAAGCATAATATTTGCCATCTCTGGACATACTTGTTCCGCTAATAGATTCTATGGTATCCCAAAGATTTGGATCAATTAAAACTTCAAATTCCGCATCTTCATTTTCTTGAGTAAGAACTCTCCATTTTTCATCATCTTTCTTCTTTTCCCACAAGAATATTCTTTCTCCATTTAATACTTTGCTCGGTCTGCTGACATCGTCATAACGCCAGAGTTCATTGAATCTTTTGATCAGTTTTTCTCTTTGGGGAAGATCATCTATGATTGACCTTGTTAGTTTTTCCTGTTTTTCTTCCCATTTTATGACTTCCGGGTTTTCTCCATCTTCCAGCCAGCGGTAATTATCTGTGATCACTGTGCCGTGGAGCGTGTCTTTAACTGCAATTTTGGAAGTTTCGGGATATTGAGTTTGGGCAAATAGATTTTGGATTGCAAAAACCATAAAAATTGTAATAATAAATTTCTTCATTTTTTTCCTTTTAAATTTTCGCTTAGTCTAAAAAGAGAGAACGTGGGGCTGAGGAAGGGAATACACACCACAGAGAGCACAGAGAAAAAAGATGTCCATATAGAGAGAAGAGCGAGGAGTGAAAAATGATTCGATTCCAAAAAGTAAAATCTTTTCAGGCTGGACTTCATAGGGACGAAGTCACATGGAGTTCAGTATGAAATATAAAGCAAAGATCGCTCTGAATTCCACACCAGCAAATCTGTCATTGGAGTCCATGCTTAATTTTTCCTCGCCCTCTGGGAGAGGTCAGGTGAGGGCATTTTTCACAATATCCAAAATCCTCTGCGCAAGTGCAGTCTTGCTGTCTTTACCTTTAAATAATACTTCACCCTTTGTATTTATCACAAATATTCTATTTTCATCACTCTGGAAACCAGTGTTTGCTTCGCTCACATCATTGGCAACAATATAGTCAGCATTCACCTGTTGCAGGCGTTCATAACTCTTTGCTATGAGTTGTTCTCCGGTCAATCCATATTCTGCCTTAAATGCAATTAGAACTGTTGCCGGTGAGAGTTTTTTCACCTTTTCAATTATTTTATCGGTGGGGGAGAGTTCGATGCTGAATTTTCCGGATGAGGGAAGTTTGCCTTTTGCTTTTCTCTCCATTTTCCAGTCTGCTACAGCAGCAGCGGCGATGAATACATCTATATTCTTTTCTTTTAGCTGAGTGGTTACTGCGTGCTTCATGTCTTCTGTGGTTTCCACGGGAATGTACTCACATCCTTCAGGAGGAGTGAGATTTGTGGGTCCGCTCACAAGTATGCAATGCGCACCTCTGCGAACTGCGTCCTGAGCAAGTGCAAAGCCCATCTTCCCAGAGCTTTTGTTGGTAATATAGCGGATGTCATCAATATATTCAATTGTGGGTCCGGCAGTAATTAACACGGTCATATCCTGCATATCTTTTGCATACAATTTCTGAATGACCATCTCTACCATAGTGTCCACAGTTGCGATCTTTGCTTTGCCTTCTTCACGTACCGGTTCTATCACGTCGATGCCGGCTTTTTTCAGCTTCTCAATATTCTCGATAATGAAGGGGTTTTTATACATGCTCTCATGCATGGCAGGCACGATCATCACAGGAATGCCCGAGCCGATTGCAGAGGTTACAGTGGAGAGCACAGGCGTGTCATCGATACCGCATGTGATCTTGCTGAGGGAGTTGCCAGTTGCCGGTGCGACCATAACAAGATCACAGCTTTCTTCATGCTCGCCTGCAAGCCAGATGTGCTCGATCTTGCCTGTCAATTCAGTTGCCACAGGATTGCCTGTTGCCCATTCGAGCATTGTGGGAGTTACGAGCTTTGCTGCTTCCCGGCTCATCACCACAAATACTTCAGCGCCGTAACGCATGAGTCCGCGAGCAAGATCAACACTTCTCAGGCAGCCCACGCTTCCGGTTATGCACAGGGCAATGCGTCTGTCCTGCAGTTCCTGTCCTTTTGTTCCGATTATATCTTTGCTTGGATGCATGTTAACACCTCTTTTATGTCATGAATAAATTTGTTTATTACTTTTTTTGTTACTGATGGGCGAAGCACGATGCGCAGGTGCTCGGTAAATAGCGAGATCGCCCATCCTTTGTCCCGCATGGCTTCTGCAATGAGTACTATATTATATTTATTGGATGTAACACCCACGATATTCATAGTTGGTGGCAGGATCGTGGAGAGCTCCTCGATCTTATCAAGCTCTGCAATAAGATAGTTCGTCACGTGCATGCACTTCTTAATGATGTCATTATAACCATCAAATCCGAGATAGTTCAGCATACCCCACACCGCAATGACCGATGCGCCCGAACGGGAGCTTACAAAAGTTGTCTGTGCAGTATTTCCGCCGGAAAGATAGCTAACACTCCATTTGATCTTTTCGGTCAGTTCTTCATTCCTGAAAAGAATACCGCCGGCAGGGATCGGGCACATACCCATTTTATGCGGATCGATCGTGATGGAACTCACACCTGGAAGGGAGAAATCAAAATCTTCAACATCATAATTCATGTCCTTCAAAAAGGGAATGACAAATCCGCCGAATGCTGCATCTATATGCAGATAGAGTTTGTGTTTTTCACAAAGTGCAGACAGCTCGGAGATCGGGTCGATCACGCCGAGTTCGGTCGTGCCTGCGATGCCCACAATGCAGAATGTGTCGTCATCAATGGCTTTTTCTGTTTCAGTAATGTCCATCTGCCTTTGCACGGTCACTCTTACAGTTTTTATATTCAGATTAAGGATGTTCGCACTTTTATAGAGCGAGAAGTGAGCGGTCTCGGGCACAATTATTGTATGCTTTACTGAAAGCTCGCGGTATGCCCAGAGTGCAAGGAAATTTGCTTCTGTACCGCCTGTGACAATATTGCCATAAGCATTGGGATTGTGCAGAATATCTCCCAGCATGTGAATGGCTTCTTTTTCCAGTTCAACCACACCGGGGAAAAGATTTGCATCGCCTATATTCCTATCAATAAAAGTTGAAAAAAGTTGCTGTGCAAACTGGTCGGAATAAGTGCACATTGTGCTGATAACATTGCCGTTTTTATAGGATTTATCATGTTTGAGCGCAGCTTGGATGAGTTCCAGCACCTCGTTTTTGGGAATGGACGATCTATTCATACACATGTTCCTTGCCGGGATAGGTTTTGTTTTTCACATCTTGTTTGAATTCAGACACACTTTGAGAAATGGTTTCAAACAGGTTGGCATATCGCTTCACAAATTTGGGATGAAAGGCAGGATCCATACCTAGCAGATCGTTTATGACGAGTACCTGTCCGTCGCAAAATCTTCCGGCACCAATGCCGATAGTTGGAATTTCAATGCTTTCCGTGATCTCTTTGCCGAGCATTTCTGGGATAGATTCCAATACGAGTGTGAATGCGCCTGCCTGCTCGATATCCTTAGCTTCTGCAAGAAGTCTTTCCTGCTCTTCAGCTTTCCTGCCAACCACCTTGAAGGATTCATAGGTTTGAGGAAGCAGCCCGATATGTCCCTGCACAGGAATTCCGTGTTCTACAAGATAACTGATCGTATCAGGAAAATGTCCTTCCAGTTTGATCGCATCAGCACCTGCTTCTATGAAGCGCTGTGCATTTTCCAAAGCGACCTCTCTATTCTTATAGGAATGGATCGGCATATCGCCTACAATGGGAATCTCGCCGGCGCCTTTTGAGACTGCATGGACGTGATAAAGCATCTGCTTCAGGGTTACGTTTTTTGTTGTGGAATCGCCCTGAAACACCATGCCGAGACTATCTCCCACAAGGATGATGTCAATACCGACCGAGGAAAATATCTTAGCCATCTGAAAGTCATAGCAGGTGAGCATGACGATCTTTTCTTTATGCTTCAATTTTCGTATCATATAAACTTTATGTTCATGCTTGGAAGAAGTGTTAGAAATAACCATTATTATCCCTTAATTTCTAAATCCGAATTTCTAATGTCTAATAAAATACCAAAATCCGAATGACAAATTTTCCTTTTTTTCCTTTTTTTCGTTTATTTTGTGTATTTCGCTTGCAACGGCGAAACGCAATGAAGACGTGTGGTTACATTTTTTCCTATATATCCAAGTTGGGCATTTGTAATTCCGATTTTCATTAGAAATTAGAAATTTGTTATTAGTCATTTTATCAGTATCCATATTTTTCTAAAAAATGTATTGAATTATATAGGAATTCGTTCATTGGCACAGGGATATTATGTTTCTTTGCTTTTTGTATGATCGCGCCCGTGATGTAGTCTAGCTCTGTCTTTTTGCCCTTTTTCACATCCTGATACATGGATGAGTAATTGTGATATTTACTCAGCCGATCTATGGTACGGATGACTTTTTCTCTTTCAACTGCAATGCCTTCTTTTTCTGCAACTGCGATCACTTCATCGATAACTTTTTCCACCAGGATTCGCA
This sequence comes from Candidatus Cloacimonadota bacterium, assembly GCA_030613025.1. Classification (GTDB taxonomy): domain Bacteria; phylum Cloacimonadota; class Cloacimonadia; order JGIOTU-2; family JGIOTU-2; genus Celaenobacter. The sequence continues at coordinate 12,211 of JAUWMT010000012.1, forward strand.
GTTCGGGTGTGGAGAGCATGTTCGTTTTCACCTGGAGCAGTGTGGTAAGGGGATTCACAAAGGCATTGATCGTGAGTTTGAGCCATTCTTCATGAAGGATATTGTCGGTTATACGTGTAGAAAATTGACTGTTAGTGAAGATATCATAGACTTTTTCTGCTGATTTAGTATTATCCAAAACGACTTTTCCCCAGGAAGTTCTTACTTCACCGGGACGGATAATTTCTGCACCAATGCCTGTAACCGCGCGAATGATCTCGTTAGGCAGGATATCTTTCACTTCCTCTTTCACGCCGATGCCATTCTGGATAAGCATGAAGACAGAGTCATTTTTTACAATGTCCTTTAAATCTTCGAAAACAGCTTTAACATCATAAGCTTTGGTGGCAACAAGAATAAGAGAATTACCTGGAATCTTTTTTAACTCCCGCGTGGTTAGCACTTTGCTCATAAGAGTCTGGAAGCCGGAGAGAAGAATCCCCTTATTTTGTATGACCTTGAAATGATCTTTATGATGATGTTCCTTTTTCCCGACGAGTGTCACATCATACTCGCGTGAGATCGCAGCAGCGAGAAATGTTCCGATCGCGCCGGCTCCGATTATGATGATATTCATGAAAGCTCCCTCAAACGCTGCTGAATGAACTGCAACGCCATTTTTAGTGTATGTTGATTATCAAAAATTTCACATATTTCTTGCAATTTTTGAGTAGAATATTTCTTCATTTCTATGATCTTTTTTGTCATGAGCGGAACGGTTCGCACAATATTATCAACAATAGTTATCTGGGCTTTCTGTGCAGTTCGGGATAGGGGATTGAGGTCAACAGTTATGACTTTCTTGCTGGATGCCACAAGCGCTTCAGTACGATCTCCATCCTCAAGAGGTACGAATACGACATCAGCGATAAAAATTCCTTTTTTAGACACGATCCTGCGTTTGCTTTGAAGTTCTTCGATCTGAACTGTTTCGTCATCACCCACTCCGAGAATTTCTTTGGCACCGTGTTCCTGCATGTGATGTAGAAGTGCATCCTCTCGCTCTTTTGTTCTATAAAAAAGGTTTATTTCCAGCGGTGCATGAGCAACTTTGCTCAGTTCTATGACCTCTTCAGGACAGAGTGCTGCAACATTGCCGTTAAGAGAAAGCACCGGATGTTCGGCAAGGAGAAGCATTGCACACGCAGCTTCGGTTGCGAGGTTGGCAAAGGGCTGAGTTTTCTCGCCAATGAGATAATCAAAGCACTCGCCTCTGCCATGAGCGATCAGCCCAGCTTTTGCTACAAGTCCTTTGTCAAAACCATCAATCAGCTTTTTGCGGATGTGCAGGGATAGTGCGCGTGGATGAGAATCAGGAACTTCAATTAACATGAGGACCTCCTGTGCTGATTTTTGAAATATAGGTTGTGCCGTATTCCTGAAATATATCCTGCAATTCTTCAGCTTTTTCATTTGTTTGAATGCTGAACACACTTTCACCAAAGAGAGTCATACTGCAGAGAAATCCTTTTCTTTCCATCTTTTTTATAATATCAGAAACTCTTTCGGTTGCTACTTCGATCTTTCTCACAAACCATTGTGAGAGCTCGAGAAAGCGTTCTACGGATGGATCTCTCAGCAGATCGTTCACGCAGGTTTTGCCAAATTTATGAACTTTTTCCATTAAATTTTTATCTGAAAGAGCTTCCTTAGTTTGATAGGAACCAAAATAGAGAATAACAACTTTATAGTCTTCATCCAGCGGAATAGATTCCACTTTCCCGATACCGGGACCGCCAAAGGCAACACGTATTTCCAGTCCGCCAGCGATCACTGCCATGACTGTTCCCAAACCGGCTTTGTTCTCGACATCAGCAATATGAGCGAGTTTGTAGAACTCTTCGTCAGGAATCTCAAGATCAAAAGCTTTTTTCAAAGCAAGTGCTAAACTCAGCGCACCGCCTCCGCTTGTGCCGAATCCTGCACTGATAGGCATTTCCATTGTATGATGAATGTCGATTTTGTAGTTATCATCAATATATTTTTTTAAAAATTCTTTTACGAGCCAGTTGGAGAGTTCTGCATCAGATCTTTCTCCATTTATAAAAACTAAAATTTCATTTTGTAAAGCAGAATTCGCTTCGATCTGAGTAGTTGTTCCTCGTGACATGTTGACACCTGCACCGAGCGAACTGCTCTGTATCGGGTCTTTATCCATCTTTGAATAGAAAAATCCAGTGATATGATTCGGAGCCCAGGCAGAAGCTATTCTTATATTATTCATCGGAATTTTCTTGTGTCTCTTTAGCAAAATTTGAGGTTAAAGTCTTAAGCTCTCCAAGTTTATTTCTGAGCTTTTTCAGTGCTCTTTTGCTCTCATAACTTTCCAGATCGATCTGCACATTTTCTTTTGTGGAAATGTCCTCAACATTACGCAGTGCTTTTTTTGCTCCTTTGATCTTGAACTTCTTTTCATAAAGGAGATATTGTATTTTCTTTAGAAGCTGAATGTCCTTCTTAGTATAACGCCTGTTCGAACCTTTTTTGCGCTGTGGATTGAGCTGCGGGAACTGGGTTTCCCAGAATCGAAGCACATGTGGCTTAAGATCCAGAATATTGCAAACCTCTCTCATTGTGTAGTAATATTTTGTTTTTTGTAGTTTGATACTTTTAATTATCATTTTGCTCTTTTCATTACAAATAATGGTAAAATAATTGATATTATTATGATCGCAATACTGAACCAAAAACACAGGGGAGCGAAAAGGTAACCGAACTTCACGAAAATAGTTTTTGTATCTGATGCTCTTACTGTCAGGTTGCTTGTGATATTTATTTTTTCATACACATCTGTTGAAATAATTGTTTTCCCTTTGGGATTTACGATATATGAGATGCCTGTATTTGCAGCACGGATAAGGGGAATTCTCGTTTCCAAAGCACGTATCTTTGTGTTATTAGCATGCTCATAGGGGAGCGCTGTCTGTCTGAACCAAGCATCATTAGTTATGACAACAAGGACATCCGCTCCGTTTTTTGCATAGATCCGTGAAAGATTCGGGAACACACCCTCAAAACAGATCAGGATAGAAAACTTCAAATTGTCGATCTTGTAGAGAGGATAGTCTGTTCCAAATTCAAAATTCGCTTGCCCAAATTGCAGTTTTTCAAGGATTGGAAAGGTGTTCAGGAGAGGGATTCTTTCACCAAACGGAACAAGGCGTATCTTATTGTATTTCTCGTGCAATATGCCGCTTGTATCTATCATCGTAGCGCTATTGTAAAATTTGTATCTTGCTCGATTCTTCACCATTTCCACTGCATAATCGGGGAATCCGGTGATCACGAAAATATTGTTATCAGTGGCAAATTTTTGAAGACGTTTTCTATAGTTTGGCTCATGAAGAATATAGGTGGGAATTGCAGATTCGGGCATAATGATCACATCAACATCATTTACTTGTGCCAGGATCCGCACCTGATTTTCATATTCATCAATTGTGGGCACAAGCCTTTCCGGCTTCCATTTGTCTTCCTGCATGATATTTAGCTGTACGATCCCGATTTTTAAGTTGGAATTTTTTAGCTTGATTGTCTTATCTCGATAGATGCCGTATCCGATCCAGAGTACAAAAATAATAAGGATTACGAGCAGTCTTTTAGATTTGCCTGTAAACACTTTATAAAGCAGCACGTTGATCATAAGCACAAGAAAGGATAATCCATAAATACCGAGCAGGTCAGCAGTTTGTATGAGGAGATAGTATTTTGATATGGAGTAACCCACATTCAGCCACGGAAAATTCAAAGAACCCATTGTCATCAGATATTCGAAGCCAACCCATATCACAGGGAATATCCACAAAAATGCTTTTTGAAAGCTCCCATGAACCTTACGCAAAAATACTGAAAGTATTGCAAAATATAAAGGAAAAGCGATAATAAGCCCGATGAAAGCGATCAGCTTTACATTCATCACTCCGTATAAGGTGATCAGTGTGACGAATAATCCGAATAAAAATCCAAAAAGAAATGCATGTTTCGGTGTTGCTTTGGTGATAAAATATAGATAAGGTATGAATGCAAAAAAACAGAGAAATCCCACTCCAACATCAATAAATGAAAGCCCGAATAAAAGGGCTGATACAAGAACAAGAATAAAATTTTTCATAAGCTCTTTTTATGAAATAATAATTTTTTACAACTCGTAATAATCATCACAATATTTGTAAAGTAATTCTTAAGAAAATCAGATTATTTAGCTAATTAGCAATTAGTTGGAACACATGAAGTTTATTGGATTCGAGTATGCCGATAGCCGAACCAAATGCAATAATTGATGTTGGTTTGATGTTTTTTATAAAGTCAGATATGGTTCCGAGAAGTAAGGGTTCGAAGGACATTCGTCGCGCCACATACACATTAGTTTCATTATCTAAATAATAGTAAAAAATTTTTGTAGAAGTGATATCGAGTAAAGCATTGGATGGTGAGATCTCATGAAGCATGCCTCCAAAATTATCAATAAGAAAAATACTGTTCTCGCCGGTATCTGCAATGTAATTCACTTCAAGGGTTGTGCAGATCTTTTGCGGATCATTTAGATAAAATTTTCCGAATTTGAAGCGTATGCTGTTCTCTTTTGTAAAGCAGAAAATCTGGTTTGAAAAGCTATCATAAATGAGGAGTTCGCCTGTATCCTGAACTGCAATAAGCTCGGGCTCGGTCACTTCCATTGGTGTGAAGGAGTTCACATACTGGCCGAAATCATCAAACTGAACAATTACATTCGTCACATCATCGACCACAAAAACATTTCCAAAGCTGTCCACTGCAAAATCCGAGATATGCACGAATTGTCCTTCATCAAATCCAAATTCGCCGATACGTTGTAGAATTTTCCCATTCCCGTCAATACGATAGAGCACATTTTTTAAGTTATCCAGTACAATGAAGGAATTCGTGAAGCTGCAATAACGTATTTTTTTTGGTTGAACAGGAAGATGGATTTGAGATCTATATACAAGTCCTTTTGGGAGGGGTTTTGTGTCGGAAATTGTTAAACCCGAACAGGATAAAATCCAGAAGGTCAGAATAACTAAAAGTGTTTTATGCAGTATAAAATTATAATTTAATTTATTATCCATAAGAAATTACTTTCTCTGTGACCTCTGCCTGCCACGGCGTAGCGCAGCGAAGATGGGTGTGCTCTGTGGTATATATGTTTTGATTCTAAATCTATGAAATTTCATGTCACTGAGAAGGTCGAATATCCTTTAATTTTCCCTGTATTTTTAAAATATTCTGCCAGTTATTTTCCTCGAGGGAATAGGCAATATCAATGCGAGATCCCTTTTTCAGGAAGGGTGCAAGGTCACCCATATTGAAACCTATCAGATCAAGGATTTTTTCATTCTGTAACGCTTTTATCTTGAGATGGTTCATGCCAACTGTGTAGGGGTAGCCCACGACCATGATATTCGAACTCATGAATATAGGGTTCATATTTTTCGGTCCGAAAGGTGCGAACATTTTCAGCCATTTGATGAGTTCATCATCTATTTGCTGGAGATTAAGCTCATCAACCACGCTGATCTGGGGCTGGATTTCCTGTTCTGATAAAATTTTTCGAGCATATTCATTGAGTTTCTCATCAAGGATATCGATATACTCGGGCAGGATCGTAAGTCCGGCAGCGTATTTATGACCGCCAAAACTGATGAGATAATCTTCAAAATGAGTAAGGCAGTCAAAGATATTGAAATTCTGAATGCTGCGTCCCGAGCCGCTTCCCTCGCCTTCTGAGATTGTTATCAGAATGGTTGGTCGGTTATATTTTTCTACAACTTTTGAAGCAACAATCCCGATCACGCCCGGATGCCAATCCTCGGCAGCAAGGACAATGAAATAGGTATTCTTCATGTCAGGATATTTTGCTTCGATCATGTCACAGGCAGTTTTGAAGGTATCCTGGTCGATCTTCTGGCGTTTAAAATTCTCTGAATCAATGGAAAGAGCAAGCTGTTTTGCAACTTCTGGAGTAGTAGCTGTCATTAGTTCGACCGCTCTGTCCGCACTGCCCATTCGTCCGGCTGCGTTTATACGTGGAGCAAGTTTGAAGACAATATCGCTGGATTTGATCACTACTTGTTTTAAGCCCGACAGGTTGAGAAGATAGTTGATGCCCATATTTTTTCGTTGCTGCAAACGCTCTATTCCAAGCCGTGCAATGATCCTGTTCTCACCTGTAAGAGGAACGATGTCAGCAATTGTACCCAAACCGGCAAGATCGCAATATCCTCCAACAGCTTCGTTCCCATCTTTGCCGATTTTCATAAAGATCGCTGTGAGTACTTTTAGTGCTATCCCTGCACCTGAAAGTTCGGAATAGGGGTAGGTGGAATCCTTTAATTTGGGATCAATTATCGCAAAAGCTTCGGGCAAGATCTCTTTTGGTGTGTGGTGGTCTGTGACGATAACATCAATATTGCAGGCATTCAGGTCTGCAATTTCTTCCACTGCATTAATGCCGCAGTCCACAGTAATAACAAGCTGAGCATGCATGGATTCGATTGCCCTGTTGCCTATAAGTGAGAGTCCGTAACCCTCGATCATTCTATTTGGAATGTAAAAACCTACATTCGCATCCAGCTCACGCAGACCCATAAGCAGAATCGAAGTAGCAGTTGTGCCATCTACATCATAATCACCATAAATAATTATCTTTTCTTTTAGCTCGACAGCACGGATAATCCGCTCGACTGCTTTATCCATATCCTTAAAAAGAAATGGATCATGCAGGTCTTCGATGGATGGATTAAAAAAGATGTCAGCTTTTTCGGGTGTATCGATCCCATGAAGAACAAGTAATTTCGCGATAACAGGAGGGCAACTCAGCTTATCAATAAGTCCATCAAGTACATGCTGATCAACAGCAAGTGCTTCTTTAATCCATTTCTTTCTCATCTATTCTCCAAACCCGATAATATGCAGAAGATAATAATAAGCCGAATTCTGTTTCCCGAAGTATAAGTTCGGGATGACGATCATTTATCTATCTCAAGCTTCACAGCACTTTTCCGAAGAAAAGCTCACAGTCTGTTCTGTGATTGAGTTTGGCGGTCTACCCGAGAGTATGACGAATGGAGCAGTTCGTATCCGCCAACCGGCGGATTCCTCTTCTATTTGACCTTGCACCAATAAGGTTTACCGAGCTGCCGATGTCACCACCGGCACTGGTGGTCTCTTACACCACCTTTTCACCCTTGTCCCGATAAATCGGGACGGTTTATTTTCTGTGGCACTTTCTTTCCATCGCTGGAACTACGTGTTACGTAGTATCGTGCTCCTGGTGTTCGGACTTTCCTTCCCCCGATTAATCGAGGGGCGATCGTCTAATTATCTTCAGCACACTATTTAGGTGCAATTAATATTCTTGAGCAATTTTCGCAAGTAATGATCCTGTCATTTTTGGAAACTTCAACCATGATCTGAGGACGAACACGAAAATGACAGCCGGCACAAGTACTCTTGCTTAATATGACAACGGCTTTTCCGTTACCATGCTGGATGAGACGCTGATATCTGCGAAAGAGAAGATCAGGAATTTCCTTGGATAATTTGAGCTTTTCAGCTTCCAGCTCATCTACCTTCTTTTGAAGTTCGGCAACTTGCTTATCTATCTTTGCCTTTTCCTCTTCAAAGATCTTCTGATCTTTTTGAAAGAGTTCTTCAAATTTCTTTTTTTCTTCTCTGAGAACAGACTCTTCTTCCATAAATTCGATAAGCTGTTCTTCTATATCAGCATTTTTTTCTTTTCGATGAGTGATCTCTGCGTTTAGCGCTTTGTATTCTTTGTTCGTTTTGACTGAGAGCAGTTGATTTTCGTATTTATTAACATCCTGATTATTGGATGTGATGTCAAGCTCCAGTTTTTTCTGCTGCAAAAGATTCTGTTCGAGCCGCTGAGTGATGTTCTTCACGGACTCTTGCTCGGAACTGTATTTTTCTTCCAGTTCCTGCACAATTTTTGGTAAGCGTACGATCTCTTTTGTATTTAGCAGTATCTTATCATCTAGTACCTGTAGATTTTTTAAAATCTTGATCTCTTTAAGCATGTCTCACTCCTAAAGAATAGTAAAAATATATGATAACAAAAAAGGCAATTATGAATTCCATAAATGCCTTGTAGTATATGTTTTGTGGTGCTATTGTTTTACACAATTTTGTAAAGCCCATCTTTGTTGGGCTCCCATGTTTTTTTCCCGATGCACATATTATATATTTTTCCATAAAAGTAGAAGTAACAATGCTGACTCAGGTAAATTATTGTCAAATTTTTATGATTTTGATGCGTAATTAAGTAAAAATGAAAAGCGAGCTTAAAAATTAAAGATAAACCCCCAAAAATATTTCGAGATTATTAGAAATTATAGTGTTGATCATTTGATCTTTGTTACCTTTTTTACTGCCCTGTAATTATCGCCTTCTAACTTAAGAAAGTATATACCATTTTGCACCTCCTTCCCATCGAAGGCTTTTCCATCCCAGATTACTTCATTAATTTGAAATTTTGAATTTTTAATTTTTAATTCTCTTATGAGTTGTCCTTTTGTATTGTAGATAGTAACAACGGGATCTTTCAATGATACTTTACTATTGAGAGAAATGTTACAATCTTCTCTAATAGGATTGGGAAATATATTGATTGAAATAGTATTGTTCGGACTAACCGGATCGTCTATTGAAAAGATTTGTCCTGAGGAATCAGTTTTTGCTAAAAAGAAATTATTGTTGTTATAATGTGTCTCTCCGCTACAAATGAATGAACCACCTGCTAATTCCCGAAAACACCTATCACCATTTGAAGGATAAAAATCAAATTGCCTATTCCATATCTCATTCTGGGTGGTATTAAACTTAAATAGATGGGTTTTTTGTGTTGCAACTCCACCCCAACTATAAGCAATAAAATTTCCATCATTTGCTTGTAGTACAGATTTACCGGCAGCCATATCATCTATAATGTATTCCCATATCACATCACCATCCGGTTCGTAAAAACCTAAAAATGTATCTATAGCACGAGTATGTATTTCTCCTATCACCATAATATTCCCCTCATTAGTTTCAATTATACAGTTACCTATATCGTGTCCCCCGAGACCATCAAATGTTCTTGTCCAGAGCGAATCACCATTACAATCTGTTTTAACCACAATAATATCTTGTGCCGTATAGTTTACCCCTGTTAACAAATAATCGCCATTGCTAGCTGAATATATTGAGTATGCATTACTTCCGGTTCCTATTTGTATTGAGTTAGTCCAGATCGTATTTCCATCATTATCTATTTTCCTCAAAGCTATGTCGGCATATAGTCTTCCTCCTAATATCATGTTATCATCTACAGTTCTATCCATCGAGTTAACTCCAAAGTCATCATAGGGAATTGCCCAGAGTCTATTTCCTTCCGAATCTCTCTTTATCATATAGCCCCCACCTGTAAGCTGATAACCACATGTAATTAAATCTCCCTCAGAAGTCTCAACGCAGGCATAATTATCATTCTCTCCTAAGAAATCAACACTATCTTTCCTTGCCCACAGCATATTCCCATCTTTATCGGTTTTCATCAGAAATCCCCATCTTTCTGAATAAAATTCATCACAGAGATCAAAGCTTCCACTCACTACATACCCGCTATCCTGGGTTACAATGACATCCTCGACAAAATACTTATCTTCCATGTATGGTTCCTGAAAGGGTCTGTAGGTTTTGACCCATGTATCTGCGGCTAAGAGCCGGAAAGTAAAAAACAGAAAGCAAAAAGCAAAAATATTAACTTTATATTTCATTGTAACCTCCATGATAAAGCGTTGTGTAACGTATCTCTGTGTTCTCTGCCTGCCAAAGCGTCTTGTCGGGGCGTATCCGCCAGCTGGTGGAGAAGACTGAAGTGAAACGGAGACTGGTGGTAGATTCTGTATGGGGTTTGTATAGGATGCTTTTTATCCATGTCAAATTTTTATGCTTTCGACGCATCATGTTCGTGAATTAGCATTTTGCCAAGAAAACTTTTTTTGAGAGAGACTGCATGTTCTGGACATATCTCGATGCAGCACATGCAGAGAATGCATTTTTGTGTATCTAATTTTGGAGCAAGATCATTTTCTTCGAGAGAGAGGGCTTTACCCGGACAGAATTTCACACATGCTTTGCACTGCACACACTTTTTTGGGGCAAAATAAGGAATAGTCCAGAAGAATCGTTTAACGAAACCTTTCAAGGGTACTGAAAGCAAGTTAATAATTCGATTTTTTCTTTTACTTGCTTGAATGTTACAATCAGGAAGTACGAAATTTTCATCAAAATCACCGGATAATTGAAAATCGTTGAAATCCAATCCTGCTCGCTCCGCAGCGATGCGTGTGATAGGCACTTTTTCCGGTTCGTAGCCCATGAACGAGCTGGCAAAGTAATCAAGTGCAATTGCATTTTTGCTGCCAAGCACAATATCGAATTTCTTCACACCGCCTGTCGAGGGACCATTTCCATCCATGCCGATAATGCCGTCGATCAGATTGAAAACAACTTTTTCTTTGATGAGTCCGTAAATATCGACAACAAATTCTGCAAATTTTTTTGGATTCGGCGCCAGCCGGTGAAGATTTGATTTTGCAAGTCCCGGAATAATACCGTAGAAATTTTTAATTGCACCTGTGTATAAGGTGTACATGTGGGTTTTCAATTTTGCCAGATTAATGATTGCTTCTGCATCAATGAATGCTTTGTTCACAGTGTATTTTGCATTCTTATTATATGTGTAAATACCATTTTTGACCGGATTTATAAGCGTAATCCCGTAGAGCTTTGCAAGACTTTCCATACCAGTCAGTTGATATGCTTTCATAGCGCTCACAGTTCCACCCGGATTATCCATAAGTGAGATTGAAATTTTGTGATCTTTGAGTATTTCTATAACTGCTGCTACAATATTAGGATGGGTCGTGATGGCTCTTTCAGGTGGATATGCACCAAGAAGATTGGGCTTTAGTAGAACTGATGAAAGAGATTTCAGTGTTGGATAGAAATCGGTTTCAGTGAAAATCGAATCTATAACATTTTTGATCTTGGGAATGTCGTAGGATGAGCATTTTTTAGCAATAACTTTGTACATAAGGTTCCTTATTTTTGTGTATTGAATGGAAAGAACATCGCACCATTTGGAACTATATAGCAAGAGTATTCTTCGCCCTCTTTATTTTTGATGAATTCAAGAGCTTTTTCGATTGATTCCACAGGGGTAAAGTGCACTGATCTGACAAGTTCGGGGTCCATAGAACTCACAACAAGAATATCAGCTTTTTTCAGCAATCTTCCAGTAGCGAACGCACGATGCCCACCAATCTGAATGTCTTTTTGATCGATCAGAAGGAGTTCGTCGATAGAACGTGCATTGCGTAGCTGGTTTTCCATTTCATTCTGCCCGATATTCTCATGGCATTCAGTGAGAAGAATGACAGTACCGCCTTCTTTTACCAGTTCAAATGTACTGTTCAATGCTTTCTGTGATTGATAAAAATTTATATCTTTAGGATATCCGCCGACAGATACAATAAGCGCATCTGCTTTTTGAGAGTATTTTACGGAGTTATGTTCAATAAAGAATTTTACTCCTTCAAGAAATGCATCATCGAGTGTACCTGCAAAGCATTGAACGAGCTCTTTCTTATGATTGAGAACAGCTTGCAAAGTGAAATCCACACCGACTATTGCAGCAGCTTCAGCCATTTCAAAATGAATTTTGTTGCTGTTTTCAATGTTACCGAGTACTGCATAATCGTGAACAATATTTGAGTGATTACAACGAATAGTTTCATATCCGCAAATACCCGGAAGAATTGATTTTCTTCCTCCGCTGAAACCGGCAAAATAATGTGGACTGATCACACCGAGAGTGATAATGAAGTCAGCTTCAGCAACTTTTTTATTTATGAGAAGCTCACTGCCCGAAGCCAATTTTCTGAGATTTACAAGATCATCAGCTCTGCAATCATGATTTTCAATTGAAAAGTTATCAACAGCCCAATCTCCATAATGATATCTCATCTCAGATTCTGTCATTTTTCTATGTGTGCCGTTTGCAATTATACACTTTATATTTTCGTGGAGAATTTCATAAGAAAGCAATTCCCTGAGAAGTGTTTCCAGCATGAGTGCAAAAGGACCGGGACGGGTGATGTCACTAATAATAATGACGATCTTTTCAGGATTTTTCTTTTTAAGAAGATCCGGTAATGGAGGACTTCCAATAGGGGATTCCAATTTTTCCCGAATGAGCTTTTGGGGATTTACTATAGCATCAATGTGTTTCATTTTAAGAATTCCCAATAAATTTTTATCCGGAATCTCGCATTCCTTGTAACCTTTTCCATATTGTAATTTTATATTCATTTTAGTATCATCAATGTGCATCATACCAGCTTTTGCCATAGCCGATATCAACCTTTATAGGAACGATACCGGCATACTCTTCCGGCAGCACATTCACCATCTCTTGTTTAATTATTTTTTTATAGGACTCGATCTTGTCTTTTTCTATTTCAAAAACCAGTTCATCATGCACTTGAATGATCATCATTATCTCATCCTTTTTGTTAAATATCTTATTGTAAAGTGCATTCATTGCGATTTTTATCATATCCGCTGCCGTGCCCTGTATCGGCATGTTTATTGCCATGCGTTCTTCGTTTGACTGTACGTTTCTATTCCTGCTATTAATCCCCGGAAGGTACCTTCGCCTGTTGAAAATGGTCTTGACATATCCTTTATCATGAGCGAATTTTTTTGTTGATTCAAGATAGTTGTAAACACCTTTGTAAAAGGAAAAGTAATTATCTATAAATTCCTGTGCTTCTGCTCGAGAAATTCGCAGATCTTCCGATAATGAGAATGCACCCATTCCGTAAATGATGCCGAAATTTATCATTTTTGCCTGTCTTCTCTGATCAGGAGTGACCTCTTTTTCATCAATCCCAAAAATAGTAGCAGCAGTTTGTGAATGTATATCTCCACCTTTGTTGAAATTCTCGATCATTCTTTGATCCTTTGAAAGCAGCGCAACAATGCGGAGTTCGATCTGGGAATAGTCGGCAGAAAGGATAAGATGGTCGCTTTTTTCTGGGATGAAACCCTTTCTCATCTCTCTACCGATCTCAGTTCTGATCGGTATGTTCTGCAGGTTTGGATTGGAACTGGAAAGCCGCCCTGTTGCTGTAACGGTCTGATTAAATGAAGAATGTATGCGATGAGTTCTGCGATTGATGAGTTTGGGAAATGCATTAATATAAGTACCCTGCAACTTCTTTAATTGTCGATAATCTATGATATCCTGAGCAAGCTCAAAGGTTCTGCTCAATTTTGTAAGCACCTCAATATCAGTCGAATAGCCGGTTTTTGTTCGCTTGATGACAGGCATTCCCATTTTCTCAAAAAGTATTTCGGAAAGCTGAGACGGTGAATCAATATTAAAGCTTTCTCCGGTTTTATAATGAATAGTATTTTTCAGTTCTTCGATTTTCTGATCGAGTTCTTTTGCTATCTTTTTGAAAAGGTCAAGGTCGATGTAAATGCCGTTTCTTTCCATTTGTGCAAGGGCTTTCACCAAAGGCATCTCAATATCATAAAAGAGTTTTGATAGTTCGACTTTATCGATCTGGGGCTTTAGTTTTTCCCAAAGAAGAAAGGTGATATATGCATCTTCGGCAGCGTATTCTGCTGCTTTTTCGATCTCAGCTTCTCCAAATTGTATTTGATTCCTACCTTTCCCGATTATTTCTACAATTGGTATCATTTTATGTTGAAGATACTTCATGCTGACTTCATTCAGATTGTGGCGGTGTTCTTCTGGGGCAAGCACATACGAAGCGATCATAGTGTCAAAATAAAGATTATGAATTTCAATCCCTTCATTTTGAAAAATCATGTAATCAAATTTGATATTATGCCCGATGAATTTTTTTGAATGATCCTCCAAAATTGGCTTTAAGTTTTTCAAAACTTCTATCTTATCGAGTTGCTTTCCAAAGATATGTCCGACAGGTATGTAGTAGGATTTTTCGTCATTTAAGCAAAAGGAAATGCCCACAATACGACCACTTATCGGGTTGCAGGAATCTGTTTCGAGGTCAACAGCGATCAATGTTGAATTTTTCAGCAGAGATACAAGGTCAGAGAAAGATTTCTCAGTATCCACGATCTCATAAGAAAATTCCTTCTTTTTGGGCTGCTCGATCTCTCCATCAAAATGCTTCATAAAGGCATACATTTCGTAACGAGCACAGAAATCTTTTAATGCATCAGAAAAAATATCCGGCGTTTTCATGGAATCAATATTGAGATCGATGGGAACATTTTTATCGAGAATTACAAGTTTTTTGGAAAGCCGTCCTTGGTCAGCATATTCAGTAATGTTGTCTTTTATTTTTTCAGAAGTTATCTCATCAGCATGTCTTATAATTTCTTCGAGATCGCCATATTCCTGAATCAGTTTTGCTGCTGTTTTCGGTCCAATCTTTGGGATTCCGGGCACATTATCTGATGAGTCTCCGGCAAGAGCTAAAAGATCGACAATTTTTCCGGGTGGAACATCAAATTTTTCTTCAACCTCTTTGATGCCAATAAATTTGTCTTTTGAATGTTCATATAATTTCACATGGTCGTTCACGAGCTGGTACAGATCTTTATCAGAAGATACAATAACAATATTATGTTCATTTTCATAACGCTCTGTTAGTGTGGCAATTATGTCGTCTGCTTCGTACCCGGATTTGGATAGTTTTGCAATGTGTGAAAGCTTAACCATCTCCAAAATCGGTTCTAACTGTTCGACCAGATCTTCGGGCATTTTATCCCGCGTTGCTTTATATTCTTTGTAGGTTTTATGGCGGAATGTTGGCTCCCGCTCATCAAAAGTTATCACAAAATATTCCGGCTCAAAACGCTCAAGCAATGAAATAATTGTTCGCAGAAAACCGAAGATAGCGCTTGTGTTTTCGCCCTTGGAATTGATGAGTGGTCGGTTCTTGAAGGCAAAATAAGAACGATATATTATGGCTGAGCCATCGATGACATATATTGATTTTTTCATACGAACATTTCTTGTAACCTTTGATGAAGTGTCAATAATAAATTGACAAAAATTGTTCAAATTAAAAGACATCATATTAATCTAACATGAAAATTAAAAGATATTTGATAATAGTTTTGTTGTTGCTTTTTGGCTCTAAACTTTGGGCAAAAGAATATGCAGTGTCTTACCTAAATTTTACCCGAAAGGACCATTTGCCGGTTATGGAGATCGAAGGCAGAAATTTTATAAATCTCTATGATATCGAGCGCATCTTTGATGGTTCTATTAAAGCAGATCAGAAATCACAAACCATTGATCTTGTAATTTTTGAAAAGAAATGCGAGTTTTCATTTTTCAATAACTGGGTTCATTTTGGAAAGCATAGCTACAATCTTCATAATGATATTCAGGTCATAAACGGATTCTTTTATGTGCCGGAATATTTTCTGAATCTCTGTGCTGTTAAATTTTTTCCCGAAGAAGTTATATTAGATGACGGATCGATCATTATCAATTTTCCCTCAATGGAGCAATATCTTATAAAGACAATTGTACTCGATCCGGGGCATGGCGGGAAAGACCCCGGTGCAGTAGGACGAATTCTCGGACTGAAAGAAAAGGATATTGTGTTGAATATTGCAAAGAAAGTGAAAGCTCATCTCGAAAAAAATCTCGATGTAAACGTACTTCTTACACGGCATGATGACAGGTTTGTATCGCTGGGTGAAAGAACGGATTTTGCTAATGAAAACCAGGCAGATATTTTTGTAAGCATTCACTGTAATGCAGCTTATAACACTAAGGCAAACGGCTCTGAAGTATATTTTCTTTCCACTGCACAAACTCATGAAGCACGAGCTGTTGAGGCAATGGAAAATGAAGTTATCAAGTTTGAAGATCAGGAGAGTATTGCTCGATACACCGATCTTGATTTTATCCTTTACGATATGCGCCAGACAGAATATCTGAATGAGAGCAGTGAACTTTCAGAGATGTGCCAGAAGCAGCTTGTCAATACACTCTCCACAAAAAATAATGGCGTGCGTCAGGCAAACTTCTATGTGCTCCGGGGTGCGTTTATGCCGGCAGTATTAGTAGAGGTTGCATATCTTTCAAACAAATATGAAGAGAAAAAACTGCTTTCGAAAGATTTTCAGGCAAGAGCTGCAAAAGCTATATATACAAGCATTAAGCAGTTCAAAAATAAATACGATAAGATGAATTAAATTTTTGTCAGGAGAAAAAACATGAAAAAATTATTTCTGCTTTTTTTGATATGTTACCTGCTTCTTACTTTTAATGTTTCTGCCAAATCGATGTTTGCGATCGGCAATATGTACGGGGCACCAAGTACTGTCATTCTTTCTTATGATCTACAGCATGAAGGGATTCAAATGCAGGAGATTCTGAATATTCCCAATCATGGAACAGGCGCGTATGATATGTCCGTCGAACCGGAAAATGAGATTCTATTTATCTCTTTCAGGAACAGTAATATTATCGAAATAGTAAATGCGTCCTTATTGACGAGTAGAGGATATGCTGAAATTGGGGGGATCTCGAATCCAGCAAGTATTAGTTACGATAATGAAACAAATACTCTTTTTGCCCTTGAAAGAAATACCAATAAACTTTTCGAATATTCATGGGATTTTCAGGATACGACTTTCACTCCGCTTATTGAATCACCTTACTATATTGAGCTCGATAATATCGTGAGCGGTCAGGATCTTGCTTTTGATGATCAAAACATGCTGCTTTACGTTGCTGATAGCTCTCAAACGCAAGTTCATTATTTTTCTGCTTATGACCTGTCACATTCAGGAAGCATAGAAGTTGACCAAAAACCGACGTCTATCGCAATTAATGATGGAAAATATCTCTATGTTGCGAATAACAGCTATGGGTCAAAGATCCTTCAATATGATCTCAATTCCTTATCCGTTCGCTCCTACGCACTTTCTGCAGGTAGCTATGTCATAAAGTTAGCAGTCGATAAGCTCACTGGAAATTTATTTGCCTCTTTGAGTACAACATCAGGTATAAATAAAATTCTTGTATTTAATGATCTTCTTGAGGTGCTCTATGAACTTGAAGATGAGGAATTAGTCTATCCTTCCGGAATATGTGTACCTGATCAGGATATTGGCTACAATCCCTTTGATGTGCAGAAAGATGATGGGATCTTCACCTGGATATCTCCAAACAGTGTGATGCGCTATACTATCTCATTTAAAAATTTGTTGAACTATCAATTAGATAATGTGCTCATCACAGATTGGCTCCCTTCTGAACAGCATGTTTCCATGCATAATGTGAGTACTGGAGGCATCTATGATCAGCAGGAACATACTGTTACTTGGAATATCGGAAATCTGCCTGCAGGTGGAAACGAAGAAGAAGTCTGGGTAGAGGTGAGAGTACTTTCCGGCATACAGACTCCGGACACGCTCATTAATTATTGCACAGTTGGAAATGATATTGTTACCACGACAAAGTATATTCAAACTCTTGTAAAAAGTGCCACTCCTGTCACACAATCCTACTTTGATCCGAATCCATATAATCCGGAAATAGATGGGGGTTTGGGCATTGCGAATTTGAACTTTTCACATGATGATTCACCAATAACACAAGTGAAGATTTATGATATATCAGGCGAAATAGTTCTTGAAGATACGGATTTGAGTTCTAATGAGGTAACCTGGAACGGAAAAAATGGAGCTGGCGAATACGTGTCGAATGGTGTATATTTCATGATCGTGAAGAATAACGCCGGTGAGAAAGCTGTCATTAAAATTGCTGTGCTGCGGTAAAATAAATGTTAGATTATATTGACATTATTTTCAATAAATAATTGAAATCTTAAAAGAGGTTTATATGAAATTTTATAAAATATTTATGATTGGCGTGTTACTGATATTGTTCTCCTCATTGTTATGTGCACAAACTCCTGATTCACTAATCATGAAAATTAATGAAAGCACCTACAAAATTGATAATATCAAAATTGATATTGCCAACAGAGAGATTACCTTTCCTGCAGAATTCAATATGAACAGGGGACTTATCGAAACCATTCTCGTTGGTCCACAGGGACATCTGCATGAAACGATATTGAAGACAGATGCTCTCCCTGCATATATTCAGACATCGTTATTGCTTCTTGGGTTGGAATGCGGACAGAATATGGAGCTTGGAAATTATAACACAGTGCCTGAGGGTGATTCTTTGCTTGTGTATGCAATATGGACTGATACTCTTGGGGTCACACACGAGGAACGGGTCGAGCGTTTAGTTTGGAATGTTCCTCAGAAACGGGAGATGCTGAAGACTCATTGGATATTTCTCGGTTCAAAGATCATTGATGGACAATTTATGGCAGGTCTCGATCAAAATATTATGAGAACCTATCATGATCCCTTTACGATAATCCACAATCCGCTTCCTACCATTACAGATGACACATTCTATGAAGCAAACAAAAACATCGTTCCTGCAAAAGGGACAAAAGCAATGATCAAGATCAAGGCATTAGATTAGCTTTCGGAGGATATATATGAAACGAATTTTTTTAATTGTGATTATGATACTTATTGTTGTTTCTTTTGGTCATGCAGAAATTGATCTCTCATTAGCTCATGAGATGGAACATTCTATTAAGTTAGGTTTGCAGTGGCTTGTGGACCAGCAGGAAGATAATGGAAGCTGGCAATACTATCCTGCGATCTCTGCTCTCGCTGTCATTGCGATCATAAACAGTAATCCGAACATCAGCTATCAGTTCGAACCAGTGGCAAAAGGGCTGGGATTTATTGCAAGTTGTGCCAAACTCGATGGCTCAATTTATACTGATAATATGCCCAATTACAATACATCCATCTGTTTGATGGCGCTCAAAGAAGGCAATGACCCTCAATATTACGATATTATCGATAGGGGAGAGAAATACCTGCTCGGTTTGCAAATCGATGAGGAAGAGGGGTATTCTGCAGACAGTTTATACTATGGTGGAGTTGGTTATGGTGGGGATCAGAGACCCGATTTATCTAACCTGCAATGGGCTCTGGAAGCAATGCTCGAGCGTGAACCGGTTTATACAGATGAACTTGAACTCAACAAGAAAGAAATTACCAATATTGAGGAAAAGAAGCTCTTTTTTGATAAAGCAATAATTTTTCTGCAGCGTTGCCAGAATCTTGAAGAGTATAATCCGGAATCCTATTCTGAAAACGATGGTGGATTTATGTACGAGCCAGGTAAAAGTAAAGCAGGCGGATCAACGTCCTACGGAAATATGACCTATGCCGGACTGAAAAGCATGATCTATGCCAAGCTGGATAAAGACGACCCGCGCGTGCAGGCAGCGTATAATTGGATAAGCAATCAATTTATAGTAGAAACCAATCCATTACTCGGCAATCAGGGACTTTTTTATTATTATCTCATGATGGCAAAAGCACTTACTGCCTATGATGCTGATATTATTGTCGGAGACGACGGCATCCAACATGACTGGAGAGCTGAACTCGCAAACCAGATCATAAAAATTCAGAAAGAAGAGGGTTGGTGGCAGAACGAGAATGGCAGATGGTGGGAAAATAATAAAGTACTTGTGACAACCTATTGCATTATCAGTCTCGAAGAAATTCTAAAAGGGTAATCGATGTCTGCTTCATTCTCTGCAACACGCAAGAACAAGCAAACCTATCCTATTTTGACAGAGAATAGCACATTTGCTAATTATTTTTCACAAATTATTGACAAGCCCGTAGATTTTTCTTTACAAAATTTTTGCACAAAATGTAAATGTAAATTATGCATTGATGCATGTGAAGTGTTTGCGATTTCGTGTGAAGCAGTGGCTTCATATAAAATAAAGAGTGTCTCGAATAATCCAGGAGTTAAACGCTGGGTCGTTGATGTTGAGAAATGCTACATGTTTTGGATTGAGAATGGCGGCGGATGTTCAAACTGTATTGCAGCGTGTCCCTTTTCGAAATAATTATGAAAAATTTAAAAATGCACACAGATTATTTAATGTCTAAAATAGGCACAATTTTGAATACTACTTTCTTAAATAGTTTTTATAATTTATTAATCAAAATTTAAAGGAGAACAGGATGAAAAAACAAATTCTATTAATATTTTTTGGAATTATTATTTCATTGGGCTTAACGCTATCATCTGTGTTGGCAGATGATCTGATAGACCGAGCCCAGGAGTTGCTTGAAAAATATTCACAAGCACCTCCTCCCCCTGAATTGAATGATCCTGGTGACTGGAATGAAATAATGCAGTCAAAACAAGCTGGACCAATGGTAAATTGTATGCCTCATTATTATAGTTGGGTTGGCAGAGAAATTACAATTTGGGGTAACGTACATTGGGGTGATGTCTCATCCGGAAACTACGAATGGGATCTTGGTGATGGAAATATTCTGACAGGATCTGTTGCAGATGCTCGATATATTGCTGTAACACATACTTATACCACAGGCGGTATAAAAACTGCCACTTTAACAGTGACTGATGACAATGGAGTAATAGATGTTGATCAAACAACAATTGATGTTATGCCAATTGTCAACCAAGCCCAACAAGTCTATGCTGCTATCGAGGATGGCTTGCGTTGGTTGTATTTGAACCAAAACGCAAGTGGCTGGTGGTATTCATCTAATGATGACTATGGAATGGGTACAACTGGATTAGCTGTTTTAGCATTTGAAGAGAATGCCCATCATGGTAATGACGATCCGGATGAAGACATTTATGCTGAAACTGTACAGCTCGGTTTGGATTGGATATTAAATACTTACGGTCGCACGGTTCCCATTGGTGTACAATATGCAGGTGATCCAGATACAGATGGAGATGGTATTGGTATCTATTTTAGTGATTGGCCGAGAGCTTATGAGAATGGAATTGCAATTTTAGCAATTGCAGCAAGCAATCAGGCGGATAGTGTTGTTGCAAGTGGTACTCTTGCTGGAATGACATATTACGATATTATGGAAGATGCTATGAACTGTATTGCCTGGTCTCAAGCAGATAGCACAGCTGGCAATTATCGTGGTGGCTGGCGATATAATGCTTATAGTGCAAATAATTACGGTGATAGTGACAATTCTGCTGTCCAGTGGCCCGTGCTTGCTCTGGAAGCAATCGAAAAAAATATGCCAACTATTCATACTCCACAATGGGTCGGAACTGAACTTGCATATTGGTTAGCGTACAGTCAAAGTGCTGACGGCGGATTTGGATATACTTATGCTGGTTATTGGGATAACAATGTGAAAACTGCAGCAGGTATGGCAAGTCATTATTATATAGGTACAGCAATTACAAATTCTCCTGTTGTAAACGCACTAAATTTTTTAGATATTCATTTTAATGATACATACGACGGTTATGCTTATGAAATGTTATCTGGAAATTATTATTCACTTTATGGTTTCAAAAAAGCTATGGAATTCTATGACATTACCACATTTGGTGCAGGACCAAGAGACTGGTATGAAGAGATTTCAGATTACCTTCTTGATAATACCACTTACGGACAAAATGCAGATGGTTCCTGGCCCGGTGGAACTTATGCTATTACCTGGACAGCAGGAACAACCCCTACTTCAATATTAGTATTAACTCGTGGTGTAGTTCAATTACAACCCATAGCAGTTATTAGCTCTTCTAATCTACCTCAACCAACTGATACTCCGATTGCTTATTCAGGTGCAAATTCCTATCATCAAAACCCTGAGGAATTTATTACTCAATGGGAATGGGACTTTGATGCTAGTGATGGTATAGACTGGGATAATCCTGATGCTATTGGTGAATTTGTAACATGGGAATATTCTGTGGAAGATACTTTTAAAGTAACTTTGCGTGTTACCGGTAGTGACAGTTTAACAGATACAGATGTCCATTTTACAATAGTAGATAATGGTGTAATTCATGCTCCAATTGCAGATCCAGGTGGACCTTACTTTGGTCATATCAGCGAACTTATTACATTAGACGGTTCTGGTTCGTATGATCCGGATGGTGGTGATATCATACTCTACGAATGGGATACAGATGGCGATGGACAATATGATGATGCCACCGGTGAAACAACAGATGTGTTATTTGATAATTTGTACTCTGGTCTTATTGGTCTAAGAGTCCATACAGCAAATGCTTGTTCTGATTCAACTGCTCCAAGGTATGTTACATTATGGACATCAAATGTTGATCTTGAATTAACAGAAAACAATGTAACAGTATCAAATCTTCATCCTGCTGAAGGAGAGATAGTATATTTTGAAGCTACTATTCAATGCCATACTGAGGGTGGTGCTACTGTTGGTGAGTTTGTTATTCGTTTCTATGATGGTGATCCAACAATAATTGTCAATCCAATTGGAACATTTAATCTTGGACCAACGGGAAATGGCGATGAAGAAACAGTTTCTCTGAATTGGACAATGCCGGATACACTTCCTCATGATATTTATATTCATGCGGATGCCGATTACGATATAGAAGAGTATAATGAAGATAACAACCAAGTTATAGTGGAGCTTGGAACTGCTGAACCAGCTGATAAACCTTACTTCTGTCCAAATCCATTTAATCCTGAATTCTATACCGGTGAAATATTTCCAAACTTTGATGACCCCACAAATCCTATAACCAAACTGAGAATATACGACATAGCAGGTGAACTGGTTAAAGAACGCGAGGATGTTGGCATTATCAGTATGCTGTGGGATGGTAAAAATGAATATGGCGACTTTGTCGCAAATGGTGTTTACTTTATCATCGTTGAAAATCAAGCTGGTGAGAAACAAATCATCAAAGTAGCGATATTACGCTAGGAAAGGAGATAAAAATGAAAACATATAAAATAATCAAAACATTACTTTCTTTCATGGCAATACTTGGATTATTCACCTCCCTTGCTTTTGCAGAAGAAGATTTTGCAGGCGGACAGGGAGGTGCTTTCCTGAGAATTCCTGTTGGCGCTCGTCCTGCCGGTCTGGGAAATGCATTTACTGCTATTGCTGATGACGGCTCTGCTCCCTTCTTTAATCCCGCAGGTCTCTGCCAGATAAAAGGCACACGCTTGGGTGCTATGTACAATATTATGAGCTTAGATAGAATGAACTATCAGGCATCGATCATTGTAGGCAGCAAGCGTGATGCAGCTATGGCGGTCACCTTCAATAGTATTGGAGTGAGCGATATTATTGAATGCCTGCCCGGTCAGGGTCCAAGCGGAGATACATTTAGCTCCAATGATATGGTTCTCGGTATTTCTGCAGGTGGTAAGATCATACCTTTGCTCAGCTTTGGTGCAGGAGCCAAGTATATTATGCAATCCATCGATGACAGCAAGGCAACCGGTTTCGCATTCGATCTTGGCGCATTGATCCTTACTCCTGTTTCCAGCGGACTGATAAAACAGATCCGCGCAGGCGCAAGTTTGCTAAACTTTGGTGGAACAATGAAATGGGACACTGATTCAGATCATGAAGATGCGATACTTCCAATGCTGCGTCTCGGCGCTTCTGCAGATCTTCAGCTCACTTCCTTTGATGTGATCGGAACTGCGGAAATTTCTCAATCTCTTGGACGCGAAGGCGATCAGAAAAATGATTTCAAATTCCATCTTGGCGTAGAGGGCTGGCTTGCAAACTTATTTGCTGTTCGTGCCGGTCTTGATGGAGAAGATTTCACAATGGGCGCTTCGATCGTATTAAGTGATTTCAGATTTGACTATGCCTATATACCTGATTTCCTTGATGAAGGTGCAACTCATAAACTGGCAATTGATCTAGGTTTCTAATCTAAGAAAGTTAACTATACTAACGGCTTTGTCCCGATTAATCGGGATGAAGCCGTTTTTTTTATATGGAATGTTTCATATTTGAGTTTTTGTATCGCTGTTTATCAGCGATTTTTCAAATTAATGTTTTTATGTCATCATCTCGATAAATCGGAATTACCGTGTGTCAATCTTCGTTTGTCGCTCCGCTCAAAACGAAGACTGGTGGAGGTGGCGGGAGTCGAACCCGCGTCCAGGGATTTGGCTGTAAGAAATTCTACATATTTAGAACATCGTTATTGGGTCATTTCAGAAAGAACAATGCACAAACCTTTCGGAAACCAAGCCTATAAAGCTTCAACACTGGGTATAGACATCGCAGCATCTAAGCCATTAAAATCGGCATTCAATAGGTTGTCAATGGCACCATCCTATCAAATGAGTTGCATGTTTTATGCAGCTAGTGCTAGATTTTCATCTGCATTTACGTTTTAGTATCACCGGGTTTAACGGGATAGGTAATCTGCCCGATATGCTATTCTTACCTCCGCAGTCCCTGTCGAGACCGGTCACCCCCTATGTATATTTCAAAAAGCGATTTAAGCAAATTATAATGTAGGAACACTAAATCTACTGTCAAGTTCGGATGTAAAGAAAAACAATCAATTGAAAGTCTATAATATTTATATAAGCTCAGGTTTTTGCTGTTATTTCTCTGCATCCCCAAGTCCAACTTGGGAACGAGAGGATACAGAAGAGCATTGCGAAAGAGGGAACAGTTAAATTTGCCCGCTCTGTGTAATTGCTTTGCACCACTTTGTGGATTACACAGGGCAAGCATTTAACGTCCTAAAGCTTTCGCAACGAGAGATAGGGTAGAGACGGGTTTATCCCGTCGGAGTATGAGCATAATAAATAGACTCTTCGACAAGCTCAGCGTGACAATCTTTATTTTTATTTTAGTTTTACATTAATATTATTTCGTGTGAATTCGCCTGCCTCGGCGTAGCGCAGCGAAGACGGGTGGTTTAAATATTTTACTCGCTACAAGGAAGTGATCCCATTAACACAAGCGAATTAATAGGAGCACCAATATCTCTCGCTAATACTTCACATTTTACTTTGAGAAGAAAAAAAATCTCTCTACTTTCATCAGACATTCCTTCATAATTGCCCTGCCCTTTACTGATGATCATATCAGCTTTCTTAAAAATTTCTTTAAATTCCTCACTGCATTTAGAAAGAATAATTCCGGGAGTTGCAGAACCGGAAGATATTATCTCAGCGAATTTATCAATTCCCGAGCGCTTCGCATCTTTTTCGACTACATCATTTATAACAGGCGTTCCACGAACTGCATAATACACTTTTTTATGAGCAAACTGCTCGATCAACAATCTGTCAAACACTGATTCGCCTGCATTATCACCTATATAGAGAATTGTATCAGCCCGTTCTAACTGACTTCTAAATAATTCATAATCGTTTATTGCTAAATCTTTATGAATGACCGTTTCAATTTCCGAGTGAATATCAATATCATGCTGGATCGCAAGATCGATGACATTTCCGGCAATTGCCATTTTGATAGCAGTGAATAGGGGATCGGGGCTTTCTGCAATGATGTTTTTGCAGAATGGAACAAGCTGTAGCGCTTCATCCGTGTTTTGATTTTTGAGATTTTCGTAAGGGTCTTCTACACCAGAATTTTCCCTAATTTTACCATAAATGAACTCTCCAATTTCAGGAGGAGTTTTGTCCAAAGAAATATCTGGAAAGAGTATTCCGATTTCATCAATGATGTGCTTTATCACTTTTTGGTCATCTGTAAATAATCTTGCTGCCCGAAGTGCTTGTTTGACGAAACATGGGAAACATTCAAAATAGGTTCGCATTATTTACCTTTCTAAAATCTATTGAAAATTGTCATGGAATGGTCCATGACAACTCAGGGAATTATAATTCTATTGCTATCGATCCATCTGGGAGCATATTGTCCGGATGATATTCTCCAGCTTCTTCCAGATGGTAGCGCACACATTTTGTCCAGTCACCTTTACAATAGGTGAGAATCCATTTTTCATCCAGCTTACCTGCTTCAAAATAATACTTCATCGGGCAAACAGGATACCATTTGCATTGTGAATTTTCAGGTCTTTCTTTAAATATCATTTTATCAAAGTTTTACTTTATTACTTAAAATGTATTACATACATGTTGTGAGCAGGAATTGGAATAAAAGATTCTTTGTCAAAAAAATGAGGATTCTAATGTTGGAAAGTTAGAGAGTTGGAAGGTTGAAGTTATAAAATTATTGACATCAATACTGATGAATTAGATGAAATCTCAAAAAGGTAAGAATGAAAAATGATAGATTACATGTTTAAACCAATTGGGATAATTCGTACCCCTCACGTTGAGACTTCTCAAACACCCATACAACCTGTTTTTGCAAAGGGCATCCCGGGAACAGTCGAGGTTTTTCCTGAATATGTAGATGGGCTGATGGATCTGGATAAATTTTCACATTTATATCTTTTATATTATTTTAACAGGGCAAAAGAAACAAAGCTGAAAGTAAAACCATACCTGGAAGATGAGCTGCACGGTATTTTTGCTACACGAGCTCCGCACCGACCGAATAAAATCGGGATCAGCGTTGTGAAATTATTGAAAATTGAGAAAAATATTTTGCATATTGAAGATGTAGATATTCTCAACGGCACACCACTTCTGGATATCAAACCCTATATTGCAAGATTCGACACAAGAGATGAAGTGCGTTCAGGTTGGCAGGATGAGATTCCCGAGGATGCTGCGAATCTGCGTGGTAAAAGAGATTATAAAGAATAAAATTCAACTTCTTGTTTAATTTCTATGCCTTTCCTGTCCTTTAATGTTTATTCATATGCATCACAACGCTCATTTAAGAGTTGCTTAACTGCTTCAACTTCGTAAAATTAATAACAGATTGAGAAAAATATTCATGATGATACAATAATGATGCCGGATGAGATAATGGGAATATTTGGTACTTATCAGACATAAATATTTTCCCGATCAATTCTGGAAATTCTTTTCTGGAAAATGAAGGAAATTCATATTTTTCGAAGATGTATTTTGTTGCATAATAACCAAGAGGTGCTAATATTTTTGGATTGATTTCCACAATTTCCATATCTAAATATATTGAGCATGCTGTAATCTCACTTTGCTTTGGTCTTCTATTTTGTGGAAGATTACATTTTATGAGATTTGTCATGTATAACATATCTTCAGAAATGTTGGCTTCTTCTAAAAGTTTATGCAGCATTATACCGGAAGGTCCAATGAACATTTTATTCTCTTTATCCTCTAATTCACCCGGAGCTTGTGCGATCAACATAATATATGCATTCTCATTCCCCTCTCCGTGCAGCACATTTGTTCGGGTTTTATGAAGCGAGCAGCGTGTGCAGTTTTTAAGTTCTTCTCTTGTAAACATGCTCAGATATTACTCATCGATTCCCCATATTAGATCTTTTCGAGTGAGTTGTTTTTATACGCTTCATAAGCTTCTTTTGCGGTCATTGTACCTGCGCCTGTGAAAATCTTAATATTTCCCTGTTTTAATGCCATTGCCGCATTTCCACCGGGTCCGTTTCCAGTAATCAGCACATCGGGTTTTTGCTCAAAAAGTTTCTGGACAGTTCGCGGTCCAGCGCCGTGTGCGATTTCTGCGACATCAGTATTGTCAATGGAAGTGAGTTCGTCATTTTCTTCATTATAAATAAGAAAATAATCTGTTCTTCCGAAGCGGGGATCCATAGGGGAGTCCCATTCTGTTCCTTTTGTTGTAAATGCTATTTTCATTTTTACTCCTTATTTTTTTAGCTCACGGATCAACACGAATTTGCACGGATGTTTTTATTCATTATTTTTCTCATCCGTGTTTATCTGTGTGAATCTGTGAGCTATTGTACGTTTTATATTCATTATCAAAAATTTTTCTTTTGAATTCTGGTTTTTCTCCAAAATTTAGTAAAAGCCCAACTTCAACATTTGTTGCAGTGAGATAATTAAGTAGCTGGGATTCATTTTGTTTTGTAAGTATCTTGATTGCTTTTAATTCTACTATGATTTTTTGCTCAATAAAGAGATCAGCAAAATACTCTCCAATAATTTCTTTTTCATAAAAGACCTTTATTGGAAATTGATTTCTACAATCCAAGCCGATTTTCTTTAATTCAATCATCATAGCGGCTTCATAAACTTTTTCCAGAAATCCGTATCCCAGAGTATTATATACTTTGTAGAATGCCTGAATGATTCTTTAACTCAATTCTTTGTATTTCATTTATTCTTCCTCTAAATTCATAAATGCATTTTATCTTTTATCTGTGTCATCAGTGTTGATCTGTGAGCGATATTATTTTCTTCCAACTGTTTTCTAATATCTTTTTCAAATTTCCATCATCAAATTCGACGATCGTTTTCCCCTGTGTCATTGCCTGTGTGAAGGTTTCATCATAAGGGAAATATGAGATAATATCTATGCTGTTTTTTTTGCAAAATGATTTAATTTTTTCTGAAATTTCTTTGTTAATATCATACTTATTAATAATGCAACCAGCGGTAAGATGGAAGTTTTGAACAAGCTCATACACTCTTTTCATGTCATGAAATCCAGGGAGAGTTGGTTCTGTGACAATGATCACGTAATCAGCCCCAGATAAGGAAGATACGACAGGACAGCCAATACCTGGAGAACCATCAACAAGAATAAAATCCTTGCTGGCTTCCTGTGCAATATTCTTTGCTTCCTTTTTGACTTTTGCGACCAGTTTGCCGGAATTATCTGCACCGATACCCAGTCTTGCGTGAACCATTTGTGCATTATTTTTGATTTTTGAAATGTACCACTTGCCTACATTTTGTTCAACCATTTGTATCGCTTTGACGGGGCATATCTCAGCGCAGTAACCACATCCTTCACAATCAAGATTTAGAATATTATAGGAGTCATCGATTTTTTTAACTGCATCAAATCTACAAGCCTGCTTACATTTTCCACATTTCATGCAGAGTTCCTGATCGATCTCTGCTTTAAAACCTGAATAGAAATCTTCTGATTTGGCAAAATCCGGCTGGAGCAAGAGGTGCATATCAGCAGCATCGACATCGCAATCTGCAATCACAGCATTCTTTCCTGCAAGCATTGCAAACGCAGCAGTAATAGAGGTTTTACCTGTTCCCCCTTTTCCTGAAATGACAACTATTTCCTTCATAAGAGCACCTCACGATCTTGCAGATTTTTTATGATGTCGAGTATTGCTGATCTAATCTCGGGAATAGCTTCGGACAATAATTCACCTTTTGAATAAGCTTCAGCAGCTTTTTTCATATTTGGAATTTTACCAAGGAGTGGAATTCTTTCATCTTCGCAGTATTGGACAACATCATCATTTCCAATTCCATATCGGTTTATAATCACACCGAAATCTTTTTTAAGTTCTCTCATAACTTCTACAGCGAGCTTCAGGTCATGCAGCCCAAAAGGAGTCGGCTCAGTGATCAGAATTATGTAGTCGGCACTCTTAGTTGCTTCGATGACAGGACAGGAAGTTCCGGGAGGTGCGTCAAAAATGCGCAGTATATCAGAAGAATAATTATGATTAGTAAAATCAATTGTTTCTTTGATCAGGGGCACTGCCTGCTCCTCACCGACATTAAGTTTTCCCTCAATAAAGTGGAGGTTATTCTGTTCAAATTCTGTGATCTTTCCCACCTCATAGGTTTTCATAGGAAGGGCATTCTGAGGGCAAAGCTCCGAGCAGGCATAGCAGCTATGGCATAATTGATTGAAAACAAGCACTTCTTCCCACAATTTTATGACTGCATTGAACTTACAAACCCGCTGGCAGTTACCGCAAAGTACACACTTTTCTTTATCCCATTCTGGGATCATCCTAAAAACTTTTTTTTCATGAATCTCTTTCCCTTTAATGAAAAATCCAGAGTTGGGTTCTTCCACATCGAGGTCTGCGAGAATAACAGGGGATTTCTGAGAAAGCAGATACGCAAGATTAGTGGCAAGAGTTGTCTTGCCCGTTCCACCTTTTCCGCTTGCAATTGATATTTTCATATTACTTGATTTCTTATTCTGAAAGCGCTTTTACTTCAAAACTGTTGCCGAATCTATCCTGTATGAAAACGTGGGGTTCGAATTCTCTTTCGATCACGATACATGGATATTTATGAGCTTTCGTCTTTTTGATAAGCGCATCTCTGTCATCGACTTCAATACAAAGATGGGAATAATTGTTTCTCGCCGGAAGATGGGTAACAAATACCTCGATATCCGACTTGCCATTAGATAAAATGCTAACCGGGACATCTTCATAAAACCCGAAGATCTGCTGATTGAGTTCTTTTGGGAGAGTGAATTCCTTTTTAAGATTTAGATCCAGTATATCTTGATAAAAATTTTTGATCTCATCAGGATCAGTAATGGTTAGTCCAACATGTTTTATCATTTTTTACCTCGATTATGAAAGTATTTTTCCATGCGGTCAAAAGCAGTATTGATAATGTCTTCGTCAACGCAGAAGGACAGGCGCAAATGGCTTTCTCCAGTTGGTCCAAAGGCAATTCCCGGAGTAGTGGACACCTTCGCTTTGTTCAATAGATTTACGCAGAAATTCATTGAATCTTTACCTTCATCAACGAGAATTTTCGGGAACATCAGGTATGATCCGGTTGGTTTTACATAGGAAAAAATATCATCCAGTTGATCAAGACGATCACACATAAGGTCACGTGCAGATTTATAGTGATAATGGAATTCCGCAACGCAATCCTGCGAACCCTTCAGCGCCTCAATAGCAGCATATTGTGAAATAACTGGTGCGCAGATAGCAAAGGGAATGTGTGCCTTTTTTATGTGAGGAATCAAATTTTCACTTGCATGTAAGTAGCCGATCCGCCAGCCCGTCATTGCATAGGTTTTTGTAAAAGTATAGCAGGATATCACATTATTCTGCACTTCAGGTATTGAAGCAATGCTGAAATGTTTATTGTCGTCATACACAAAATATTCATATGCTTCATCGGTAATTATCACAAGATTATTCTCGATCGCTATATCAGCAAGTTGTCTAAGTGTTTTTTCTGGAAATATTGTTCCTGTTGGATTGTTTGGACTGCAGAATAACATCGCTTTTGTTCTCGGAGTGATTGCTCTTTTCAGATCTTCGATATGAAGCGAAAATCCATCTTTTTCATGAAGAGGCACAAAAACAGGTTTCGCAGATGCAAGCATCACATGGCGTATATGAGTGGAATAGGTGGGGGAAGGAACAATAACCTCATCACCGGGATCGACCGTTGCCATTACTGCTGAAGCGATGCCTTCGATAGCGCCGACAGTTACAATTATCTGATCTGTATTTGCCAGAATATTGTTATCACGAGCCAATTTTTTTACTATTTCTTTTCTCAGTTCAAGCAATCCGTCATTGGGAGAATATCCTCCGACCAATCCCTTTTTTATTGCCTCAATTGCAGCTTTATTAATATGTTCTGGAGTTCCGGAAGTTGGTTTTGCCCATGAAAGAAATGCCACATCATCGATCTGTTTTGATAACCGTGTCATCTCGTGAATGGCAGATTTGCTGATAGAACTCACGCGTTTCGATATAAGATTTTTGGTGTTCACACACACTCCTCTTCTATACAATTTCTCTAATGATCACTTAATTTCAATCACTCTTCCTGCTCCGCCTTCAACATATTTTTCGGGATAGCGTTCCTTGATCTCCTTGATATGCTGGGTGCAGTGTGTGGGACACACAATTGTAAGTGGCTCAAGCAATTCATATTTCTTGAATCCATGAAATCCACCAATCAAGGCATAGGGTTCACCAAATTGCTTTGCGGTTTTTAAAATTAATTCAATACCGGGATGGGAACAGCCAACAATAATGACCAACCCTTTATCCGTTTTCACGATCAATGACTGCTCGATATTAGCAAGCTCTCCAGTGGAATAAATATTCTCATGCAACTCAAGGGGCTCATCTACCCGGATGCGTTCCCTCACATTGCAGATTCTTCGCACAGATGGAGGTACATAAAGTGTCACATCATGATTTTGAGATAGAAATGAGGACAATCCTCCGATGTGATCATAATGATTATGGGAGATAAATACTTCATCAATTTCAGCAGGATCGATGTGCAGCTTTTTCATATTTGACATCAGAATATCACCGTTATCGCCCGTGTCAAAGAGGATTTTTCTATCATTGACTTCAATGAGCGCTGCAAATCCCCAGGATGGTTGAAGGGTAGTATCTATAGTTGTGTTATCGAAAATTATGGTTATTTTCATAATTATAAAAAGTAATGTTAATCCCACTTTTTGGTTCCTGGCCCCTTTCCTTCACCATGTTCGCACATGCTTTCGCCAGCTGTGATTGTACCTTCAATATAGTCATCTATAATAGAGTCAACATCTCCCTGTACACCGATGATCCAGTCCATGTCATAGGTTCTGAATAGCTGCTGTGCTCTGCTTCCCATACCGCCGGCTATAATGGTTTTGCATCCCAGGTCATGAAAATAATTAGGAAGCACATTAGGTGCATGTCCGGGATTCGGGACTATTTCTTTTTTGGTTACTATTCCTTTATCGATATCTACGAGTGTGAATTCCGGACATCGTCCGAAATGCTGAGCAACATTTCCATTTTCCGTAGAAATTACTATTCGCATTGATTCTCCTTGGATATATTTTTATTCTCTTATCATTTTTGCGCCGCATTTAGGGCAGGTTTTATTGATGCAGGGAACACCTTGCACGTGTGCTTCTTTGTGCCCGCATGAAGGGCATACGCAGTTACCGCCGGGACCTACGAAGTTGCCGCCTTGTCCGCGACTCTGTCCCTGGCCTCTGCCCAAACCTCTACCTTGACCGTTTCCTCTTGGCATATTATTCTCCTTTTTCATTATCGATCACAGAATAGGAACCTTTAATTTCCTGAGATTTTTTTCTGTCATCTTTTATCTGTTTTGTTTTAAGTCGATTTACTATTGAATTCACTGTTTTTCGTGAAATGCTGTCCGGTTTACGAAGGTCATTCACGATCGCTCCGATAGCAGGTATGACAAGGGTTCGCCATACTGAGATGCTTCCGTCTTTCTTTGTGAATGCACCAAAGCAGGTTCCACGTCTTCGTCCTGTTCCCGGACCGCGTCCTTCCGGACCCGTACCGTCTCTTCTTGGCATAAAAACTCCTATTTAATTCTTGAATAAATCTGATTTCACCACAGAGAGCACAGAGTTATAGATTATTTTTCTCTGTGTCCTCTGTGGTAAGATGTTCCTAAATAAGATCACTATTTCTCTACAGTTTTGATCTCTTTGAGTCGAGCGTCAATGCGCTTCATGTCTTCCTTTAGCATATTCAGTTCGTTCTCAAGATAATCACTCTCATTTTCTGCATTAGCAGAGGTGGGATAAAGAGCAGAAGCAACAGGATAGGCAGGTGCAAAACCTATGCCGAATCCTCTTCCGCGTCCAAAGCCGCGACCATAACCAAAACCCTGTCCATAGCCGGATCCTCTTCCGTATCCGCGTCCATAGTAACCTCTTCCACCAGCCGCATTCATGTAGCCAGGTCTGTCGTATCCGGAGCAAAAGCCAGCTGCTCGTCCGGTCATAGGTCCCATTCCATTAGGACCTGTTCTGTCTCCACGTGGCATTATATGCCTCCTTTCTATATGTGTTGATTAAAAATATATTCATCTGCCATGACCCCATCCTCCGCGACCGCGACCACGTCCTCTCTGATAATACTGATTAAGATTTTCGAGGTTTTCTTCATTGCATTCAGGGCATTTTTCCGGAGCGTGCTGTGAGTAATTGGAAAGCGAGCCGCAGCTTCTGCAGCGTACTACATGCTGTATGAATTGAAAATCACCGCCTTCAATTGAAATTTCTTTTCCTTCTATGATGCCTGATGCGATCTTTTTTCGCGCCTGATCAATAAGGCGGGTGAAGGTTGGACGTGATATTCCCATTTTTTCAGCAGCTTCTTTGTGCTCGAAACCTTCATAATCAGCGAGACGGAGCGCCTCGTATTCGTCAACAGAAAGATCGATCCTCTCCAGCAGGCGTGCGGGTATTCCAACCGGTTTGAATCTGCTGCATATTGGAGGTTTGCTTACGCGTCTGATCTTTCTTGGTCTTGGCATTTTATTTCCTTGTTATGAACTTATGTTCAAAACTTATGCCGACCAACTTGATTGTCAAATAAAGATTGAATTTTTTTTTTATGAAGGGGGGAAATGCGCGGGAAAGTGTATAAAACGAAGGCGATAATGTGCATTATCACCTTCAATAATTTTTGGAATCGACTCTAACTTATTTACACTCCACACTCAATAATTCTTTGCCTTCAGCATCATAATACACAAAGGTAACAGCTACATGATTTTTTCTGAATAAGGAAAAATCCTTTGAGGTTTTATAGTGCTTGAGCAGTTGTGCCTTCATATTGTTCAGATTTTCTTCGTTGAGCGCATTTGGGTCGACTTTAAGCATAGTATAGGTATAGATCATACTCATATCCTGCTCCGCACTTACCCGATCAAGGCGGACATTTTCCGCAACGATCTTCGGGCACTCCTTTGTCATGTCTTTACAAAGTTCTACCAGCTCTTCCTGTGTCATACGATCAGGGTTACGCAAAAGAAAATAAAGTACCACAGCAATAATAACTGCAACTGCTATGATAATTGCAATTGTCATAGGATTCCTTTCATAAGATATTGATTATCTACTCATATAAGGGTTCTCTAACCTTACCCATAAAGAGTATTGTGTCGGTTCGATCGTCGCATAGCACATAGATAAATGGTCGGTCAACAATAAATGATGGGGTTATGCCATTTGCCATTGATACTACAGTAGCAGCAGCAGCTTCGGTTCCCTCCTCGTTAATCTCGATAAAGGTTTTTTGTTTTACATAATTGATCCACAGTACTTCCGGTGACATATTTCCAAAATTTGCATCATCCGTGAAAGGAATAACCATCCCGAGATCTGCGAGGATATCGTTAAATTTCGTTTCATATTCAATTTTAAATTTTGGTAAACTGAATTCAAAATATTCGTATTCATCTTCTTCGGGAAGTGGAGCTAATGAATTTTTCCAAGTCAGCCACTCATCTGCATCAAATTCATCGAGGAATTCTTCTATAGTATAGTTATAGTCGGGAAGAAGAATATACATTGCCAATACATCTCGCCCATAGGGCATTCTGCATAAGCTAAAATTTTCATCGAAGTAATAGGTATAATCCTTGCCTGAGCTTTTCATCATCTGAACGGTTATTATCGAATCTTCGGTCATATGAAAATATTCATTTTCTGTTTCTTCAGGATCGAAGGTATATTTCCAGCTCCCTTTGAAATAGAGTGCGTTTATTAAAAACATTTGCTCAACAGATGAAATATTTTGTATCATTTCTGTGATTTTACCATTGGTTTTATCCTCGATCCAGTTATTGATATCCGTAACGGTTGTTTGATCGAAGGGAGCACTGATAATTTCTGCAAAATAGTTATTCTCAATAGTTTCAATAAAGTCTGTGATGACAGGGAAAGAATTTCTTATCCAAATTGAGTTCGCCAGATTGAGTTGAATTGCTGAATCACAGGACTGCAAACTTCGTATTAAAAATGAATATTGTTTGTTGAGTTTGTCTATGCTCATGTTCTGATAGTGAAGGGTTTGAGCCATCTGATCGGCAGTTTCATCCTGAGCGCCATTATAGGTCATAGAAAGCGCCATAGAAAGACTTATAGGGGAAATTGAAATGTTACTATTTGGTTCATACTCAATGGTTTTCTTGAAAATATCCAAAGCAAATATGATGTTCGCTTCGATCAATTCGTCCTGTACCAGCCCAGTTCGCTCATCTGAATCTTTTATATCTTTCCCCGGGCCAGTCGATTTTGTACACATGCACAATGAAACAATCAACAATACAACCAATATTACATTGATTCTTTTCATTTTAACCTCCATTGTTTGTAAATAAAATTAACTAAAATCCAATAATTCTTGAAATATTCAATTCTACTGGAATAAGTTCAACAATAACACCCATAATTAAAAAAGATATACAAAAGAGAATTGTATATCTTTTAGAATCCTCAATAATAGTTGTCAAATTTATTTTGGATATTCGATACTCCACGATTTTAGATTTACAGTTTCTTCATTATATTATCAGCAACCTCGTTGAATACCTTTCCTGCTTCAGTATCTGCATTCTCTCCAATAAAGGGTTTACCTGTATCGCCGGATTGCACGACTTTCACATCAAAAGGAATTCTTCCGAGTAGGTCAATATTAAAGTCTTTTAATGCCTTTTCTCCGCTGCCTGCCTTGAAAAGTTCGATCCGCTGTCCGCAGTGAGGGCATACGATCTCAGTCATATTCTCAACAATACCGAGAATGGGGATTTCCAGTTTTTTTGCAAAATTAATAGCTTTTCGTACATCGAGGTAGGCAAGTTCTTGTGGTGTGGACACAATGATCACACCGGAAATTTTCTTAAGTATTTGGATAACACTCAGCGGTTCATCACCGGTTCCCGGAGGGCAGTCAACAATAAGATAATCCAGCTCGGGCCATTCAATATCTTCCATGAACTGCTTGATAAGATTCATCTTCATAGGTCCACGCCAGATAACCGGACTGTCCGGATCCTGAAGTAATGATGCGATTGAAAGCACCACGAGATTATCTGAAACCTGCACCGGAGCAGGGGATTGTCCTTCTTGATAAACGAGTGTTTTGTTCTCGACTCCTGTCATTTTCACAATTGAAGGTCCATGAATGTCTGTATCAAGAATGCCGACTTTGAAATCCCTTTCTGCAAGGGAATAGGCGAGATTCACACTAACAGTGCTTTTTCCCACGCCACCTTTACCGCTCATTACTACGATCGCATGTTTTATGTTTTTCAAATTCTTTTCATACAATTCCTTTTTCTTTTCCTGCTGCTCCTGTTGAGTATCTGTCATTTCAATCTCCTGATTTTTATCATTTTATACATATAAGGTATGGAATAAACTGAATTGTCAAATTAAAAGTGAAATCTGTTTATTATGCCTGATAAATTGACAGGACGCAATCAATTTGTTGAAAATATCCAGCAATTTAGCTTGGAGATATAATGAAAAAAATATTATTAATTTCGTTTCTGTTGCTGTGCTCATTCACCCTTTTCGCTGAAGAAATTGAAGAAGATCAACCCAAAGAATTTACGCTTGAACAGGCGTATCAGATATTTGCAGTGGATTTCTTTAACAGAACATGGGATTTCCTCGATATGCCCGAAAGAAACTACGAAGAGGACGAAGTAATGCTTAATCTTGCTCACGCCTCACTTATGCACTGGTCGATCATCGGGCAGCCCTTAAACATGCAGCGTGGAGAGTGGATGGTAGCCCACGTTTATACAATTATTGGTAGAAAGGAACCTGCTCTTCATCATGCTCAGAACTGCCTTAATATTACTGAAAAATTCGGCTTTGAAGATTTCGACCTTGCCTTTGCTTATGAGCAGTTTGCACGGGCTCTGGCGTTAAATGATGATGACGATTGGAAAGAATATTACGACCTTGCAAAAGGTGCAGGCGAGCTTATTGAAGAAAAAGAAGATAGGGAATATTTCCTTCAAATTCTTGATGAAGGACCATGGTTTGGTAAGCGATAAAAAAAGTACTAACTAAATATGATACAGTAAGATTTCAATTCATATTACTAACAGTATGCGGGAATTGAGATAGGGAGAGTTGTAGGTTGTAAGGAGAGAAAAATATTCGTTGTTTTGATGATTAATTTGACAAAACTAAAATATTTTTGTTGATTTGAAACAAGTCTATTAGACGGAGGATGACATGAAGAAAATAGTTTCGGTTATATTACTCGTTTTATTACCATCTCTTTTATTCGCTGCACAGATTAAACCACAAAATACTACTTCAAAAGTACTTGATATCTTTAAATATCATAATTCTGGTAATTACTTATTCCGTGTTTCTAATTACGGCACTTTGGGCTCTGGTGACGATATAGTTCCACAGTGGCCCTCACTTGAATATCCAAAGGGTTCGGGTATTGATTTTCTTTATACTGGTGCTTTATGGTTCAGTGCGAAAAAACAACGCAGAAACGAATTAGGTGAAATGCTGTTCTGGCAGGATCCAAACCATGAATATACAGGAACGGCAAACATGGGATTTGGAAGAGTTATCGATACTCTTGTGACTGTCGGCTTTGATGGAGATAACGATTATTACGAGCTTTTACCGGCATATAATCCATTAGAATATGTACTGGGGAATCAATATACTTTGTATAATCCCCTTGATACTACAATGAAATATTATTCTTATAACGGAATCATTAATTTTGATGATGACGGTGACAGCTTGGTCGATGAAGATCCAATCGGGAAAAAAGATTTCCCACTTGATCCCGACAGCATATTTTGTTTTTCTATGGGATATGATGATGATGGCGATGGGTTGAT
Source organism: Candidatus Cloacimonadota bacterium (assembly GCA_030613025.1). GTDB lineage: Bacteria > Cloacimonadota > Cloacimonadia > JGIOTU-2 > JGIOTU-2 > Celaenobacter. Next base: position 50,727 of record JAUWMT010000012.1, read on the forward strand.
CGATGAAGATGGAGGATATTTCGGGTATGAAAATTTAAGATTATATTTTTATGATTATAGCCCATTTGGAACTCCCGGAGAGCGAGTAATCGAATCACAATCATATCCTCAAAATCATATACCTTTAAATATAGCGATCTCTCATGAAACTTTCTGCTGGCCACTTCATTATTTTAACAAAATTGCACTTATTAAAACAACTATTTATAATATGAATCCAGTAGATACGCTCTTTGATTTTGCATTAGGATATTATATTGATTGTGATATTGGTCCTCAATCCTGGAGTTCATATGCGAGAGCTAATGATGATGTTAGTACATATAATGATTCATACAATTATGCCTACAGCTATGACGAAGATTTTGATGGAGGATTATCAATCGGATATTTAGCAGCAAAAGTATTTCCAGTTGCTGATAATGCTAATTTTGCATGCTGGACATGGGAAGTTGGTGACGGTCCCAGCCATAATGTTCCAGGTGAAGAAAGAAATGAAAAGTATTGGTTAATGACACACAATGCTAACTCATTTGCTCCAACAAAATATGTTTCTCTTACTGAAGATCCAGGCGCTCAGCTTAATGATCCTTGTGATACACGATTTATGTATTCATATTATGGAGACCAGAATGGATTCACTAATCCAACGGGTAATAGTCTAAATTTTGCGCCCGGAGATTCTGTAATAATTTATTCGGCAGTATTTCTTGGTGACACTTCTGATGAATTAGAAGATATAGCATATATTTTGGAACAATTTTATGAAGCAGATTTTGACCTGAGCTTTATTGATGATTTCGTGTCAGATCTCTTATTCTCGGAATACATTGAGGGAACCAGTCAGAATAAAGCTTTGGAAATATTTAATCCTACAATTCAACCAATTGAATTAGAGAATTATCGTATTGCACAATCAGTGAATGGCAATGGTTGGCAATTCTGGCATGAATTTCCTGATGATGCTACCTTAGAACCATACGATGTATGGGTAATTACAACAGACGAAGCTTGTGACAGTCTGCAAAATGTTGCAGATGAGATACTATCATATCCAAGTGTTGTACATTTCAATGGTAATGATGCACGGGGATTAGAAAAAATTAGTGATGACGGTTCGACTTGGAAACTGATAGATATAATCGGAAATCCTGATGAAAATCCAGGCAATGGCTGGGATGTAGCCGGAATACCTGAAGCAACATACAATCATACAATTGTAAGGAAAGATTCAATTTTCAACGGAAATATTGATTGGACAATCTCAGCTGGCGTAAATGCAGAAACGTCGGAATGGATCGTCTATCCATTAGATACATTTCAGTATTTAGGTTGGCACAACGTTGGGGGTGATGCTCCCGAAACATTTATTTGCACATCACAGGGTGACATCGATTCTTTGCGTGTTGGTGCTGCGCTTAATTTTATGCTCATTGGAAGTGAAATTACAGATTATTATATATACAGGTTAGTTTATTATGAAAATACCAGTACGGATACTCTTCACATTGGACCAATTGGAGCTATAATCGACAGCACAGAATGGCATTCAACTGAATATTTTGACGAACAGGATAAACTATTATTAAAAAGCAGTTATCCAGAAGGAAATCCTCATAACAAACCTCAACTTGAAATTAATGAAAAATATATTGATGGAACCTACGAAGTAACACAATTGCAGGTCAAAGCAGTTAGTTATGCAGGATTAGAAGATTCTACCTGTGCAAAGATGACTTTTTTTGTCCGAGATTACTTTACTCCTGATACTGCACCATTTATGGTTTCATGGGCTGATTACCTTCCCGATTATTTAAATAATGTCAGCTTGAATATTCTACCACATGTATACCTCTTAGGTCAAAATCATTACCTAAAATATTATCTTCACGATCCGATAGCGGACCACCCAATACCGGAAAAAATTATCAGCGGAGAGTATCATTTCGGTAATCCTTTTTATGTCGATGCCAATGAAGAGTTCTCTGCAATCTGGTCACAAGATCTGGAATTATATTTATGGTGGAGTTACTTAGGGGAATTTGAATATTGGACTGATCGAGGAAGAATTTATACAACTCATACATACTTCTATGATGAAAATTTGGATGAGTACATTCGCTACTATTGTGATATTGAATATATGGATATTCAACTTGATGGAGGAACGAGCGGTTTACCTTCAATCGGTTCTGTAATTATTGATTCGTTAAGTGGTGAAGAATGGATGAGGATTCTCATTAATGATGATCAATCTTGCTTACTTACAAATTTATCAATTGGAGAACACACTTTCAAAGTGCGTTCTGTTGATATTCAGGGAGCAGTGGATCCAACTCCGGAAGAATTGGTATTTACGTTTCATGAACCTGTAGATGCAAGCCAATCCGATAACATACTTTTAGTTGATGATACTCAAAATCAGATGATATTTGCTATCGAGGATTCTGTTAATAACTTTTATCAGGAATTAGTTGAAGATTACAGCGGTTCAGTAGATTGGATCGATCTTAGAGATGATAATTATACTTATATCTGCAATTTAAACAGAGATGTTCGTTATGATGATTTAGCACCCTATTTTGCACCATCAGATATTCAATCATCTAAAATGATCCTTTGGTATGCAAACGATCCAAAGAGTTTTTATAATGATTGTACCAAAGTTCATCTATTACAGCATTATGATATTATGAGATATTACTTGGATCAAGGAGGTAGTTTGCTCTTTACAGGAACAGCTAATATCTGCGATCCAATAGCATTCTTAGCACGCGACTTTTTGCAGGAATACGGTGGTCTTGCAGATACGCTTTCAGCACTTTCTCAGTTATTGGAAGATAACAACTGGTTGTGGGGAATGCCTAATCAGGATAACTCTATGTTTGTTGGTGCTCATGGATTAAATGATTTCAATACCCTTGATCCCTTTAATTTGAACCTGCATATTTACAAATTTCTAACTGGAGCATATTTTCCTGAATATTGGGTAACAACCTCAAACCCATTAGGGAAAATTGGTAATGTCACTTTTTTAAATCCTGTTCAAGCAGAGACTATCTTTACCTGTATTACTGATACAATGGATATCCATCAGCAGTTTGCAGATGCGCCTGTTGGAACTAAATATGTAAAAGACCCGGGAGAAACCGGCGCAATCTATACCCTTGGATTTCCTCTTTATTATATGGAAATGGATGATGCTAAAACCTTCATGGATTTAGTTTATGCCGATCTGGATTCTTTATTCTCAATTGATGATCCACCTTTTGTTCATGATCAATCTAATATTGATATTTTTAGCTTTCCGAATCCTGTTACTCTGTCTTCAAAGAGCCAAACTTTTTCATTTAATTTCAAGAATATTCAAAATGTAGTAGATCCAAAAATAAAGATATACAATATCAAAGGTCAGCTTATTACAACCATTGATATTGCTAAAGAAAACCTTGTCGTAACTAAAAATAGTATATCTTCTTCAATTTCCTGGAATTTCAAGGATGAGCAGGGCAAGGATATTTCGAATGGTGTGTATTTTTATAGAATTGAGTCTAAAAGTATGGATTCAGCAATTGAGAAAATAGTTATAGTAAGATAAATAATTGATATTCATCTACTTCGAATCCTAACCTGTCGGGGCGTAACGAAGTGAAGACTGAAGCGTAGCGAGGATTTGAGGTGTTATTTTATTTCAACCTCGACTCCTCGTCGTTGCACTCCTTAGGAGTCGAAATTGAGCGTTTCTTATTTTCCCCAAAACTTGACAACCCCACCTCCCACTTTGCTTTTCTCTTACTTTACGTATAGGATGTTAATTACGTGATAATAAGCCACCATAGCTCAGTTGGCAGAGCAACTGATTCGTAATCAGTAGATCGTGGGTTCAAATCCCGCTGGTGGCTCCATATTTGATTATACATGAGCATTTATAAAAAAGTTTTAATCTCTTTCAGAAATAAATATGTTCTCAATTCACTGCTTGAGAATGCACTATACCTGATTACAATTTTACTGTTATTATTTATAGTTTATTCATTTCTCACTCAACCTCTAACTTCATCCTTCGAGCATTATGATGCTCTAAAAACATGGTCTTTGATCGCAAAACTTGTTGCAGGAATTATCATTTTACTTTTCATTATCAGATTTCTCTTCACGATCCCATCCATTAAGCAAATAGCTCATAAAATTTCAAATTTTGATCCGCTGAATAATGAAATAATTCTGTCTGCCTTTGAATTTGAAACACAATCTGATCTGGATCACTATTCCCAAGAAATTCTTGAAAAAGCAATTGATGATGCAGATAATAGAGCATCAGAACTGAAGTTTTCAGATATCTTTCCTGCAAAAACACTGAAGAAAAGTTTTCATGCCATTCTTTTTGCTTCTGCTGCTTTTATCCTTGTGCTGCTTATAAATCCCGTATTACTTACTACCTCCGCCAAAACAATTCTTCATCCTACAGCATTTGCTCCGCATTACGATTCGTTCATAGATGTGTCCCCGGGAAATACAAAAATTCTCAAAGGAAGCAATCTCCCGATCATAATAAACAATTTCTATCCGGAATTATCATATGACATTCATGTAGAGCAGCAGAGACGCTGGAAAACTATGAAGATGACCTCGAATACTCATATTCTTTATAATATTACCGACGACCTTCATTATGCGATCTCGAACAAATTTGCGCAGTCGGACACATTTACAGTGCAGGTGCTGGAAAAACCTATAATAAAGAATTTGCAAATAAGCTATTTCTATCCAACTTATACCCAACTGAAAAATCGGATTGAAAATGACATCTCGGGCAAGATCATTGCGATAAAGGGGACAGAAATTATAGAAGAGCTCATAGTTAATAACAAGCTCACAGAATACAGGATAGTCTTTTCTGATGGCACTACAAAAAAACTTGAAACGATAGGGGACTTCACTTATAGAACAGGATTTACAGTTGTGAATAGTGGAAGTTATCATTTTTATTTGAAAGATATTCTTGGAAATACTAATAACATTATTGAACGGAACATATTTGCGGAAGAGGATCTTCCGCCAAAAATTGAGATCATCCTGCCGGCACGGGATAAGATACTTGCTCAAAACATGCAGGAACGAATCGATTTCACTGCGTCTGATGATTTTGGGGTACAGAAGATAGAAATTCTTTATAAGAAAAATGATGGAGAATATATGTCAAAAACAATTCTCGATACAACAGGAATTACCACACTGACTGCGAGTTACAATTTTAATGTATCTGACCAGGCACTCTTTCCGGGAGATGTGATATTCTACTATTTGAAAGTTTATGATAACTGCACTGTTCCCGAAGCACATACATCTAACACAAAGATTTTCCTTCTTAAATTTCCATCGATCGAAGAGCTATATGAAGAAATTCAAAAACAGCAGTCCGGAAATATGGATGAGATGAGGGAATCGCTGGAAGAATCCCGGAAAAATAAGGAAAAATTTGATGAACTTAGAAGGAAATTTCTCAAAAATGAGGAAATGGATTGGCAGCAAAAAGAGGATTTGAAAGAGGTTCTTAAGAAGCAAAAAGAACTCGCTAAGAAAGCAGAAGAAGCAGCTAAGGAATATGAAAAGTTTGTTGATGAACTCGAAAAAAATAAAGCGGTTGCCCGGGAAACATTGGAAAAATTGAAGCAGATCCATGAGATAATGAAGGAAATCTCATCTCCCGAACTTGAAAAGGCAATGAAAGAACTGCAAATGCAGATGGAGAAGCTCACTCCCGAACAGATGAAAAATGCGCTGAATAATTTTCAGTTCTCACAAGAGGAGTTTAATAAAAAACTCGAACAAACATTAAAATTATTGAAGAGCATTCAACTTGAGCAAAAATTGCAAAAAGCTTTGCAGCAAGCAGAAGAGCTGGAAAAACTGCAAAAACAGCTCAATGAGCAAACCTCAGAACGCATCGATCAAAATCAGCAGTTGAGTGAACTTGCTCCATCCCAGTCAGACATTCATGAAAAACTTAAGTCACTTAATAAGGACTTAGCAGAACTCGCAAAAGAACTTGCGGAAAATAAGGAAAAGAATGCTGCAAATGAACTTGAGAAAGGACTTCAGCGGGAAGGTCAGAATAAATTGGGCGAAGCAATGCAAACTGCTTCTCAGCAGCTCAGTCTTGACGATAAGCAAGTGAAAAAGAAACAACCCGAGATACTCGTCGGGCTTTCAGAACTCAGGAATTCAATATACATGGCGCAGATGAAGATGCAGGCTTCGCTCATGACCGAGTTTCAAAAATTGCTCAAGAAGACCCTTAATGAGATGCTTTTCTTCTCCAAAAAACAGGAGCGTTTTCTTGATAAATCCTATAATACCTATGATATTCTTGATGAAGAGATAAGCATGTACGAAGGCATCAAGAATTCTGTCAATACCCTGTTCAAGGATCCCATGATAATTCTGATGATGGATCCAAAATTTTTTCCTCATTCCGCGATTGCTCTCAACAGCTTTGAAAGGATGTTCGAGAAAATTTCTGAAAACAGCCATTACAATATTCAGAAAGACAAAGAAGAAATATTTAAGGCAATGAATCTAATGATCATTGATCTTTTGCTCTCGAAGAGCAAGCAACCACAGGGCTCCGGCGGAAGTATGCAGCAGCTTTTACAACAGCTTCAGCAGATGTCACAGGGGCAGCAATCGATAAATATGCTTACCCAGGCAATGCTCGAGCAAATGATGGGGCAGTTGCAACAGGGCAGGGGCTTAACACCCCAGCAGCAAGGGATGATAGACAGAATTGCAGGCAACGAGCAGCAGATAAAGGAGAATTTTGAACGAATGCTGCGGGATTATCCTGAAGCTGAAAAACTACTTGGAAATATGGAGGGATTGAAGAATGAGTTAAAAGAAGTAGTGGAAAAGCTTCAGCGGGGCATAATTGATGAGCAGGTGATCCGCCAGCAGAACAATATCCTATCCCGACTTCTCGATGCTCAGCGCTCCATCCATGAGCGGGATTACAGCAAGAAAAGAGAATCTGAAACACCGGGCGAACAGCAATGGGATGTGCCGGACAATCTCATTATTGACACTACAAACATGGAAGTGAAAGATATTCTGAAGTATATAAATGAAAATTATCCCGAAGAATACCACCGACTAATCAAAGAATATTTGGAAAAAATACAGCATGAAAATAATTAGATATCTCATAATAATAATCTGTTTTTTCATAATTTTCACACAGACAATTTATGCTGTTGATGATCAAGCAGTACTTCAGGTAAAAATTCGTGAAGCATTGCACTATGAACAGCAGGGAAATTTTATTAAAGCCGAAATGTTATATAAACAATTACTTGACAATTTTCCACATAACAGACAGGTGGTCAGCAGGTTAATATATCTCTATATGCGAACGAATAAACTTGATTCTCTAGAAAAAATTCTTGAAAACGAGAAGGATTTTCTTACAAATAATTACTATCAAATCACACGAATTGAACTACTGATCAAGAAAAATCAGCTTGATGAAGCTAAAAAGATGGCTGAAGTACTTCTCCAAGATTCAAAGGTAAATAGCTCGATAATAAGGCAGGTCGCTCAGATCTATCAAAGATACCATTTGTACGATGATGCTATCGAATTATATCTAAGAGCGCGAAAGGGATCAAAGAGGTCAATTGCATTTGCTCAGGAATTGGCTAATGTCTATCAGTTGCAGGAAAGATTTTATGATGCTTTGAATGAGTACTTAAATATTTTAGATAATAGAACATATCAAAATGTGCGTTATCGCGTTGAAAAGCTTGATCTGTCGTATGAAGAGATAATTTTAGCTTTAGAAACTCGGCAGAAACAAGAGCCGAGTATTGAATTGCAGGAGCTTATCGGCGAGTTCCTTATGCTTTCAAGGCAGTATCAGCGAGCTTTTGAGTTTTACAGAATTTTGGGTAATGATGCGTTGATCAAGCTTGCGACTCTTGCGGAGAAACAGAATTTGTACAAGCTCAGTATTCAGTGTCTCTCTGAAGTACTTAAATCTACAAAGGATGAGCAGACAGTTCTCTATCTGGAAAACAAGATAGGGGAGTTGTATTATTTTCTTAATGATCACGAAAAGGCATATAAGCATTATATGAAAGTAATTGAGCTTTATCAAAACACTAAAGCATCGCTGCCTTCAGCATATATTTTTGGAGCATATAAGAATCTGGCAAATATCGAACTTTTTGAATATCAAAATCCTGTGCAGTCACAAATATACCTGGAAAAAGCGCTTGATTTTGCCAGTGTGTCATCGGAAAGGGCAGAATTATCCATCTTGCTTTCACAGTGCTATTTGCAACAAGAAGATTACGGAAAAAGCGAGAATATACTAACTGAAATTATTGAGAACAAGCATTACAATAAAGATGTGAAGGAAAGAGCAAAGATGAAGCGTATTGAAACAGCACTTCTCAAAGGAGATTTTTCAGTAGCAGATTCTCTTTCTAAAGATTTTTTTGCTCATGATTATGAATCCAAATTTATAAATGACATTGCCGGAATGTATCGTACAATGAATAACGAGCTGCATCTTATGCAGGCAGATGATAATGTAAAAAATGCTGCTCTTTCCCTTCTTAGAAATATGTATTTTAATAACAATGCACAGTTGAATAAGGATATTGAGCGATTAGGTATTGTACTTCAGGATTCCTCTGCTGTATCATATTTGAGGCTGCAGGTTGCTGACTATTATTATGACCAGGGAGAGTATGCAGTTGCTGTTGAGTTTTGTAGGGAGCTGCTAACAGACAATGATGATCCATACAGGGAATATGTATGCTTCATGACTGCGAATTGCTTTAACCAGCTTGGTTTGAATGAACAAGCTTTGGTATATTATACTGATTATTTACTCGAGTTTCCACAAGGAACCTTTGCACCGGATATTCGTTTAAGACTAAAAAAACTTGGCTCATAATATATTTCTGGACAAAGTAAATTTTCTGATTCAATCATACACCCAAATATTAAATAAACAGTCTAAAATATTTTTTGTAGGAGAATCAATGAAAGACAAAAAGAAGAGAAAAACAAAATTTTGGAAAAGCTTTTCTATTTTGATACTCATATTTTTGCTTATCAAAGTTGTAGTGAAATTCATCAAAGAAAATATGAACAAGTATAATTTAGGAGAGAAGGAAGTCATAAAAGACGATGAAGAGGTTGATATATTTGAGAATGATGCATAATTTGTAAGGTTGTGTTTCCTTTGATGTTAGTTATGTAAACGTTACTTAGTCCCCCCTGAAAAAGTTGTTAATGTATTGATAAATAAGTTGACTAAGGGGATTTAAGTATGTAAAAAACTCCCAAAAAAGGCGCAGAAATGCGCAAAAAGCTGAGAGTTTACGATGATAAAAAAAGAGATATCAGAGCCAAATTTATTTAAATTGAGTTTACGAAATTTACTTAATTTATCCCATCCTCTTTGCAGATTAGCGAATAGTATATCCTGGGATGATCTTCATGAGTCATTCAAGGTATTGTATTCAAAGGATATGGGACGTCCGGCGAAATCAGTGCGTTTGATGGTAGGGCTTCATTACCTGAAGTATATGAAAGACCTGAGTGATGAAGTTCTCGTAGAGCAATGGATAGAAAATCCTTACTGGCAGTATTTCTCTGGTGAGGAATATTTTCAAACGGAGTTCCCGATTCATCCTACCAGCATGACCAAGTGGCGCAATCGTTTAAAAGATTCACATTTACAAGAACTCCTTGAGACAACGATCAAGTCGGGTCTTAAGACAAAGACCATAAAAGAGAGTAGTATTAAGAAAGTTAATGTTGATACGACAGTACAGGAGAAGAACATTACCTTTCCAACAGATGTAAAGTTGTATTACAGATTAATCCAACATCTTGTTAGAAAGGGGAAATTTTATGATATTCCCATGAAGCAGAACTATGAGAGATCAGGCAAGACTTTACTTCGCAGGCATGGGGGTTATGTACATGCCAGACAGATGAAACGAGCTAGGAGAGTTAAGAGCAAGTTGAGGACTTCACTTGGGAGATTGTATCGAGATATTCTCCGGAAAGCGACACCGGAACTTCTCATGGATAAAGATTTCAAGGTATTAAGAGAGTTAGTGGAGAGGGGTATGAGTCAAACGAGAACAAGTAAGCATAAACTTTATAGTGTTCACGAGCCACATGTAGAATGTATCTGCAAAGGGAAGGCACATAAGCGTTATGAGTTTGGCAATAAGGTAAGATTTGCAGGGACCTCTAAAGAGGGTTTTATCTTGTCGGCAGTAGCTTTTCATGGGAATCCTTATGATGGACATACACTGCAAGAGACTTTACGTCAAACGGAGAGCAACACACGTTCCATTGGTGAGTTGGGAGAAGTGTATGTTGATCTTGGGTATCGTGGTCATGATTATGATGGAGAAGCAGAGATTCATATTGTAGGAAGAAGTAGGAACCGTCTTACACGTTCACAGCGGAAGTGGTATAATCGACGCAGCGTTATTGAAGCCGATATTGGACATATGAAGGGCGAACATCGTCTTGATCGTAATTATCTTAAAGGCAAAGATGGAGATTCATTAAATACAGTATTCTCAGCCTGCGGATATAATTTACGTATGATCTATAGGCGAATTGCGTCTACTTTTTTTGTCTCTATTATTTTTATCAAAAAAATGCTCAATTTAATGAAATATTATATTAAAAATGTGCAGTTTGAGCAATGTCTTGACTCTTATAGTAAATCTTACCCTTCAATGTAATGAAAATGAAAGTAATCTAATGGAAAAAATAGAGTTTTTCAGGATCGACTACTTAACGTTTTTTTACTATTTTTTACTCGTAACATAAATAAAATCTCGCGTAACTTTGTAGATTTAAAAAAGAGAGTAAATTTACTCAACAAATTAAAATAATGAGTTCACTTTAAAAACCCCAGTTTTGAGTGAGTGATAAATTTCATATACTTCATATTTCAACAAAGCATAAATATCTAGATTTTGGATTTTGGAGTGTAATATATAGAATTTTATTGGTAATTATTCGAAATATTTTA